>JBDLRH010000119.1:0-12736 GCA_039800165.1 Pseudomonadota bacterium
GTCCGCGCGGTGGGCAAAGAGCGCGAAGAAATGAAGCGCATGGC
The DNA here is from genome assembly GCA_039800165.1 of Pseudomonadota bacterium. Taxonomy (GTDB): domain Bacteria; phylum Pseudomonadota; class Gammaproteobacteria; order Burkholderiales; family Burkholderiaceae_C; genus JBDLRH01. The sequence continues at coordinate 45 of JBDLRH010000119.1, forward strand.
CGACATTTTCCGAGGCCGCATCATCGATGTGACCGACAAGAGCTACACGCTCGAACTCACCGGCGACCAAAGCAAAAACGACGCGTTTTTGGAAGCCATCGACCGCACCGCCATTTTGGAGACGGTTCGCACCGGCGCCTGTGGCATCGGCCGAGGTGAGAGAATACTGCGCGTTTAACACCCATCCCTGATTTCAACCGGAGCTAAAAATGAAAGTTTTCTACGACAAAGACTGCGACCTGAGCCTGATCAAAGGCAAGACCGTCGCCATCCTGGGCTACGGTAGCCAAGGCCATGCCCACGCACAAAACTTGAACGACAGCGGCGTCAAAGTCGTGGTTGGTCTGCGCAAAGGTGGCGCTTCTTGGGACAAAGTCGGCAAAGCCGGCTTGAACGTGATGGAAGTCAACGACGCCGTCAAGGCCGCGGACGTGGTCATGATCTTGTTGCCCGACGAGATGATCGCCGAGGTCTACAACAACAACGTGGCGCCTCACATCAAGCAAGGCGCTTCGTTGGCTTTTGCTCACGGCTTTAACGTTCACTACAACCAAGTCGTGCCCCGCACCGACCTGGATGTCTGGATGGTCGCGCCCAAAGCCCCCGGCCACACCGTGCGCAACACCTACACCCAAGGCGGCGGCGTGCCCCATTTGGTGGCCATCCACCAAGACAAGTCTGGCAAGGCCCGTGATTTGGCCCTGTCCTACGCCATGGCCAACGGTGGCGGCAAGGCCGGCATCATCGAGACCAACTTCAAAGAAGAAACCGAAACCGACTTGTTCGGCGAGCAAGCCGTGTTGTGCGGTGGCGCGGTGGAATTGGTGAAGATGGGTTTCGAGACCTTGGTCGAAGCCGGCTACGCCCCCGAAATGGCTTACTTCGAGTGCTTGCACTAGTTGAAGCTGATCGTCGACCTGATCTACGAAGGCGGCATCGCCAACATGAACTACTCGATCTCCAACAACGCGGAGTACGGCGAGTACGTGACCGGCCCCGAGGTGATCAACGAGCAGTCGCGCGAGGCGATGCGCAATGCGCTCAAGCGCATCCAGAACGGCGACTACGCCAAGATGTTCATCCTGGAAGGCCGTACGGGCTACCCCAGCATGACCGCACGCCGGCGCAACATGGCCGAGCACAGCATCGAGAAGGTGGGCGGCCAGCTGCGCGCCATGATGCCGTGGATTGCCAAGAACAAGCTGGTGGACCAGACCCGCAACTGATTGGCCTTGCCGTCAGCCCGAAGGCCACCTCGTGTGGCCTTTTTTGCGCCTGCACCGATCCACTACACTGCCCTGCATGACCGATCACGATCCTCACGCCGCTGTGGAAGGGGTGGTGGTGCGCAAGCGCCGCAAGGGCATCTACATCCTGCCCAACCTGTTCACGCTGGCCGCGCTGTTTGGCGGCTTCTATGCCGTGGTGATGGCAATGAACGGCCGCTTTGATCTGGCCTGCGCGGGCATCTTCAGCGCGATGGTGCTTGACAGCCTGGACGGCCGCGTGGCGCGCATGACCAACACCCAAAGCGCCTTTGGCGAGCAGATGGATTCGCTGTCGGACATGGTGTCGTTCGGTGCCGCGCCGGCGCTGGTGGCCTATGAATGGGCGCTGCGCGGCATTGGCCGCTGGGGCTGGATTGCGGCGTTCGTGTACTGCGCGTGTGCGGCCCTGCGCCTGGCGCGCTTCAACGTGAACACCGCCGTGGTGGACAAGCGCTACTTCCAGGGCCTGCCGTCGCCGGCTGCGGCGGCGCTGGTGGCGGGCTTCATCTGGATTGCCACCGACGCCGGCATCCCCGGCAAGGATCTTGCCTGGGGCGTGTTTGCACTGGCCCTGTACGCCGGGCTGACGATGGTGACGAATGTGCCGTTCTACAGCTTCAAGGACGTGCAGCTCAAGAAGAGCGTGCCGTTCGCGGTGATCGTACTGATTGCGCTGGGCATTGCTGTCGTCAACATCGATCCGCCGCTGGTCCTGTTTTGCCTGTTCGTCTGCTATGGATTGAGCGGCTACCTGCTGTACGGCTGGCGGCGCATCCGCGGCCAGCATGTCAGCGTGATCAGCACCTCGACCGACGAACCGGAAGAGCGCGGCCTGCACCGCTGAGCGGCCTGTGCTAGACTGCAACGCATGAATCGACTGCTGTCGCTACTGCTTCTTTCGCCGAACGGGCGGAGTCGGTAGCGCACGCGCACCATCCAGCAAGGCCCGTATGCACCCGCAGCGGGCCTTTTGCTTTGTGCGCAAGCGATTCGAGGACTGCGGGGCGAACCCAGCACACCGAGGAGTGAAACCATGACCGACAAGCTCATCATCTTCGACACCACCTTGCGCGACGGCGAACAGTCGCCCGGCGCCTCCATGACGCGCGACGAGAAGCTGCGCATTGCGCGCCAGCTCGAGCGGCTGAAGGTCGACGTGATCGAAGCCGGCTTTGCTGCGTCGTCGAATGGCGACTTCGAGTCGGTCAAGGCGATCGCCGACACCATCAAGGATTCCACCGTGTGTTCGCTGGCGCGTGCCAACGACCGCGACATCGCCCGGGCGGCCGAGGCGCTCAAGGGCGCGTACCGCGCACGCATCCACACCTTCATTGCCACCAGTGCGCTGCACATGGAAAAGAAGCTGCGGATGACGCCGGAGCAGGTGCTTGAGCAGGCGAGGCAGTCGGTGCGTTTTGCGCGCAACCTGGTGGCTGACATCGAGTTCAGCCCCGAAGACGGCTACCGCAGCGATGTGGACTTCTTGTGCCGCGTGCTGGAGGCAGTCATCAAGGAAGGCGCGACCACGCTGAACATCCCCGACACCGTGGGCTATGCGGTGCCCGAGCTCTACGGCAGCTTCATCAAGACGCTGCGCGAGCGCATCCCGAACTCCGACAAGGCGATCTGGAGCGTGCATTGCCACAACGACCTGGGTATGGCGGTTGCCAATTCGCTGTCGGGCGTGAAGATCGGCGGCGCGCGGCAGGTGGAATGCACCATCAACGGACTGGGCGAGCGTGCGGGCAACTGCTCGCTGGAAGAGATCGTGATGGCGGTCAAGACCCGGCGCGACTACTTTGGCCTGGACGTCGGCGTCGACACTTCGCAGATCGTGCCGGCCTCGCGCATGGTCAGCCAGACCACCGGGTTTGTGGTGCAGCCCAACAAGGCGGTGGTGGGGGCGAATGCCTTTGCGCATGCCAGCGGCATCCACCAGGACGGCGTGCTCAAGGCGCGCGACACCTACGAGATCATGCGCGCGGAGGACGTGGGCTGGAGCGCCAACAAGATCGTGCTGGGCAAGCTCAGTGGTCGCAACGCCTTCAAGCAGCGCCTGCAGGAACTGGGCATCGGCATGGAGTCCGAGACGGACATCAACACCGCGTTTGCCAAGTTCAAGGAACTGGCCGACCGCAAGGCCGAGATCTTCGACGAGGACATCCTGGCCCTGTGCAGCGACGAAAGCGTGACCGCCGACAAGGAACAGTACGGCCTGGTGTCGCTGGCCCAGCGCAGCGAAACCGGTGAGCGGCCCCATGCGCAGGTGGTGTTCACCATCGACGGCAAGGAGTTCCGCGGCAGTGCCGATGGCAATGGCCCGGTGGATGCTTCCCTCAAGGCGATCGAGACCCATGTGAAGAGTGGTGCCGAACTGCTGCTGTACTCGGTCAATGCCATCACCAGCGGCAGCACCGAAAGCCAGGGCGAGGTGACGGTGCGGCTGCAGCACGGCGGACGGGTGGTCAATGGCGTGGGCGCCGACCCGGATATCGTGGTGGCGTCGGCCAAGGCCTACCTGAGCGCCCTGAACAAGCTGCACAGCAAGGCCGACCGGGTGGCGGCGCAGGGCTGAGGCGAGGGCGGCGCTGCAGTGGCGCCGGCGCAACTTGAAAAGGATCGCGCAAGTGCTTGATCTTGCGCGACTTTTGGCGGCCGGCTAGACTCGAGCGATGTTTTGCAGCAGTCTCATGCCGGGCCTGCGCCTGCGCTTCGCGCGGGCCTCCCGGGCGCTGGTGGCTGGTTTCGCCATGGCGTGCGTCGCCGGCACCGCGGCGTGGGCCCAAGGTGCGTCCAAGCCGCAGCGCGATGACGACGCTGTGCAGGCCCGCAAGGTGGCCAAGGCAGCGGCGCAACCCGCGTCAACAGCAACATCGTCTGGCCGGCCCGAAGCGCGCAAGGCTCAGGCGCCGCGCCCCCAAGCCAGCCGCGAAAGTGCCCAGCGACAGGCAGCCCGCCAGGCGCGCCAAAACCGTGATTCCTCTGCCCGTGTGGCGCGTGCCCAGGGCCAGCGCGCTGCACCGGCACGCCCCACGCATGCGCAACTGGCCGGCTTGCGCGGTTCAGGCGATCCGCTGGCGCTCAAGTCCAGCGTGGTGCTGGTGGTCGACCAGGACACGCGCGAGGTTCTGCTGAGCAAGAACGATTCCGCGGTGCTGCCGATCGCGTCGCTGACCAAGCTGATGACCGGCCTGCTGATCAGCGAGGCCCAGCTGCCGCTGGACGAAATGATCACCATCACCCAGGACGACGTCGACACCGAGAAGGGCACGTCGTCGCGGCTGACGATCGGTGCATCGCTGTCGCGCGGCGAGTTGCTGCACCTGGCACTGATGTCCAGCGAGAACCGTGCGGCGCACGCCCTCGGCCGCACCTACCCGGGTGGCCTGGATGTGTTCGTGCGGCAGATGAACCAGCGCGCCCGTCAACTGGGCATGAACGACACCCGCTATGTGGAGCCCACCGGCCTGTCCAGCCGCAACCAGTCCAGCGCCCAGGACCTGGCCACGCTGGTGGCGGTGACTGCCGAAGACCCGATGCTGCGCGAGCTGTCCACCTCACCGGGCCATCAGGTGGCGCTGGGCAGCCGGGTGCTTCAGTTCAACAACACCAACCGTCTGGTCAAGAACCCGACCTGGGACATCGCCCTGCAAAAGACCGGCTACATCTCCGAGGCCGGCCAGTGCCTGGTGATGCAGGCCCGCGTGGCCGGCCGCAAGCTGATCATGGTGTTCCTCGATTCGGCCGGCAAGCTCAGCCGGCTGGGTGACGCCGAGCGCGTGCGTCGCTGGGTCGAGGCGCGCGCCGAGCCGGTGCGCGGCTGACGCCCCCCATTGAGTTGTAGCGCCTAGCGGCCTGCCACAGGCGCGCGGTAGCCCAGGGCCTCAGAGATCTGGCGGGCCGTTTCGCTGAGCTTGGGCAGCCAGCCTTCATCCAGCCGGTCTGCCGGCGCCGAAATCGACAGCCCTGCCACCAGCTTGCCCTGGTCGTCGTAGATGCCGGCGGCCATGCAGCGCACCCCCAGCTCCAGTTCTTCGTTGTCGCGCGCGATGCCGTACTGGCGCGCCTTGGCCAGTTCGCGTTCGAGCACCGGCAACTGGGTGATGCTGTTGCGGGTATGGCCCGCCAGACCGGTGCGGGTGGCGTAGGCGCGTACACGGGCGGTGTCATCTGCAGCCAGGAACAGCTTGCCGGTGGAGGTCAGGTGCAGCGGCGCATGGCCGCCGATCGCCCGCACCACCTGCATGCCCGAGCGTTCGCTGTAGGCGCGCTCGACATAGACGATCTCGTCGGCCTGACGCACGCTCAGGTTCACCGGTTGCTGGATCAGCTTGTGCAGCTCGCGCATCGGGCCCAGGGCCGCGTCGCGCACGTTCAGCCGGCCCTTGACCAGGTTGCCGAGTTCCAGCAGCCGCATGCCCAGCCGGTAGCTGCCCACATCGGGCCGGTCGACGAAGCGCCCGACGGTCAGGTCGTTCAGGATGCGGTGGGCGGTGGACGGATGCAGCCCGGTGCGTTCGCTGATCTCCTTGAGCGAGACCGCCTCCTCGCGCGAGGCCAGCACATCGATCACCGCGAACATGCGTTCGATGACCTGGATGGCGGGGGTGGCTGGCGCTGCAGCAGCGGATTTGCGCATGGATTCCTCGGCTCGACGGAATCCGATTTTACTAGACGAAATCAGCTGTCGGCGGGCGCAGATGCGGGCTCGGTCGCCTCTTCTGCATCGATCCAGCGCCCGTCGATCAGCAGCTCGTGCGGACGGTAGCGGGCCTTGTAGGCCATCTTGGGGCTCTGTGAAATCCAGTAGCCAAGGTACACATGCGGCAGTGAGAGCTTGCGCGCCTGCTCGATCTGCCACAGCACGCTGTAGGTGCCGTAGCTGGTGCCGTCCTCGGGTTCGTAGAAGGTGTACACCGCAGAGATGCCGTCATTCAGCACGTCGAGGATGCTCACCATGCGCAGCGCGCCGGGCTGGCCATCCGCGGACGGCGGTTCGCGAAACTCGACCAGCCGCGAGTTGACCCGGCTTTGCAGCAGGAACTGCGTGTACTGGTCGATGCTGTCGTGGTCCATGCCACCGCCCGCATGGCGACCCGTCTGGTAGCGCAGATACAGGTGGTAGTGCTCGGGCACGAAGCACAGCTTGGACACCCGCACCTGCAGCGATTCGTGGCGCTTCCAGGCGCGACGCTGGCTGCGGTCGGGGGCGAAGTCGGCCACCTTCACCCGCAGCGGCACGCAGGAGCGGCAGCCGTCGCAGTAGGGGCGGTAGGTGAACATGCCGCTGCGCCGGAACCCGTTGACCACCAGGTCCGAGTAGGCGTCGTTGTGGATCAGGTGGCTGGGCGTTGCGACCTGGGAGCGGGCCTGGCGGCCATCCAGATAGCTGCAGGGATAGGGCGCCGTCGCATAAAACTGCAGCGACTGGAGCGGAAGATCCTTGAGGTGGGTCACGCAGGCTCGGGAGCGATCGGCAGTTGCTTCCAGTATACGGGCTCAAAGCGCCAGCCCATCGCAGGCTGTGCGGTGGCCGACGCGAGCTGCGAGACAAAGTCGGCGCGGCTCACTTCATGCGCTCCCAGCGATGCAAGATGGCGCGTATTCTGCTGGCAGTCGATGCGTTGCACGCCCTGTGCGCGGCACAGGGCCACCAGCGCTGACAGTGCGATCTTGGACGCATCGGTGCGGCGCGCGAACATCGATTCGCCGAACACCGCGCGGCCGATGCCCACGCAGTACAGCCCGCCGCACAGCTCGCCGCCAATCCATGTCTCGACGCTGTGCGCGAAGCCGGCCTGATGCAGTGCGGTGTAGGCCTCGACCATCTCCCCGACGATCCAGGTGCCCGACTGCCCCTCGCGCGGGCTGTGCGCACAGGCGCGGATCACCGCGGCAAAGTCGTGGTCGATGCGGATCTCGCAGCCGGGGGTGGCGATGAAGCGCCGCAGCGTCTGGCGCAGCGAGCGGTGCAGGCGGAACTGCGGAACCTCGAGCACCATGCGCGGATCGGGGCTCCACCACAGGATGGGCTGGTCGCCGCTGAACCAGGGAAAGATGCCGTGGCGGTAGGCGCGCTCGATCGTGGCCACCGACAGGTCGCCTCCTGCAGCCAGCAGGCCGGGCGCCGGGTCGCCGGGCCCCCACGCTGCGCGCAGGTCCGGAAACGGCTCGCCAGGCTCCAGCCAGGGGATGCGGCGATGCGGCTTCATGGGGCGGGGAGCGGGCCCGTGGATGGCCTGCGGCGTCAGCCCGACAGCGCCTGCAGCAACTCGGTCTCGAGCTCGATCTGCTTGCGGTTTTGCTGCAGACCGGGGCCGTCGATCAGGAAGGTGTCTTCCACCCGCTCGCCCAGGGTGCTGACCTTGGCGAGTTGCAGGTTGAGCCGGTACTTCGCCAGCAGGAGTGCGATGCGGTACAGCAGCCCCACCCGGTCGCTCGCCGACACGCTGAGCAGCCAGCGCTGGCCCTTGTCGTCAGGGCGCAGGTCCACCCGCGGCGCGACCGGAAAGCTCTTGACCCGGCGCGAGACGCGGCCGCTGCCCGGTGCGGGCAGGGGTCCGGCGTCCAGAATCACGCGCTCGAGCTGGGTCTCCACCAGCGACACCAGCTCGCGGTAATGCTCGGGCAGGTTGGGAGTCACCACCTGGAAGGTGTCGAGCGCGTAGCCGTTGCGCGCGGTATGGATGCGCGCGTCAAGGATGCTGAAGCCGGCCTGGTCAAAGTAGCCGCAGATGCGCGCGAAAAGGTCGGCCTGGTCGCGGGTGTACACCAGCACCTGCAGGCCTTCGCCGATGGCCGAGGGCCGCGCCCGCACGATGCAGTCGGCGGTACCCACATGACGCGAGATCATGCGGGTGTGCCAGGCGATGTCGGCCGCGTCGTGGCGCATGAAGTAGCCCACATCCAGCGTGTCCCACAGTGCGCGATGCGCTTCATGCGGCAGCGAGTGCAGCGCCAGGTTGGCCAGTGCGTCACGCTTGCGCGACTCGACCTCGGCGTCCGCGTCGGGCGCGCGGCCACCCAGCACGCGCAGGGTGTAGCGGTACAGGTCCTCGAGCAGCTTGCCCTTCCACGCATTCCATACCTTGGGGCTGGTGCCGCGGATATCGGCCACCGTCAGCAGGTACAGCGCGGTCAGGCGCCGCTCGTCACCCACGCGCCCGGCAAACGCCCGGATCACCGCCGGGTCGCTCAGGTCTTCCTTTTGCGCGATGCGGCTCATCGTGAGGTGTTCCGCCACCAGGAACTCGATCAGCGCGCCCTCATCGGCAGGGATGCCATGCAGGCGGCAGAACTGGCGCACGTCGCGCGCCCCAAGCTCCGAGTGGTCGCCGCCGCGGCCCTTGGCGATGTCGTGGAACAGCGCCGCCACGTACAGGATCCACGGCTTGTCCCAGCCGGCCGCCAGTTGCGAGCAGAACGGGTACTCGTGTGCATGGTCGGCAATGAAGAAGCGGCGCACGTTGCGCAGCACCATCAGGATGTGCTGGTCCACCGTGTAGACGTGGAACAGGTCGTGCTGCATCTGCCCGACGATGCGGCGGAACACCCACAGGTAGCGCCCGAGCACCGAGGTCTGGTTCATCAGCCGCATCGCGTGGGTGATGCCCTGCGGCTCCTGCAGGATGGCCATGAACAGCTGGCGGTTGACCGGGTCGGCGCGGAACTTCGCGTCCATCATGCCGCGGGCGTTGTACAGCGCCCGCAGGGTGCGCGCCGACAGCCCCTTGATGCCGACGGTGCGCTGGTACAGCAAGAAGGTCTCGAGGATGGCGTGCGGATGGCGCCGGTACAGGTCGTCCGAGGCGATCTCCAGCATGCCCGCCTTCTCGGCGAAGCGGCCGTTGATCGGGCGCGGCGCGTGGGTGCTGGGGTTGAGCCGCTCCTCGATGTTGAGCAGCAGGATCTGGTTGAGCTGCGTCACCGCCTTGGCCGCCCAGTAGTAGCGCTTCATCAGCGCCTCGCTGGCGCGCACGGCGATGCGGCCATCGGGGTGCAGGCTGGCCTGGTAGCCAAACGATTCGGCCACCGGCGTCTGCACATCGAACACCAGCCGGTCTTCGCGCCGCTGCGCGACCAGATGCAGCCGCGCGCGGATCAGGCTCAGCAGCGCCTCGTTGCGCTTGAGCTGGCGGGCCTCGAAGGCGGTGGCCAGGCCGTTGCGCGCCAGCTCGTCCCAGCTGCGGCCAAAGCCCGCGGCCCGTGCCACCCAAACGATGATCTGCAGATCTCGCAGGCCGCCTGGAGATTCCTTGCAGTTGGGCTCCAGCGAGTACGGAGTGCCCTCGTACTTGACATGCCGCTGGCGCATCTCGAATGACTTGGCCACAAAGAAGGCCCGCGGGTCCATCGCCGTGTCATAGCCATCGCGGAACGCACGGTACAGGCCGGTGGCGCCGCAGATGCGCCGGGCCTCGAGCAGCGAGGTCTGCACCGTCACATCCTTGCGCGACTCCTCCAGGCAGTCGGCCACGGTACGCACGCTCGAGCCGATCTCGAGGCCCGTGTCCCAGCACAGGCCAATGAACGACTCGACCCGCGATCGCAGGGCGGCATCGGTGTCGGGCGACGCGCCTTCGGGCAGCAGCACCAGCACATCGACGTCGGAGTGGGGAAAGAGCTCGCCGCGGCCATAGCCACCCACGGCGACGAGCGCGGCACGGTCGTCAAAGCCGGCACGCGCCCACAGCTCACACAGGGTTTCGTCGGTCAGGCGGGCAAGTTGCTGCAGCCCGCGCCGCACGCCCCGTACCGACGCGCCGCCCAGCCGCAGGCGCTCGAACAGCGCGGCCTTGCGCGCCTTGTAGTCGGTGCGCAGGACGGTGATGTCGGCGCTGACCGTGTTCACGGCAGGGGAGACATCAGACGGCAGCGGGGCTGCCTGCAGCCGAACCCGCGGCCGGTGCGGCGTCGCTCAGGCCCTGGGGCAGCGCAGCGGGTTCGCCAGAGCGGTAGCCGTTGCCTGCATCCAGCACGAAGGCGGGCGGCGGCAGGCTGCCGGCGGATACCGTCAGCACCTCGTAGCCGGTGTCGGTGACCAGCACCGTGTGCTCCCACTGTGCCGAGAGCGAATGGTCCTTGGTGACGATGGTCCAGCCGTCGCCGAGCTCCTTCACCTCCTTGCGGCCCATGTTGATCATCGGCTCGATGGTGAAGGTCATGCCGGGCTTGAGCTCTTCCAGCGTGCCGGGCTTGCCGTAGTGCAGCACCTGCGGCTCTTCGTGGAACACGCGGCCGATCCCGTGGCCGCAGAACTCGCGCACCACCGAATAGCCGTTGCTTTCGGCAAAGCGCTGGATGGCCCAGCCGATGTCGCCCAGGCGTGCGCCGGGTCGCACCTGCACGATGCCGTGCCACATCGCCTCGTAGGTGATGTTGCACAGGCGCCTGGCGGCAATCGAAGCCTCGCCCACCAGGTACATGCGGCTGTTGTCGCCGTACCAGCCGTCCCGGGTGATGACGGTGACATCGACGTTCATGATGTCGCCCTTTTTCAGCGGCTTGTCGTTCGGGATGCCGTGGCACACCACATGGTTGAGCGATGTGCACAGCGAAGCCGGGTAGGGCGGATAGCCCGGGGGCTGATAGCCGATGGTGGCCGAGCGCGTGCCCTGCACATTGACCATGTACTCGTGTGCCAGGCGGTCGATCTCCTTGGTGGTGATGCCGGCCTTGACAAAGGGGGTGAGGTAATCCAGCACCTCGGACGCAAGCCGGCAGGCCTCGCGCATGCCCTGCACCTCAGCTTCGTCTTTGTAAGTGATCGCCATGCGCCGAATTATCCCATCGGGGGCATCACCATGCCCCGGCCTGCGCCTACAATTCCGCTTGGCCCGGCGCCCAGTCAGCGCGCTGCGGCAACGCCCACCTCCGCCCTGTCTGCCCCCAGGCCCTTCGCGTGTCCTTGCATATTTCCTTTTTCGAGGGCGGCAACGCCCTCAGCGACTTCCGCGCCCGCCAACTGCTGCCCCGCCTGCAGGCCATCCACGAGCGCATTGCAGGCGTGACGGCGCGGCATGTGCATGCGGTGGCCACCGTGGATGCGCCATCCGAGGAGCAGACCGCCCGGCTCGGGCAGTTGCTGCGCTACGGAGAGCCGCTCGAGGCCAGCCGCAGCGAGGGCGGGCCGCTGTTTGTGGTGACGCCGCGCCTGGGCACCGTCTCGCCCTGGGCCTCGAAGGCCACCGACATCGCCCGCAACTGCGGGATGCCGGTCCATCGGCTCGAGTGCATCACCGAATACACGCTTCAGCTCAAGAGCGGGCTGCTGTCGCGTGCCCAGCTCGATGCCGCGCAGCGCGACGCGGTGGCTGCCCTGCTGCACGACCGCATGACCGAGAGCGTGCTGGCATCGCGGGAGGACGCGCGCTCGCTGTTCAGTGAACTGGCGCCCGCACCGATGGAGCGGGTGGATGTGCTGGGCCAGGGGCGTGACGCGCTGGTGCTGGCCAACAGCCGCTTCGGGCTGGCGCTGGCCGACGACGAGATCGATTACCTGCTGGAGGCCTTCACCCGGCTCGGCCGCAACCCGACCGATGTCGAGCTGATGATGTTCGCTCAGGCCAACAGCGAGCACTGCCGCCACAAGATCTTCAACGCGCAGTTCACCATCGACGGCGTAGCGCAGGACAAGAGCCTGTTCGGCATGATTCGCCACACCCATCAGACCGCGCCGCGGCACACGGTGGTGGCCTATGCCGACAACGCTTCGGTGATGGAAGGCCACCGCGTCGAGCGTTTCACCGCGCGCTTCGACGCCGCATCGGCGGCGGCCCCCCGCTACCAGGCGCTCGCCGCACAGTCGCATGTGCTGATGAAGGTCGAGACGCACAACCACCCGACGGCGATCTCGCCGTTCCCGGGCGCATCCACCGGCGCTGGTGGCGAGATCCGTGACGAGGGCGCAACCGGCCGTGGCGCCAAGCCCAAAGCCGGCCTGACCGGCTTCACCGTCTCGCGCCTGTGGCCGCAGCCCGGGCAGACCATCGGGCGGCCGGAGCACATTGCCAGCCCCTTGCAGATCATGACCGAGGGGCCGCTGGGCGGCGCTGCGTTCAACAACGAGTTCGGCCGGCCCAACCTGCTGGGTTACTTCCGCGAGTACGAGCAGCCCGCGGGGCAGGGGGCCGATGCGCTGGTGCGGGGCTACCACAAGCCGATCATGATCGCAGGCGGCCTGGGCAGCATCGACGCGGCCCAGACGAAGAAGATCGAGTTTCCGGCGGGCACGCTGCTGGTGCAACTCGGCGGCCCGGGCATGCGCATCGGCATGGGCGGCGGCGCGGCCAGTTCCATGGCCACCGGTGCCAATGCAGCCGACCTGGACTTCGATTCGGTGCAGCGCGGCAACCCCGAAATCGAGCGCCGCGCGCAGGAGGTCATCAACCACTGCTGGGCGCAGGGCGAGGCCAACCCCATCCT
>JBDLRH010000120.1:0-7476 GCA_039800165.1 Pseudomonadota bacterium
CCGCAAGGGCTACTGGCTCAACCAGTTCTGCATGAGCCTGATGAAGGCCGAGAACCGCGAGCGCTTCAAGGCCGACCAGCGCGCGTACCTGGACGAGTGGCCGATGACAGAAGAGCAGAAACAGGCGGTGCTCGCAGCCGACCTCAACCGCTGCATTGCGCTGGGCGGCAACATCTACTTCCTGGCCAAGCTCGGCGCAACCCACGGCAAGAGCTTCCAGCAGATGGCGGGCTCCATGACCGGCCGCACCGAAGAGGAATACCGCGACATGATGATTGCCGGCGGGCGCTCGGCCGAAGGCAATCGATATCTCGGCGAAGACGGCGACGCGCAGCCGCACCGCCAGCCGCAGGGCAACGGCCGCTACGGACTGCTCTGAGCGATGGCACCGCAAGGAACGAAGAACATGGCACGCATCAGCGCATCCGTCTACACCTCGCATGTGCCCGCCATCGGCGCGGCCATGGACCTCGGCAAGACAGCCGAGCCGTACTGGCAAAAGGTCTTCAAGGGCTACGAAACGTCTCGCCAGTGGATGAAGGACAACCAACCTGACGTGGTGTTCCTGGTCTACAACGACCACGCCACCGCCTTCAGCCTGGAGATGATTCCCACCTTCGCCATCGGCACCGCCGCCGAGTACCAGCCCGCCGACGAGGGCTGGGGCCCGCGGCCGGTGCCCAAGGTGGTGGGTCACCCGGCGCTGGCCTCGCACATCGCGCAGTCGGTCATCCAGCAGGACTTTGACCTCACCATCGTCAACAAGATGGATGTGGACCATGGCCTGACCGTGCCGCTTTCTCTGATGTGCGGCGAGCAGAGCCCGACCACCGGCGCCTGGCCGTTCCGGGTGATCCCGTTCGCCGTCAACGTGGTGCAGTACCCGGTGCCCAGCGGCCGCCGCTGCTTCCAGCTGGGGCAGGCCATCCGCCGCGCCATCGAAAGCTACGACGAAGACCTGAATGTGCAGATCTGGGGCACCGGCGGCATGAGCCACCAGCTGCAGGGTGCGCGTGCCGGCCTGATCAACAAGGACTGGGACAACCGCTTCCTCGACCGGCTGATCGACGATCCGCGCAGCCTGTCGGAAGTGCCGCACATCGAATACGTGCGCGAGGCCGGCAGCGAAGGCATCGAGCTGGTGATGTGGCTGATCGCGCGCGGCGCGATGGCCGATGTGGCCGACCGGCCCGGCGCGAAGCCGGTGGTGAAGCACCGTTTCTATCATGTGCCGGCGTCGAACACGGCGGTGGGCCACCTGATCCTTGAGAACTGATTTTCAAAAACGGAAAGACACCCCATGACGATCAACGTTGCACTGGCAGGCGCCGGCGCCTTCGGCATCAAGCACCTCGACGGCATCAAGAACATCCCTGATGTGAAGGTAGTCTCGGTCATCGGGCGCGAGCTCGACAAGACGCGGGAAGTGGCCGCCAAGTACGGCATCCCGCATGTCACGACCGAACTGTCCGAGTCGCTCAAGATCAAGGAGCTCGACGCGGTCATCCTGTGCACGCCGACGCAGATGCACGCCTCGCAGTCCATCGCCTGCCTCGAGGCCGGCAAGCATGTGCAGGTGGAGATCCCGCTGTGCGACGTGCTGAAGGACGGCGAGCGCGTGGTGGCCTTGCAGAAACAGACCGGCAAGGTGGCGATGTGCGGCCACACTCGGCGCTTCAACCCCAGCCACCAGTACGTGCGCCAGCGCATCGTGAAGGGCGAGTTCAACATCCAGCAAATGGATGTGCAGACCTACTTCTTCCGCCGCACCAACATGAACGCGTTGGGGCAGCCGCGCAGCTGGACGGACCACCTGCTGTGGCACCACGCCGCGCACACGGTGGACCTGTTCGCCTACCAGGCGCAAAGCCCGATCGTGAAGGCCCATGCGGTGCAGGGCCCGATCCATCCGACGTTGGGCATCGCCATGGACATGAGCATCCAGCTCAAGGCGGCCAACGGCGCGATCTGCACGCTCAGCCTGAGCTTCAACAACGACGGCCCGCTGGGTACCTTCTTCCGCTACATCGGCGACAGCGCGACCTACATCGCGCGCTACGACGACCTGTTCACCGGCAAGGAAGAGAAGATCGACGTGTCGCAGGTGGCGGTGTCGATGAATGGCATCGAGCTGCAGGACCGCGAGTTCTTCGCGGCCATCCGCGAGGGCCGCGAGCCCAACGCCAGCGTGGCGCAGGTGCTGCCCTGCTATCAGGTGCTGCACCAGCTTGAGCAGCAACTCGCATGAGCCGGGCCACACCATGAAGCGCAGCATCGGTACCCTGTCGGTGCAGCCCATCGGCCTGGGCTGCATGAACCTCGACCATGGCTATGGCCCGTCGGTCAGCGAAGAGCAGGGCGAGCGCGTCCTGCTCGGCGCGCTGGACGCCGGCTACGACTTCTTTGATACCGCCACCCTGTACGGCGGCGGCAAGAACGAAGAGCGTGTCGGCCGGGTGCTCGCGCCGCACCGCAACCGCTTCGTGCTCGCCAGCAAGTGCGTGCTGGCCGTCGAGCCGGTGGAGGGCAAGCCTCAGCGCGTCATCGACGGACGGCCCGACACCATCCGCCGCCATTGCGAGAACAGCCTGCGCCGCCTGAAGACCGACGTCATCGACCTGTACTACCTGCACCGCTGGGACAAGCAGGTGCCGATCGAAGACAGCGTGGGCGCGCTGTCCGACATGGTGAAGAAAGGCCACATCCGGTCCATCGGCCTGAGCGAGGTGGGCGCGAATACGCTGCGCCGTGCGCATGCGGTGCATCCGGTCGCTGCGGTGCAGACCGAGTATTCGCTATGGACCCGCAACCCCGAGATCGCGGTACTGGATGTGTGCCGCGAGTTGGGCGTGGCCTTCGTTGCCTTCAGCCCGGTGGCGCGCGCCTTCCTGTGCCGCGAGCTTGATACCGCAGCACTCGCCGAGAAGGACATCCGTCGCGGCATGCCGCGCTTCGGGCAGGAGCACTACCCCGCCAACCTCAAGCTGTTCCGCGCCTTCGCGGCGATTGCGGCGGACGTGGGTTGCACGCCGGCGCAACTGGCCCTGGCGTGGCTGCTGCATCAGGCGCCGCATGTGGTGCCGCTTCCTGGCACCACGAGCGAAGCGCACATGCGCGAAAACTTCGCGGCGTCGTCGGTGCGGCTGGATGCGCCAACGCTGGCGCAACTCGACGCGCTGATCAACCAGCGCACCGTCAGCGGCGCGCGCTATGACGCGCAGGCCACCCGCGAAGTCGATACCGAGGAATTCAGCGCCTGATCGACGGGCCGTCCAGCGGCATGCCGTTGGCGCGCACCTTCAGGTACAGCTCCAGCTGGCGAAGCAGCGGATCGCCCGGCGCGGGCATCTCTGCCTGCACCGCAGAAAAGCAGGCACGCAGCCGCCGCTCCACACTGCCGGGGCGTGACCACTGCAGCCGGTACACCGGAAAACCCGTGGGGTGGCCTGGGCTCGCCACGTCGCCGCGAAAGGTGGCACCCACCGCCTGATCATGGCAATGCACGCAGGCAAGGTTGTAGCGGCCGATGCGCTGCTGCCACGCCAGGGCACCCTGCGCCAGATGCTGCTGCCAGCGCTGTGCGTTGGCCGCATCGCCGGGTGCCTGCACCGCGATCGGCATACCCTTGGCCTGCTGGTGCAGCCAGGCGCTGAGTGCGATCACCTCGTCGGTGTCTGTGGTGTCGCCTGAAGGGCTGTTGCGTGCCCTGCAGTGGCGGATCTGGTCTTCCAGGCTCAACAACCGTGCGCCGTCGGCCTGCAGCCGCGGAAAGCGCGCCGCAGCGCGGGCGACTTCCGATGCGGACGGGCCGGAGCCGGTGCCGGCCGCAGGTGCAGCGCCGTCGGCATGGCAGTGCCGGCAGCTGCGTGCGGTGTCGGAGCCTGCGCTGGCGCCATGCCACAGCTGCCGCCCGCGCTCGACCCAGAGCTCGGCCGGATTACGGGTCGGATCGGACTGCAGGGCATGCAGCTCGGGCGAAAGAAAGTCGTTGCCGGTGCGCCGCACATCGGCGCTACTTGCCGCTGCACTGATCGACGTGATCGCCATCACCAGTGTGGCGACACCCCTGTGCAGTCGCAATGCCACGCTTGACATCGGCCGTGTGCAGGTCAAGAGGCGGGCGCAAGCCGCTGCGCGATGCGGCCGCTGCGGCCGGCGTCGTCGCGCCACTCGACACTGACGGTACCACCCTGCGCCGGCACGTCGACCCAGAAGGCGAGGTAGGGGTTGGCGGCCATGCCCGCGCCGGGCTCCAGCTCCAGCAGCACCTGATCATCCAGGCGCACCACCACGCGCTCGACCAGATGGCGGGCGATGCGCTTGCCGGCGTTGTCCACGCGGCTGCCCGACTCCATCGGATGCGCGAGGATCCAGCGCAGCTCCAGCGGCTGGCCAGGGCGCACCGGGCCGACCCAGCTCAGTCGCGAGGGCAGGTCATCGGCAGGGCGGCTCATGGCTGGGTCCAGAACGAAGGTGGATCGGCAGGGCAGGCGGGCAGCGAGCGCATCAGCTGTCGTCCAGGCACGCCGATGCGGTGACCAGCGTGGCGGCCGACGCCACGCGCTGGCTGCCGTCGTCCAGCGTCACCACCACCCACGCCGACTGGCTGGCTGCGAGCCGCACGCGCGTGGCGATGCGCTGACGCTGCGGCTGGCGTGGCAGGTGCAGTTTCAGCACCTCGGGCTGCGGGTTCTCGGGCAGCAGCACCTCGATCTGCCGAATCCGCCGACCCTCGGGTGCCTGCACCTGCAGGGACAGCGGGACCGAATGCCCTGAATCCGCCAGCTCCGGCAGCTCGATGTGGATGCCATCGGAGGGTTCGCGTCGTGCCTGCAGCCGCCGGCTGAGCTCGCTGCCGGTCTGGGTTTGCGCCTGTGCCTGTGCCTGTGCCTGCCCAGGTGACAGGCCCAGCGCGCCGAGCACGGCGCTGGCGCACGCCTCACGGCGCGTGATGCCGCCGTGGGCAGCCGCCGCGCGGCGCTCATGCAGCGGTGCCTCGGTCGCGATCGATGGTGACCTCATGTCCATGTGCCCTTGTCAGCGCAGGGACTGCAGCGCATCCACCACGCGCTCAATCTGCTCTGCATTCAGGACGGGCTGTGCCGGTTGCGGGCGCTGCAGCCCGGTGACGGTGCCAAAGGGCGGCATCAGCGTGCCCGGCCGGATTTGCCGCGCATCCGTGACCCACTGCCGCAGCTGGTCGCGGCTCCAGCGCGCGCCGGCGCCGCCGAGATCCGGGCCAAAGCTGCTGGTCAGCCCGCCCACGCCAGGCCAGCGATGGCAGCCCGCGCAGTTGCCCGCAGCCGGATCGTTCATCAGCCGCAGGCCTGCCTGAACCTCCGGGCGTGCGCCCCCGGCATTCGCCTGTGCCAGGCCGCACGGCGCGAGCAGGCTCAGTGACAGGCCTGCGAGCAGCGAAGCGGCCGCACCCGCGCGGCAGGCGCAGGCGCACCAGGCCAGGCACGCTGCCTGGAGCAAGAACGCAGGTCGAGGCGACATCGCGCAGATTCTGGCACCGCGCACTGCCGCTTGCAGGGCGCCGCTTCAGCGGCCCCGCTGCTCGTGCAGCACATACAGCCCCGCACCCACCAGCAGCGCAATGCCCAGCCATGCCAGCGCGTTGGGCAGTTCGGCCCAGATCAGCCAGCCCAGCAGCAGCGCAAACAGCAGCCCGACGTAGCGGAACGGCGCAATCACACTCACCTCGCCGGCACGCATCGCGACGATCAGCAGGTAGTAGCCGGTGCTCAGGAACACGCTGGCCAGCGCCAGCCAGGCCAGCTGCGCGGCGCTCACCGCCACCCATCCCTGCGCCAGGCTGATGAGGGCTGCCAGCAGCGAGACCGCCAGCGCGGTGGACAGCGTGATCAGCAGCGAAGGCGTGCTGCTGGCGATGCGCCGCGTGACGAGATCGCGCGCCGCATGCAGCAGGGTGCCGCCCAGGCACAACCAGGCGTACGCATTGAAGCCCTCCGAGCGCGGCTGCACCACCAGCAGCACGCCGGCAAAACCCGCGGCCAGGGCCACCCAGCGCGCAGCGCCCACACGCTCGCCGAGCCACAGCACCGCCATCAGCGAAATCACCAGCGGCGTGGCCATGTTGATCGCAGTCGCGTTGCCCAGCGGCAGGTGGAACAGCGATGTGAGGTAGGCGATGGTGGCCAGCGCATCGAGCGTGGCGCGCAGCAGCACCGAGCGCTGGCCCAGCGCACGCAGCCCGCCGCCCGGGCTGCGCCACAGCCCCATCCAGCTGCACAGCGCCAGCAACAGCGCGATCGCAAACAGGCCGCGGATGAAGATCAGCTGCCCGGAGGGCAACGACGCGCTCACCTGCTTGATGATCGCGTCGTTGGCCACAAAGCTGACCATGCCGAGCGACATGGCGACGATGCCGCGGCGGTTGGCCGCCAGCAGCTCGCTCATGCGCTCGCTCCCGCCACTGCGGGCATGCGTTCCCGCATGCCGGCGCTCAGGTGCCTTCGATGAAGCTGCGCAGCTTGTCGCTGCGGCTCGGGTGCTTGAGCTTGCGCAGCGCCTTGGCTTCGATCTGGCGGATGCGCTCGCGCGTCACGTCGAACTGCTTGCCCACTTCTTCCAGCGTGTGGTCGGTGGACATCTCGATGCCAAAGCGCATGCGCAGCACCTTGGCCTCGCGCGGGGTCAGGCTGTCGAGGATGTCCTTCACCACGTCGCGCAGGCCGGCCTGCATGGCCGCCTCGATCGGCGCGGTGTTGGTGGTGTCCTCGATGAAATCGCCCAGGTGCGAATCGTCATCGTCGCCGATCGGCGTCTCCATGGAGATCGGCTCCTTGGCGATCTTCATGATCTTGCGGATCTTGTCCTCGGGCATATCCATCTTGGCCGCGAGGATGCCGGCATCGGGCTCGAAGCCGAACTCCTGCAGGTGCTGGCGGCTGATGCGGTTCATCTTGTTGATCGTCTCGATCATGTGCACCGGGATGCGGATGGTGCGCGCCTGGTCGGCGATCGAGCGGGTGATGGCCTGGCGAATCCACCAGGTGGCGTAGGTCGAGAACTTGTAGCCGCGGCGGTATTCGAACTTGTCCACCGCCTTCATCAGGCCGATGTTGCCTTCCTGGATGAGGTCGAGGAACTGCAGGCCGCGGTTGGTGTACTTCTTGGCGATCGAGATCACCAGGCGCAGGTTGGCCTCGATCATCTCCTTCTTCGCGTCGCGCGAGGCCTTTTCGCCCTCGTTCATCTTCCGGTTGATGACCTTCAGGTCCTCCAGCGGCACGACGGCGCGCGTCTGCAGGTCCACGAGCTTCTGCTGCAACTCCTGCACGGCCGGCAGGTTGCGCCCCAGCACCGCGCTGTAGGGCTTGCCGGCGGCGGCCTCCTTCGAGGACCACTTCAGGTTCAGCACGTTGGGCGGGAAGGTCGCGATGAAGTGTTCCTGGGGCATGCCGCACTTGTCGACGACGATCTTGCGCAGCTCGCGCTCGTGCCGTCGCA
>JBDLRH010000121.1:0-47766 GCA_039800165.1 Pseudomonadota bacterium
GCATGATGGGCATGCTGCGCGCCAACGTGCCGGCCATCTATGTGTACGGCGGCACCATCCTGCCGGGCAAGTGGAAAGGCGAAGACCTCAACATCGTCAGCGTGTTCGAGGCCGTGGGCCAAAACGCCGCCGGCAAGATCAGCGACCAGGACCTCAAGGATATCGAGCAGCACGCCATCCCCGGCACCGGCTCGTGCGGCGGCATGTACACCGCCAACACCATGAGCTCGGCCTTCGAGGCGCTTGGCCTGTCGCTGCCCTACTCGTCCACCATGGCCAACGTGCACGAAGAGAAGGTGCGCTCGACCCAGGAATCGGCGCGCGTGCTGGTCGAGGCGATCAAGAAGGACCTGAAGCCGCGCGACATCGTCACGCGCAAGGCCATCGAGAACGCGGTGGCGGTGATCATGGCCACCGGCGGCTCCACCAACGCGGTGCTGCACTTCCTGGCGATTGCCCACGCGGCCGAGGTCGAGTGGACCATTGATGACTTCGAGCGCATCCGCCAGCGCACTCCGGTGCTGTGCGACCTGAAGCCCAGCGGCCGCGCCCTGGCGGTGGACCTGCACCGCGCCGGCGGCATTCCGCAGGTGATGAAGATCCTGCTGAACGCGGGCCTGCTGCACGGCGACTGCATGACGATCACCGGCAAGACGATTGCCGAGACGCTGAAGGACGTGCCCGACGCACCGCCAGATCAAAGCGTGATCCACACCATCGACAACGCGATGTACAAGCAGGGCCACCTGGCCATCCTCAAGGGCAACCTGTCTCCCGAGGGCGCGGTGGCCAAGATCACCGGCCTGAAGAACCCGGTGATCACCGGCCCGGCGCGCGTGTTCGACGACGAGCAGTCGGCGCTGCAGGCCATCCTGGACGGCAAGATCAAGGCCGGCGACGTGATGGTGCTGCGCTACCTGGGCCCCAAGGGCGGCCCGGGCATGCCCGAAATGCTGGCCCCCACCGGCGCGCTGATCGGCGCGGGCCTGGGTGAAAGCGTGGGCCTGATCACCGACGGCCGCTTCTCCGGCGGCACCTGGGGCATGGTGGTCGGCCATGTGGCGCCCGAGGCGGCCGCCGGTGGCAACATCGCGCTGGTGCACGAGGGCGACCCGATCACCATCGACGCACGCCAGCTGCTGCTGCAGGTCAACGTGAGCGATGACGAGCTGGCCAAGCGCCGCGCCAGCTGGAAGGCGCCCGCCCCGCGCTACACCCGCGGCGTGCAGGCCAAGTTTGCGTTCAACGCCGCCAGCGCGAGCAAGGGCGCGGTGCTGGACAATTTCTGATATTTTCAACCACCCGTCTTCCACAGGAGTTTTCGTGAAGCACTTCGTCGTGATCGCTGCTGCGCTGCTGGCCGCCCCGGCCTTTGCCGACCAGGCGCTGGCCACCGCCAAGAACTGCATGGCCTGCCATGCCGCCGACAAGAAGCTGGTCGGCCCGTCGTACAAGGACATCGCTGCCAAGTACGCCGGCGACCGCACCGCCGTGGACAAGCTGGCGCAAAAGATCATCAAGGGCGGCTCGGGCGTCTGGGGCCCGGTGCCGATGCCGGCCAACGCACAGGTCAACGAAGCCGAGGCCAAGAAGCTGTCGGCCTGGGTGCTCGCCACCAAGTAAGCCGCCGACGGCGCGCCCAAGGCCGCCGTTTGCCCTTCGCTTTTGCGGTACCTCTACCCCGCCTGGTTTGCCTGCGTGATGGGCCTCAGCGGCCTGTCGCTGGCCTGGCACCGGGCCGGTGGCGGCGTGGGTGCCGCGCTGTCGCTGTTCATTGGCGCCTTCGCCGCCATCGGTTTCGCGCTGTTGCTGGCGCTCACCGTGTGGCGCGGGCTGCGCCATGGCGACGCGGTGCGCGAGGACTGGCACCACCCGGTACGCCACGCCTTCTTTGCCACGTTGCCGATCTCGATGATCCTGCTGGCCACGGTGGCAGTGGCGCAGGGTGCACCGTTGCCGCTGGCGCATGCGCTGTGGGTCTGCGGCGCGGCGCTGCAGTTCGCGGTCACGGTGTGGGTGGTGTCGCGCTGGCTGCGCGGTACCGACGGCAAGCTGGCCTGGCCCTCGTTCACGCCGGTGCTGTTCATCCCGGTGGTGGGCAACGTGCTCACGCCGCTGGCGGGCAGCGCGGTCGGTCACCCCGACTGGGCGGCAGCGCAGTTCGGCATCGGGCTGCTGCTGTGGCCCATCGTGATTTGCCTGATGGCGGTGCGCATCGGCCTGATCGGCCTGTGGCCGCCGCGCATGCTGGCCAGCACCTTCATCACCGTGGCACCGCCTTCGGTGGTGGGCCTGGCAGCACTGCAGCTGCAGGCGCCGGCCACGCTGGCGTGGATGGCCTGGGGCATGGCGCTGTTCTTCCTGGCGTGGTCATGCACCGTGGTGCCGCGCCTGCGCGGTCAGCCGTTTTCGCTGCCGTTCTGGGGCACCTCGTTCCCGCTGGCCGCCTTTGCGGCGCTGTCGCTGCGCCTGGCCACGGGCGCCGGGCCGGCGTTCACCGCGTTCGCCCATGCCGCGCTGGCACTGGCCACGGCCGTCATCGCCACGCTGGTGCTGCTGACGCTGCGCGGGCTGCTCAACGGCTCGCTGCTGCAGCCTGAACCGGCGCCGCCGGCGCCTCAGACCACGCAGTCGGCAATCGCCTGATTCAGCACATCGGGCTTGACCGGCTTGCTCAGATAGCCGTCCATGCCCGCGTCCAGGCACATCTGACGGTCTTCTGCAAACGCATTGGCCGTCATCGCGATGATGGGCACATGCTCGTTGCGGCCTGACGCGAGCTCTTCGGCGCGAATCGCCCGCGTGGCCTGCAGGCCATCCATCACCGGCATCTGCATGTCCATCAGGATCAGGTCGGGCTTGAGGCTGCGCCACTGCGCGATGCCCTCCTCGCCGCTGAGGGCCAGGTGCACCTCGTGCCCGGCCTTCTCCAGCATGCGCTGCGCCAGCTGCTGGTTGATCGGGTGGTCTTCCACCACCAGCACCCGCAGCGCGCGAATGGGCCCTGCCAGCGGGGCCAGCGCTGCCGGCAGCGTCTCGGGGGCGCGTGCGGCATCCAGCACCACCGAAAAATGGAACACGCTGCCCTGCCCCGGCGTGCTGTGCACGCCGATCTGTCCGCCCATCATCTCGACCAGCTGCTTGCTGATCGCCAGGCCCAGGCCGGTGCCGCCATAGCGCCGCGCGGTCGAACTGTCAGCCTGCGAGAACGGCACGAACAGCCGTCCGAGCTTGTCTTCGGGAATGCCCACGCCGGTGTCGACGATGCGAAAGCCCAGGTGCTGTTGCGCAGCGCCCATGCCGGGCAGGCCAGGCAGCGGCGCCACCTCGATGGTGATGCTGCCGCGCTCGGTGAACTTCATCGCGTTGCCCACCAGGTTGAGCAGCACCTGACGCAGCCGGCCCGGGTCGCCGCACGCGCGCGCGGGCAGCCCGGGCGCCATCTGCAGCGTGAGCTGCAGGCCCTTGCCCGATGCGACGATCTGCTGCGGCCGCACCACCGAGTCGAGCAGTGGCGCCAGATCGAAGTCCACGCTCTCAAGCTCCATCTGCCGCGCCTCGATCTTCGACAGGTCGAGGATGTCGTTGATGATCAGCAGCAACGAATCCGCCGACTGGCGCACGCCCTCGAGGTATTCGCGCTGCTCGCGGGTAACCGGTGTCTCCAGCGCCAGCTGCGTCAGGCCCACGATGCCGTTCATCGGCGTGCGGATTTCGTGGCTCATGGTCGCGAGGAAGTCCGACTTCGCCACGTTGGCCGCCTCGGCTGCCGCGGTGATGCGGCGCAGCTCTTCTTCCTTTTCCTTGCGCCAGCTGATGTCGGTCGACGAGCCGCGGTAGCCCGTGAAGTTGCCCGCGCCGTCGAACACCGGCTTGCCCGACACGCTCATCCATCGCACATCGCCGTTGCTGCGCCGGTACGGGTACTCCAGGTTGTAGAAGGGCTTGTGCGCTTCCACCGTGGCGCGGTGCTCGGCCCACAAGGCTGCATCGTCGGCGTTGCGCGGCGCCGTCAGTTCCCAGCGCCGGCGGCCCATGACCCGCGGTACCTCGATGTCGGCCTGTGCCGCGCGGCTGCTCGAGACGATGTAGCGGCTGATGCGATGCTCGGTATCGGTCTCCCAGAACCAGTCGCTGCCCACACTGGCGTACGTCTGCAGCCGCTCGCTGGACTCGCGCAATTCGGCTTCCAGGCGGTGGCGCTCGGTCAGTTCGGCCTGAGCGCTGGACAGCAGGCCCTGCAACTGCTCAAGGATGCGCGGCAGGGGCAGGATCACCGCAAACAGGCTCACGCTCACCAGCACCAGCACGCCCAGCGGCGCGCCAGTGAAGTACACGGGAGCATCGATGCCCATGCGGCTGGCCACGAAGCCGCCCAGCAGCAGCAGCAGGAACGTCACCGCATACAGCGACGCCGCACCGACACCGCGAATCAGCGTCAGCACCGGCAAGAAGGCGGCCGCCATCAAACCGGTCAGCGCCGTCTGCTGCGACAGCCCGTAATACAGCGCGCACAAGGCCCACGAGAACAGGGCATATGACCCGCAGGCGCGCCACGCCCCGGCGCGCTGGCAGTAGCGGCGGTGCCACCAGGCGGCGGCGGCCAGGATGGCGACCATGACCAACGTGCCGGCAGGTCGCACATAGTGACTCGGGAACAGCAGCACAAAGGCTGCCAGCACCACACAAGCAACCAGGACCACGCTCATGTAGTCCTTCAGGATCGTGGCGGCCAGTTCGCCCTGGGCGCGGCCCATGCGGTCCAGCGAGCGCCAGTTGCGCGTGAGGTTGGCCAAGGCGCTCATCACCTCAGTATCACCGTTTCGGTCTGCAAAGCCGTATCCATAGGTAACTGCGCCGCGCCTGTGTAGCATGGACCGATGGCCCCGCGCACCCTCCAGACCTTCTTTCACCCCGACCAGCGGCTGCACCATCCGCGCAGCTACTTCTCGCGCGGGCGCATGCGCGAGCCGCAGGAAGTGCCCGACCGCATCACGCCGCTGCTGCATGCGGCGCATGCCATGGGCCTGAGCGTGCACGAGCCTGCCGACCAGGGCATCGACCCGCTGCGTGCGGCGCACAGCGATGCCTACCTGCAGTTCCTGCAGACGGCGCACGCGCGCTGGAAGCAGATGCCAGCCGACTGGGGCGACGAGGTGATGTCCAACGTGTTCGTGCGCGAGCCCAATGCACTGCGCGGCGTGCTGGCCGAAGCGGGCCGCTATCTGGCCGATGGCAGCTGCCCGGTGGGCCAGCACACCTGGCGCTCGGCCTACGCCGCGGCACAGGCTGCACTGGCGGGCGCCGATGCACTGCTGGCTGGTGAGCGCTTTGCGTGGGCCCTGTGCCGCCCGCCCGGCCACCACGCGCGGCGCGAGGCCGCGGGCGGCTTTTGCTACCTGAACAACGCGGCCATTGCCGCCGAGCGGCTGCGCAGCGCCCACGCACGGGTGGTGGTGCTCGACACCGACATGCACCATGGCCAGGGCGTGCAGGAGATCTTCTGGGAGCGCGCCGACGTGCCCTACATCTCGATCCACGGCGATCCGACCAACTTCTATCCGGTGGTGGCAGGTCATGCGGACGAAACCGGCGGCGGCGCCGGGCGCGGCTTCAACCTCAACCTGCCGATGCCGCACGGCAGCGCCGAGCCGGCGTTCTTCGAGCGGCTGGACACGGCGCTGCACACCCTGCGCGAGCAGGCGCCCGGCGCGGTGGTGCTGTCACTGGGCTTTGACATCTACCGCGAAGACCCGCAGTCGATGCTGGACTTCAGCGCTGAAGGCTTTGCGCGGCTGGGTGCGGCCATCGCAGCACTGCAGCTGCCGGTGCTGGTGGTGCAGGAAGGCGGCTACCACCTGAGCACGCTGCAAGACAACGCGCAACGCTTCTTTGGCGGCCTGCTCGGGCGTTGATGGGGCGCAGGCGCACGGCCCGCGGGTGTGCAGATCCTCAGGCCGTGCGCGGCAGCGGCACCGGCCGCGGCGTGCGCGGCAGCTGGCTCACCACCGCCAGCGTCACCAGCGAGGTGGCCGCCATCAGCGTCAGCAACGCCGTGAAGCCCGCCTGCTTGACCACCGGGCCGATCAGCCACACCGCCAGCGAGCTTGCGCCCAGCGAAACCGCCAGCCGCATGCCTGCCACGCGCGAACGCATGCTGTCGTCCACAAAGCGCACCAGCATCGCATCGGTGAAGGGCACCGCGCCAAAGATGGTGGCCATGAAGAGGAACTGCAGCAGGTAGAACACCCAGCCGTTGCTGACGATGGCCAGTGCGATGAACACCGCCTGCAGCGCGATCACGCCCAGGTACAGCGTCTTGAGCGCGTGGCGGTCCAGCAGATGGCCCACCACCAGTTGTGTCACCGACGCCGCTGCATATACGGCTGCCAGCAGCAGGCCCAGCTGCGCCGGGTCAGACGCCATCGACTGCAGGCGGCTGGCCAGCATCTCGTAGTTGCTGCTGGTCGAGAAGTTGAACACCAGGCTGCCGGTGGTGGACGCGAGCGTCATCACCAAAAACAGCCGTGCCAGCGACACGCCTGCGGGCGCAGCGCTTGAGACCTTCTTCTTTGCGGGGGCCTGCATCTCGCGCGGCGCCACCATGGCGAACAGCACACCGCAGACCAGGCACACCACGCCCGGCACCGCAAAGGCCGCGCGCCAGCCGAAGTACTTGACGAAAAAGCCGGTGACCACCGCCGCCGCCGCGATGCCGAGGTTGCCCGCCAGGCCATTGATGCCGATGGTGCGGCCCGGCCGTTCGGCGCCCTGCACCAGCATCGGGATGCCCACCGGGTGGTAGATGGCGGCAAAGCAGCCCAGCAGCGCCAGCGCCAGCGCCATCTGCAGCGGCGACTGCGACACGCTGACCAGCAGTGCAGCGACACCCATGCCGGCAAAGAACACCAGCATCATCGGCCGGCGGCCCCATTGGTCACCCAGCTTGCCGGCCGGCAGCGAGCCCAGGCCGAAGAAGAAGAACGCCGCCACGCTGTACGGCATCAGGTCTTCCCAGCGCGCCACGCCAAAGTCGGCCGCGATGCGGGTGACCGCCGTGGCAAAGATCAGCAGGAACATGTGGTCGATGGCGTGACCGACGTTCAGCAGAAGGCGCGTGGAGGCGTTGAGCATGGCCGATCGTACTGCGCGGGCTAGGTCGCGTTGGCGCGCATCGCATCGATGACGGCGCGGTACTGTCGCCTGAGCGCCTGCGGGCCGATCACCTGTGCGTCGGCGCCAAAGCGCAGCACGTCGGCCAGCATCTCGCGCTCGTCGCTGTAGGGCACCTCGAGTTCGATCGAGCCGTCCTTCAGAACCCGGCGGCGCTGCTCGGGGTGCCACTGCTCATGCTGCACCCACAGCGAGCGCTTGGGGCTGAAGCGGATCTTCGCCCAGTCCTTGGGCGCGCCGCCAAAGATGCCGTAGCTTGCGCTCATCGAGCGGCGCAGTGCCTTGGGGTCGACCTCATCGGCCTCGATGTCCAGCACCTCGGCGCTTTCGATCGCGTCGATGCCAAAGCAGCGGATGTCGCGCCGCAGGTGGCAGCGCGCGTCCACGTACCAGTTGTCGCGGTAGTGCACCAGCTGCTGTGGCGAGATGTCGCGCGGCACGCGCTCGTTGCGCTCGCGGTTGTGATGCACGATGCGCAGCCGCTTGCGCTGCAGCGTGGCCTGCGCCACGGCCTCGAAGCAGTGCAGCGGCACCTCGCGCTTGCCGGCGTGCACCACGCGCACCCGTTCGCTCACGGTGCCGGGCTCCAGGCCCTGCTTGCGCAGCATGTCGTCGAGCCGCTCGCGCAGCGGTGCGAGCTTGGGGCCCAGCAAGCCGGGCTGCAGCTGCTCGAGCAGGCCGTGCAGCGTCATCAGGCCCAGCAGCTCTTCGTGGCTGAAGTGCACGCCCGGCAGCTCCACCAGGCCGCTGGCGTTGTCGATGCGGTAGCCGCCGGCGTCGCGGTCATACACGATCGGCGTGTTCATCTGGTCGCGCAGCTTGGCCAGGTCGCGCTTGAGCGTGGCCGCCGATATCTCGAGCGAGTCGCGCAGGTCCTGCGCGCTGACCACGCGCCGCGCCTTGAACAGCTGCTGGTACTTGTACAGGCGTGACGATTCGCTCATGGCTGCCCCTGCCCTGCAATCCAGCGCTCCACCGCCGCGCGCAGGCGGTTGCCGGGCGTGATGCCCCGCGCGCGCGCCGCGGCATTGGCATGCGAGACCACGCCGCTTTCCCAGGTGTCCAGCGAGTCGCCGATGCGCGCACTGGTGTGTGCCACCGTGGCGGCCGGCACGCCGCGCGCCTGCAGCATTGCCAGCGCCGCAATGCCGGCGTCGTCCTTGCCCACGCCGGCGTCGTTGAAGACCGCCAGCGCCAGCGGCACCTCCAGCGCGAATTCGCCCGAACTGGTGCCGCCATGCGAGGACGACACCACCAGGCAGCCCTCGTCCTCGGGCTCCACCTGCGTGATCGAATTCATCACCAGCACCCGCCCCGCCGGCCCGCGCGCCACTTCTGTTTTCAGCATCCGGTCATTGTGATCCAAAGCCGTGGCGGAATGCCAGAATGCACGCCATCACAAGAGGAGACACCGCATGACCCGAACCGCTCGATGCCTGCCGGCGTCCCCGTGCGTGGTTGCAGCCGTGGCAGCGTCCATCGCCCTGGGCCTGGCCGGCTGCGCCACGCAAGTCAAGGAAGCCGCCCCCGCCGCGGCAGCCTGCCCCCAGGGCGTGCCCGAAGGCACCCGCTGCCTGCGCGGCCAGGACTCGGCCGGCTCGCACTACCTGATCGCCATGCCCCGGCAATGGAGCGGCGTGCTGGTGGTGCATGCGCACGGCGGCCCCAACCTGGGCGAGCCCAAGGCCACGCGCGCCGATGAGGACATCAAGCGCTGGGCAATCACCGTGGCCGAAGGCCATGCATGGGCCGGCTCGGTGTTTCGCCAGGGCGGCTTTGCCGTCACCACGGCCGCCGAAGACACCGAGCGGGTGCGCCGCATCTTCATCGACCATGTGGCGCAGCCGCGCCGCACCCTGCTGCACGGGCAGTCGTGGGGCGCGATGGTGGCCACCCGCGCTGCCGAGATGTTCCCCCGATCGTGGGAGGGGATGCTGCTGACCAGCGGCGTGGTGGCCGGGCCCGCCACCTACGACTTCCGGCTGGACCTGCGTGCGCTGTACCAGCACCTGTGCGGCAACCACCCGCGTCCCGGCGAGCCGGCGTATCCGCTGTCGATCGGCCTGCCGGCCGATTCACGCATGACCGCTGCCGAGCTGAGCGCACGCGCCGACGAATGCCTGGGCGTCCGCAAGCCCGCTGCACAGCGCACGCCTGAGCAGGCACGCAAGATCAAGACCATCGTCGATGTGATCCGCATCCCCGAAAACTCGATCGTGGGCCACCTGAACTGGGGCACCTTCACCCTGCAGGACGTCGTGCGGCGCACCCAGGGCGCCAGCCCGTTTGGCAACGACACGGTGCGCTACAGCGGCTCGGGTGACGACGCGGCGCTCAACGCCGCGCTGAGCGCGGCGGGCCTGCGCTTCAAGGCCGATGCGCGGGCTGCGGCAGCCTTTGCAGCCGACACCGATCACCGCGGGCGCTTTCGCGTGCCGGTGCTCACCGCCCACGGCATCCACGACTCCACCGTGTTTGTCGAAGGCAGCGACACCCTGCGCCAGCGCATGGAAGCCGCAGGCAACGGCGCGCGGCTGGTGCAGACCTTTGTCGATTCGCGCGAGCACAGCTACCTGGGCGATGCAATCTACCCGCCGCTGTTCGAGGCGCTGCTGCGCTGGGTGGACAAGGGCGAGAAGCCCACACCGCAAGGCATCGCGCTGCAATGCCATGAATTGCGCCCGGCCAACCCGGCCGAGTGCCGGTTCTTGCCCGACTTCAAGCCGCGGCCGCTGGCCTCGCGCATTCCGGCGCGCTGAATCGAAGCGCGGTGCCTGCAGGCTGACCCGGCAGGCCGGTAAGCCTGCCGGGCGCATGTCGCGTACGCCGCTTGTGGCCGCGCGCGCGAAGGCCGCAGCGCTCAGCGCGGCGCTGGGGCATCGGTCATCAGCTGCGCGAGGCTGGGCACCATCGCCAAGCCATGGCCGGCGGCCACCATGTCCTGCATCACCTGCAGCAGCACTGCTGCGATGGGACGGCGTGCACCGGCATCGCCAGCCATTGCGTGGTAATAGCTCAGGTCCTTGCGCGCGTTGTCCACCACGAAGCGCAGGCCTCTCGGGTCGCCCTCCAGGAGAAACGGACGCATGCGCTCCAGCGCCACGCCTGCGGCGCCGCCCTGTGCGAGCACATCCACAAAGGCAGCCGGCGCGACGCCGCTGCGCGTGGCGCAGGCAGCCGCCTCGGCCAACAGCGTCACCATGCCCAGCGAGACGAAGTTGTGCAGCAGCTTGAGGCTGTGGCCTGCGCCGGTCGGCCCTGCGTGTGCGATGTTCTCTGCAAAGCAACTCAACAGCGGGCGGCAGCGATCCAGCACTGCGGCATCTCCACCCACCAGCAGGTTCAGCCGGCCCTCGGCCGCCTCCTTGGGCGTGCGGGTCATGGGCGCGTCAAGCAACTGCGAGCCGCGCGCCTGCACCTGCTGCGCCATGCGACGGGTGGACTCGGGCATCGAGGTCGAGCAGTCGATCACGATGCTGCCCGGCTTCAAGCCCTCAAGCACACCATCGGCACCGCAGAGCACCTGCTCGACCTGCGCTGATCCGGTCAGCACCAGGATCACCACTTCGCTGTCAGCCGCCAGCGCGCGGGCGCTGGAGTAGCCCGTCGCGCCTGCGGCCTTCAGCGCATCCAGCGGCTGGTTGCCGGGGTGCTCGAACAGCCTCAGGGCATGGCCGTGGCGCGACAGGTTGCTGGCGATGCCATGCCCCATCATGCCGATGCCGACCATGCCCACGCGCAGCTTGGCTGCGCCATCGGTTGCCTGCGCCGCCGTCACGCCTTGGCGCCCGTGCTGCGCATCGAGTGCATCAGGTTCTCGAAGCTGCCCTCGGCAAAGCGCGACCACAGGATCTGGTCATCGCGGTACTTCGAGAAGCCCGAGTAGATCTTCTTCCACTTGGCGTTCTTCTCGGACAGTTCGGCGTACAGCTCGTTGGTGACCTTCCACGCGGCCTGGCCCACTTCCCTGGGAAAGGGCTTGACCTGCACCCCCTTGCCCAGCAGTCGGCGCAGCGCCTCGGGGTTGCGCGTGTCGTACTTGGCCTGCATCTCCACGTGCGCATCGCTGCAAGCAAGCTCGAACACCGCCTGGAATTCCTTGGGCAGGGCCTCCCAGGCCTTCGCGTTGACGTACATGGTGATCTGGCCGCACGGGTCCCAGTAGCTCGGGTAGTGATAGGTCTTGGCCATCTTGTAGAAGCCGAGCTTCTCGTCGTCGTAGGGTCCGACGAATTCGGCGCCGTCGATCGTTCCCTTCTCCAGCGCGGTGTAGATGTCGCCACCCGGCAGGTTCTGCGGAACGAATCCCAGGCGCTGCAGCACCAGGCCACCGAACCCGCCGATGCGGAACTTCATGCCCTTGACGTCGGCAAGCGACTTCACTTCCTTGCGGAACCAGCCGCCCATCTGGGTGCCGGTGTTGCCGCAGGGGAAGTTGACGATGTCGTAGTCGCGATAGAACTCGCGCAGCAGCTGCATGCCGCCGCCGTCGTACATCCACCCGGTCATCTGGCGCGAGGTCATGCCAAACGGAATCTGGCCATCCAGCGCAAAGGTCGGGTCCTTGCCGAAGAAGAACACCGACGCGGTGTGAGCGCATTCCACCGTGCCCTGCTGCACCGCATCGGCCACGCCGAGGGCCGGCACCAGTTCACCCGGGCCATGCACCGTGATCTGGAAGCGCCCGCCGGTGGCGGCTGCAACGCGCTTGGCCACCGTGTCGGCACCGCCGTAGATGGTGTCCAGGCTTTTGGGCCAGCTCGACGCCAGGCGCCAGCGCACCTGGGTCTGCGCGCTGACAATCGCCGGTGCAGCCAAGCCGGCACCGGCGGCGGCCTGGATGAAGGAACGTCTTTCCATGGTCTTCTCCTCGTAGGGGGGGGCTTTGGTGGGGTGTCGTTGTGCGACGCGGGGTGCCGGCTTGTGGAGCTGCCGATCTACTGGTATGATGAGTACATGACTGACGATTATGCAAGTCTGTCTGGCGGGCGTCAACAGCCGCCGGCCCCTGGCGTGTCACCCATTGCACGCCGCAAGCTGTCGCACGAGGTTGTGGATCGGCTGCTGCCGCGCATCCGCTCGGGCGAATTTGCGGTCGGCGCCCTGCTGCCCTCCGAGCGCGACCTGATGGCCAGCCTGGGCGTGGGCCGGCCTGCGGTGCGCGAGGCACTGCAAACGCTGGAGCGCATGGGCTTGATCGCCATCGTGCACGGCGAAGGCGCACGGGTGCTGCCGCTGTCGGCCGACAAGGTGATCGGGCAGATCTCCGACGCCGCCATGCATTTGCTGACCGGCTCGAGCGACCTGCTGGAGCACCTGAAAGAGGCCCGACTGCAGTTCGAGGTGGCGATGGCCCGTCAGGCCGCCGAGCGCGCCACACCCGCACAGGTCGAACAGCTGCGGGTGCTGCTGGAGGCGCACAAGGCCAGCCTGGACAACCCGCAGCAGTTCCTCGCGACCGACATGGCCTTCCACAAAGGCATTGCCGCCATCTCGGGTAACCCGATCTACGCCGCGCTGTCCAGCGCCATGCTCGACTGGCTCGAGCAGTTCCACCACGAGGCGGTGCGCGCGCCCGGCGCCGAGAAGACCACGTTCAACGAACACACCAAGGTGTTCAAGTGCATCGCCGCTGGCGACGGCGATGGCGCTGCTGCCGCCCTCACGGCGCACCTGCGGCGCGCCAACCGCCACTACGGACCGCAGCGCCGCTCTGCCACGGGCAGCGCAGCAGCCCCACCACCCCCCAGCACAGGCAAGAAATGAAGCAAGCGCACTGGCTCGAAGTTGCCATCAACGGACCCTGGTCGCGCACGCGCCAGCCCAACATTCCGGTCACCGCCGACGAAATCGTCGAGGCTGCGCTGGCCTGCGCCGGCGAAGGCGCGTCGATCATCCACTTCCACGCCTACGACCCGGTGACCGGGCGCCAGCGCGACGATTACGACATCTACGCGCCGATCATCGAGCGCATCCGCGCGCGTGCGGATGT
This sequence comes from Pseudomonadota bacterium, assembly GCA_039800165.1. Classification (GTDB taxonomy): domain Bacteria; phylum Pseudomonadota; class Gammaproteobacteria; order Burkholderiales; family Burkholderiaceae_C; genus JBDLRH01. Next base: position 13,166 of record JBDLRH010000121.1, read on the forward strand.
CATCTGCTACGGCACCCTGCCCTTTGCCGGCAGTATCGATGCGCCCAGTCCGCTCACGCCCGTACAGCGCTTTTCGGCAGTCGACCGGCTGGTACGCGCCGGGCTGATCGAATGGTCGGTGGTGGACCCGGGCTCCACCCACATCAGCCACCACAGCGACATCGCATCGGGCAAGGAAGGCTTTGTCTATGCCAACCCCGAGTCACACATCCGCTATGGCCTGGCACTGGCACAGCAGCACCGCATCACGCCTTCGTACGCGATCTACGAACCGGGCTTCATGCGCCTGGGCGCCGCGCTGCACCGCGCCTACCCCGGCGCACCGGTGCCGATCTACCGCTTGATGTTCTCCAACCACATCGCCTTCGGCTTTCCGCCCGAAGGCTGGGCGCTTGACGCCTACCTGCGCCTGCTGGCGCAAGAGCAGCCCGGCGCGCCGTGGATGGTGGCTGGCCTGGCGGTGGAACTGGACGAGCTGATCGAGCATGCAGTTCAACTGGGCGGCCATGTGCGCGTGGGCCTCGAGGACGCGCCGATGGGGTGCAGCCTGGACAACCTCACGCTGGTGCGCGCGGCGCGCCGGCGCATGGAGTCCGCCGGCGCCACGCTGGCCAGCGCCATGCAGGTGCGCGCGCGGCTGGCGTCGGGGGCGGCATCCGCGACGTCCGCGACAGCTGCGGCAACCGCCTGAGGGCAGCACGATGGACATGTCGCTGTTCCCCGGTTTCGAGCGCGGCTTCTTCGATGCCAGCGGTGCACGCATCCACTACCTGCGCGCCGGCAAGGGCGAGCCGCTGCTGCTGCTGCACGGCTATCCGCAAAGCCTCGCCTGCTGGCACCGCATCGCACCGGCGCTGGCGCAGCGCCACACCGTGATCTGCGCCGACCTGCGCGGCTACGGCGATTCGTCCAAGCCGCAGGGGCTGGCGGATCACTCCAATTACAGCAAGCGGGCCATGGCGCAAGACATGGCCGAGCTCATGAGCGGGCTGGGCTTCGATCGCTTCCATCTGGTGGGGCACGACCGTGGTGGCCGCGTATCGCACCGCCTGGCTGCAGACCACGCCACGCGCGTACACACACTGACGGTGCTGGACATCTCGCCCACGCTGCGCATGTTCGAGCGCACCGACATGGAGTTCGCGCGGGCCTACTACCACTGGTTCTTCATGCTGCAGCCGCCCCCGCTGCCCGAGCAGATGCTGCAGGGCCAGGTGCCGTTCAACATCCTTGGCCGTGTCGGCCGTGCCGAGCCCGATCTGTCGGCATTCGACGCGCGCGCGGTGCAGGAATACGTGCGCTGCTTTGCCGACCCGGCCGCCGTCCATGGCAGTTGCGAAGACTATCGCGCTGCCGGCAGCATCGACCTCGAGCACGATCGCACGGACCGCGCAGCCGGGCGCAAGCTGCCGATGCCGGTGCTTGCGCTGTGGGGCGCACACGGCGTGGTGGGTCGCATGTTTGATTGTCTGGCCGACTGGCGCGCTGTGGCCGATGACGTGCGCGGCGAGGCCCTGCCGTGTGGCCACTTCATTCCCGAAGAAGCACCGCAGCAGTCGCTTGAGCTCATCGCGCGCTTTGTGACGGCGCATCCCCTGCCATGAGCGCACCCGCCTTTGATCCGCGGCACCGCAGCCGTGCGCTGCTCGACGGCGCCGACCGCGCGGTCGCGCGCGGCATGCTCAAGGCCATCGGCATGAGCGATGCCGACCTCAAGCGTCCGCAGGTCGGCGTGGCGCACTGCTGGATCGGCACCATGCCGTGCAACTGGAACCACCGCGAGCTCGCCCGCGAGGTAATGGAGGGCATCCGCGCAGCGGGCGGCACGCCACTGGAGATCAACACCATCTCGATCAACGATGGCATCACCACCGGTACCGAAGGCATGAAAACCTCACTGGTCAGCCGCGAGGTGATTGCCGACTCGGTGGAGCTGGTCGCCCGTGGCCACATGCTGGATGCGCTGGTGGTCATTGCCGGCTGCGACAAGACGTTGCCGGCAATGGCCATGGCGCTCGGCCGCCTGAACCTGCCCGGCTTGCTGCTGTACAGCGGCTCGATCGATGCGGGTGCATGCCGCGAGCCCAACCGACTGTTCGGTGACCGCAAGCTCACCATCCAGGACCTGTACGAAGCAATCGGCGCCTTCAATGCCGGGCGCATCAGTGCCGCAGAGTTCAAGGACGTGGAAGACCACGCCTGCCCTGGCCCGGGGGCATGCGGCGGCCAGTTCACCGCCAACACCATGGCCGGTGCCTGCGAGATGCTGGGCCTGTCGCCGGTGGGCTTGGGCGGCGTCAGCGCCACCGACCCGACCAAGGGCCAGGCCGCACGCGAATGCGGCAGCATGGTGATGCAGCTGCTTGAACAAGGCCTCACGCCACGCGCGCTGGTCACGCGCCAGAGCCTGGAGAACGCCATTGCCGGCGTGATGGCCAGCGGTGGCTCGACCAATGCGGTACTGCACCTGCTGGCGATCGCGCGCGAGTTCGGCGTGGAGCTCAGCATCGACGACTTTGACGTCGTGTCGCGTCGCACCCCGGTACTGGCCGACATGCGCCCGTGGGGCCGCTTCACCGCGCCCGAACTGCATGCCGCAGGTGGCATGGCAGTGCTTGCGCAGCGGCTGCTGGCCGCAGGGCTGCTGCACGGGCAGGCGCGCACCGTGACCGGTGCGACGCTGGCTGAAGACGTTGCGCGCATCGACGAGCCCGCAGGCCAGCAGGTGATCCGTCCGCTGGCGCAGGCCCTCAAGCCGCAGGGCGGCATCGCCATCCTGCGCGGCAACCTCGCACCGGGGGGTTGCGTCATCAAGCTTTCAGGTCAGGCACGCAGCGAGCACCGCGGCCCGGCACGGGTGTTCGAGCGCGAAGAAGACGCCTTTGCCGCCATCCGCGACGCCCGCATCGCACCCGGCGACGTGCTGGTGATCCGCAACGAGGGCCCACGCGGCGGCCCGGGCATGCGCGAGATGCAGCTTGTCACCGGCGCACTGCAGGGCGCGGGGCTTGGCGAGACGGTGGCACTGATCACTGATGGCCGCTTCTCGGGTGCCACCCACGGCTTCGTGATCGGCCACGTGGTGCCTGAGGCGGCCGACGGCGGGCCGATTGCGCTGGTAAAGGAAGGCGACACCATCGTCATCGACGTGGCGCATCGCAGCCTGCGCGTGGAACTTGGCGAAGCCGAGCTGCAGCAGCGGCGAGCAACATGGCAGCCGCCGGCCGGGGTGCCGGCAGGCACGGCCGCCTCGGGTGTGCTTGCAAAGTACGCGCGGCTGGTTTCCGACGCATCGCAAGGAGCCGTGACCACCGCTGCGGCCTGAGCCGCGCTGCCGGTCGCCTGCACCCGTCCTGCACGGGTGCGTCTCTCACCCCTCAAGCCGCGGCCATGCCTCCCGCCGTCTCGCGCAGCTCCTCGGTCAGCCAGTCGGCCAGCGCCCGCGCCTCGGGCCGGCTGCGCGAGTGTGGCGCGATCCACAGCGCCAGCTTGTGCGGCCCGGCCACAAAGCCGAACGGTGCGACCAGCTTGCCCGACTGCAGGTCGTCGAGCACCAGCATGCGCGGCACCGGCGCCATGCCCAGGCCACACGCAGCCGCCTGGATGAGCAGATAGAAATGGTCGAACGACTCGCGCACCGGCGGCAGCTGCTGCAGGCTCATGCCGGCAGCACCACCCCACTCGGACCAGGCCTGCGGGCGCGTCTTGGCCACCATCAGGCGCGCGGCTTTCAGGTCGCCCGGCTTGCGGATGCGCTGGCTGCGCATGTAGTCGGGCGTGCACACCGGGCCGATCCACTCGGTGACGAGCTCGCGCACCACCACGTCCTGCGGTGGCGCCACCATGGTGTTGCGGATGGCCACCCCGATGTTCTCCCGGATCACGTCCACCGCACCGTAGTTCACGTTGAACTGCAGTTCCACACCGGGGTAGGCCTGATAGAAGCGACCCAGCCGCGGAATCAGCCAGTGCGTCAGGATGGACGCCGAGCACGACAGCGTGAGCGGGCCGGGCCGCAGCTGGTCGATGGTGGACTGCAGCAGGCTGATGGCAGCCGCCACGCCCTCGGCCAGACGCGCACCCTCTGCAGTCGGCTCGGTGGCGCCGGGGCCGCGCGTCAGCAGCTGCAGGCCCAGCACGTCTTCCAGGCTGCGCACGTGGCGGCTGACCGCGCCGTGCGTCACCGACAACTCCTGCGCCGCGGCGGTCATGCTGCGCAGCCGCGCGGTGGCCTCGAAGGCCCGCAGGGCGTTGAACGAGGGGCGTGGCGTCTGGCTCATGCTGTGAGTTTTATTAACAGTATCGGCAGTTTAAATCGTTTGCGCGTGCCATGGCTGCAAGTGATAGTTCCTCACCAGAAAGCCACAGGTACAGGGCCCGTGGCACAACCGCAGGAAACCCCTCACGTGGTCATGCTCAACGGCGACGCCGGCACACGCCGCGAATTCACCGCGCGCTACTTCGTAGAGAGCGCCGAGCCTCTGCAAAAGGTGGCCGAGGTGATTGCCGGCGAACAGTCGTCGGGCACCTTCCTTGACCTGCCCGGCGAAACCGACGAGATCCGCCAGCGCGCCCGCGCCCGGGTGACCCGCATCGAGCCACACGCCCCGGCGCTCGATCCGGCGCTGCACAGTGCCTTCGTACAGCGCCGCGGCGGTGCGACGCTGTTTCATCGTGGCGAGATCGAAATCGCCTTTCCGGTGGCCAACATCCAGGCCAACTTACCCACGCTGGTGGCCACCATCGCAGGCAACCTGTTCGAACTTGGCGAACTTACCGGCATCCGCCTGCTCGACTTCGACCTGCCGGCCGACCTGGTACGCAACTTCGCCGGAGCCCGGCCAGGCGCTGCGGGAACGCGACTGAAGGCTGGCGTGCATGGCCGCCCGCTGATCGGCACCATCATCAAGCCAAGCATCGGCCTGAACCCGCAACAACTTGCCGAGCTGGTCGAGCGGCTGGTCGAAGGCGGCATCGACTTCATCAAGGACGACGAACTCACCGCCGACCCGGCGCACGCCCCCTTCGAGCAGCGGCTGCATGCCGTGATGCCGGTGCTGCAGCGCCATGCCGACCGGCTGGGCCGCATGCCGATGTATGCGATCAACATCTCGGGCACGATCGACGAGATGCAGCGCCGCGTCGAGCAGGTGCAGCGCGCCGGCGGCACCTGCGTGATGGTCACCGTCAACTGCATCGGCATCTCGGCACTGCAGCACCTGCGCCAGCAGTGCGCGCTGCCGATCCACGGCCACCGGGCTGGCTGGGGTGCCCTGACCCGCTGCGCGGAACTGGGCTGGAGCTTCGAGGCGTTCCAGAAGCTGTGGCGCGTGGCAGGCGTGGACCAGCTGCATGTGGGCGGCCTGCGCAGCAAGTTCTGGGAGCCCGACGAACGGGTGGCCGAAGCGGGCCGCAGTTGCCTGGCGCCCTTTGCCGGCTTGCCGCCGATCATGCCGGTGTTTTCTTCAGGCCAGTGGGCCGGACACGCACCGCAGCTTTTCAGCGCCCTGGGCAGCGTCGACCTGATGCATCTGGCGGGCGGCGGCATCATGGCCCATCCGCAGGGCGTGGCCGCCGGCGTGGCGAGCATGCGCGAGGCCTGGGAAGCGGTGGCCGCCGGAGAGCCGCTGGTCGACTACGCACGCACCCGCCCCGCCCTGCGCGCTGCGCTCGACGCCTTTGGAGGCATCGCATGAGCGCCGAGGTCACGCTCAAGCTCGCTTTCTACGGCGACGACTTCACCGGGTCGACCGACGCGCTGGAGGCGCTGGCCCGCTGTGGCCTGCGCACCGCGCTGTTTCTTTCGCCGCCCGATGGCAAGGCGCTGGCGCGCGTGGGCCCGCTTGATGCGTTCGGCGTGGCAGGCGACAGCCGCACCATGACCCCGCATCAAATGGACACCGCGCTGCCTGCGGTGTTCGACGCGCTGGCACGCAGTGGCGCGCCCATCGTGCACTACAAGGTCTGCTCCACCTTTGACAGCGCGCCGGGCATCGGCAGCATCGGCCATGCGATGGAAATCGCTCGCAGCCATTTCCACCAAAGCTGGATTCCGGTGGTTGGCGGCACGCCTGCGCTGCGCCGCTTCTGCGCCTTCGGGCACCTGTTCGCCCGCTCGGGCACAGACGGACAGGTCTACCGCATCGACCGCCACCCCATCATGCGAGCGCATCCCGTCACGCCCATGGACGAGAGCGACCTGATGCTGCACCTGGGCCGACAGGCCCCGCTGGCTCTGGCCAACATGCCCTTCACCGCACTCGACTCGGGTGCCGAGGCTGCCGAGCAGCATCTGGCCCAACTGGTTCACGGCGGTGCCGAAGCGGTCGTTCTCGACAGCCTGTCCGAGCCCCACCTCACTGAAGTGGGTCGGCTGCTGTGGCGCAATGCCCATGCCGGCCAACCGATCTTCGTGGTGGGCCCCTCGGGGGTGGAATACGCGCTGACCCAATGGTGGCGGCGCAGCGGCCAGATCCCTGCGGCCCCACACGCATGGCAGCCATTCAAGGCCGCACAGCGGGTGCTGTCGGTGTCGGCCAGTGCCTCGGCACTGAGCGCACGCCAGATCGATGCGGCCGTGGCCGCCGGCTACGCGCCGCTTGAAGTGGACGCCGCAGCGCTGGTCTCACAAGCCGCTCATGGCCCGCGCGGCGCAGCGCACGCGGCCCTGGTGCAGCAGGCGGTGACGTTGCTGGCTTCGGGCCGCAGCGTGATCCTGCACACCGCGCGCGGCCCGAACGACCCCCGCATTGAAGCCGCCGCGCAAGTGCTGTGCGATCACGACGGAATGGAGGCGCACGCGGCGCGGCGCGAAGCCGGCCTGCGCATCGGCCAGCAGCTGGGCGCCATCACGCGTGCCGTGCTGCAGACAGGCGCAGCCGAGCGGCTGCTGGTGTCTGGCGGCGACAGCGCGAGCCGCATCGTGCAGGCGCTCGCTCCAGACGCCCTGCTGATGAGCGCTCCGCTGGCCCCCGGCGCACCGATGTGCCGGGCGATCGCACGCCAGCCCTGGCTGGACGGCCTGGAACTCGCCTTGAAGGGCGGGCAGATGGGCGACGAACGGTTTTTCGAGACCGCCAAGAACGGCCTTGACTGAACGCGCCGCCCCGGCGCACCCCAAGAAGGAGACAGCATGAAGACCTGGAAGAAGCGCATCGCTAGCCTCGCGGCCCTGGCTGCCGTGGCCACGCTGCCCCATACCGCCCAAGCCCAGCAGGCTGCAGGCGATTTCAAGGAACGCACCGTCCGCGTGAGCCACGTGGTCCCCAAGGACCATCCGTTCCAGATCGGTATCGACAAGTTCGCCGAGCTCGTGGCCCAGAAGACCGGCGGCCGCATGAAGATGCGCGGCTTTCCCGACGGCGTGCTCGGCGCCGAGTTGCAGTCGATCTCGTCGGCGCAGGGTGGCGTGCTCGAGATGACGCTGGTGTCCACCGCAGCCACCGCGTCGGTCGTCAAGGAGTTCGGCGTGTATGACCTGCCGTTCATCTTCAGCGACTTCAAGGAAGCCGACCTGATCCTCGACGGCGCGATCGGCCGCAAGCTGCTCGACAAGCTGCCCGAGAAGAACCTGATCGGCCTGTGCTACTTCGAGAACGGCTTTCGCCACGTGACCAACAGCCGCCGCGCGATCACCCGCGCCGAAGACCTCAAGGGCCTGAAGATTCGCACCATCCAGAACCCGGTGTTCGTTGACATCTTCAACACGCTGGGCGCCAACGCCACGCCCATGCCCTTCACCGAGGTGTTTGCAGCGCTGGAGTCGCGCGCCATCGACGGCCAGGAGACGCCTTACAGCAATATCTTCGGCAACAAGTTCTACGAGGTGCAGAAGCATGTCAGCAACACGGGCCATATCTACGGCGCCGCGGTGGTGCTGGTGGGCAAGAAGTTCTGGGACCAGCTGAGCAGCGCCGAGCAGAAGGTGATGCAGGAGTCGTGCAACCAGGCACGTGACTACGAGCGCGCCTACAACCGGGCGCTCGACCCGAAGCTGCTGGACCAGATCAAGGCCAAGGGCGCCACCTACACCGAAATCCCTGCTGCCGAGCGCGCCCGCATGCGCGAGATGCTCAAGCCGGTGTACGACAAGTACGCCCGCAACCTGGGCGAAGACGTCGTGCGCCAGACCCTGGCAGAGCTCGACAAGCATCGCGCCGCTGCACGTTGACACCCCTGGCGGGGCCTTCATGCGCCCCGCCCTTTTCACGGAGAAAACCACATGAAGAAGGTCGCCATCCTGGGCGCCGGGGGAAAGATGGGCTTTCGCTGCTCGTCCAACCTGCGCAGCTCGCCCTACCAGATGATGCATGTCGAAGTCAGCGAGGCCGGCCGCGCGCGCCTGGCGCCGCTGGGCATCGAGTGCCTGAGCGCGGAAGTGGCGCTGCCGCAGGCCGATGTGGTGGTGCTTGCCATCCCCGACAACGCCATCGGCCGTGCAACGGCGGCGCTCGAACCGCTGTTCAAGCCTGGCGCGATCCTGATCGCCCTGGATGCGGCTGCGCCCTTCGCCGGAGAGCTGCCCGAGCGCGAAGACCTGACCATCTTCGTGGCGCACCCGTGCCATCCGCCCGTCTTCAACGACGAGACGGACCTGGAGGCCAAGCGTGACTACTTTGGCGGCAGCAAGGCGCGCCAGGGCATCGTCTGCGCGATGCTGCGCGGCCCGGCTGCGCACTTCGACCTGGCCGAAGACGTGGCACGCCGCATGTACGCACCGGTGGTGCGCACGCACCGCGCCACAGTGGAACAGATGGCCATCCTCGAGCCGGTGCTGTCCGAGACGGTGTGTGCCACCTGCCTGACCGTGATTCGCGAGGCCACCGACGAGGCGGTACGCCGGGGCGTGCCCAAGGAAGTCGCGCACGACTTCATCCTCGGCCACCTCAACGTGGAGCTTGCGATCCTGTTCGACCAGATGCCCGGCGTGCGCATGTCAGACGCCGCCAACCGCGCGGTGGAACGTGCCAAGGCCGAGATCTTTGCACCCGACTGGAAGAAGGTGTTCGAGCCCGAGGCGATTCGCGAGAGCATTCGCCTGATCACGGCGGTCGAGGCCTGAGCGCGCATGCTGGCGCAAACCCTCGGCCGGATCGCTGACGCGTACTTCCGGCTTCTCAAGGCCCTGATCGCCGTCTGCCTGGCGCTGATGGTGGTGCTGGTACTGGGCAATGTGGTGCTGCGCTATGCCTTCAACAGCGGGTTGACGCTCAGCGAAGAGCTCTCGCGCTGGCTGTTCGTGTACCTGGTGTTCCTGGGTGCGGTGGTCGCATTGCGCGAGCGCTCGCACCTGGGGGTGGACCTGCTGCTGCAGCGGCTGCCGCCACCGCTTCGGCGCGCGAGCCTGGTGCTCAGCCAGCTGCTGATGCTGTGGGCCACGTGGCTGCTGCTCAAGGGCAGCTGGGCACAGACCGTCATCAACTTCGAGTCCACTGCACCAGCCTCGGGCTTGCCGCTGGCGGTGGTGTATGCCGCAGGTCTGGTGTACGGCGCATCGGCAGGCGTGATCCTCTTGTGGGAACTGTGGCGCACGCTCCGCGATCCGCTGTCGGCCGCCGGGGCGATGCCCGTTCGCAGCAGCGAAGAGCCGCCTGCCGCACAAGCGCACACGCGCTGATCGCCGTCATGCCGTTTCTCATCTTCCTGGGGGCATTGCTGGGCGCCATGGCCATCGGCATGCCGATCGCCTACGCACTGCTGGTGTCGGGCATCGCCCTGATGCTGCACATGGACATGTTCGATGCGCAGATCATTGCGCAGAACGTGATCAACGGCGCCGACAGCTTTGCGCTGATGGCGGTGCCCTTCTTCATGCTCGCCGGCGAAATCATGAACGCCGGCGGCTTGTCACGTCGCATCGTTGACGTGGCCATGGCCGCGGTCGGCCACGTGCGCGGCGGCCTGGGCTATGTGACGGTGGTGGCGGCGTGCGTGATGGCTGCGCTGTCGGGCTCGGCACTGGCCGATGCGGCCGCACTGGCTGCGCTGCTGGTGCCAATGATGGTGAAGGCCGGACACGATCGCGCCCGGTCGGCCGGGCTGGTGGCCGCTGCAGGCGTCATTGGTCCGATCATCCCGCCATCGATCGGCTTCGTCATCTTTGGCGTGGCCGCAAACCTGTCGATCACCAAGCTGTTCCTGGCTGGCGTGATGCCCGGCATTTACATGGGGCTGGCGCTGATGGCAGCCTGGTGGTGGCTGGTGCGCCGGGAAGACCTGGCGCCACCGCCGCCGCGCCAGCCCGGCGAGATGCGCCGCGCCCTGGCTCGCGGTGCCTGGGCGCTGGTGCTGCCGCTCATCATCATCTTCGGCCTCAAGTTCGGCGTGTTCACGCCCACCGAGGCCGGTGTGGTGGCTGCCGCCTACTCGCTGTTCGTGGCGGTCTTCGTTTACCGCGAACTGCGCCTGCGCGACCTGTACCCGTTACTCGTTCGAGCGGCCATGACCACTGCTTGCGTCATGTTCCTGGTGGCCGCAGCACTGGTGGCCGGGTGGCTCATCACCGTGGCTGACGTGCCGGGGGTTCTGGTGCAACTGCTCGAGCCGCTGATCGCGTCACCCACGCTGCTGCTGGTCGTGATCATGATCGTCGTGCTGCTGGTGGGCACCGCGATGGACATGACGCCCACCATCCTCATCCTGACGCCGGTACTCATGCCCATCGTCAAGGCCGCTGGCATCGACCCGATCTACTTTGGCGTGTTGTTCATGATGAACAACGTGATCGGGCTGATCACCCCGCCGGTGGGAACGGTGCTGAACGTCGTGGCTGGTGTGGCCCGGCTGTCGATTGCCGAGGTCACACGCGGCGTGTGGCCCTTTGTCATTGCGCAGACAGCCGTGCTGTTCCTGCTGATCCTGTTCCCCTGGCTGGTCATCGGCCCGGCCCGCTGGCTGGCTGGCTGACCCGCCGCCTTTTGCTTCCACCACGAAAGCGACACATGCTCAAGAAAGAAGTGGCGCGTGGCCCCGGCGGCCGCGTGCTGATCATGGATTCGATCACCAAGGTCACATCCGAGGATGAGGGCAGCCTGGTGGTGTCGGCATCCCATGGCGGCGCGAGCTCGGGCGAGTTCGCGCTGGAGGTGCCGCTGCGGGCGGCCTTCTTCAATGACGCCGGTGTGGGCAAGGACGGTGCGGGTATCGCCGCGCTGGACATGCTGCAGGCGCGCGGCGTGGCAGGCGGCACGGTGTCGCACCTGAGCGCGCGCATCGGCGACAGCCAGGACATGTGGGACCACGGGGTGGTCTCCCATGTGAATGCATCAGCGGGCGCGTTGGGCATCAAGCCAGGGCAGCCGCTGCGCGAGGCGCTGGTGGCTGCAGCAGCACTGGCCCCCAAGCTGCCGATGGGTGTGTAATGCCGGCTGAGCGCGAGCGCTCGGCCCCATGCCCCAACCCCCGGCCCCCGCTGAGGTTCAGGCCCTGACCCTGAACCGCTACCTGCTGCGTATCGTCGCGGCCTGCGTGGTGCCGTTGCTGCTGCTGATTGCCGCCGTTGCGGCATACGATGTGCAGAGCCTGCAGCAGCAACGCGCAGACGAGGTGGCGCGCCGCGCCGAACAGGCCATGCACGCGGTGCGTGCAGTGCAAGCCGAACTGCGGCCGGCGCAAGACCGTGCGGCTGCCTTCGCTGCGCTGCTGCAGCAGCTGGCCCTGCCCCCGGGCTGGCACCTTGCGCTGATCGGCGACACGGGCGAGGTGATGGCGTCCCATCCGAAGGCGCCGTCTTTCGCCAGTCCGCACAACCTTGGCTGGCTGAAGGCGGCCCCAGGCCCGCGGCATGTGTCGCTGCCGGTGGCGCCGTCGAACTGGCAGGTGGTGCTGCATGTCGATGCCTGGCCGTTCTACCAGCCTGCTGCGCAGATGCTGGGCGTGCGGCTGGGGGTGTTGGCGCTGGCATTGGCGGGCGCCGTGCTCTACATGCGCCACAGCGGCCGAAGACTGTCGCTGGCGGTAGACCGCATGATCCTGCGGCCGCCGCTGGTGGACAGCCCGCCTGCCAAGGGTACGCTGCGCATCGCCGAGATCGAGCGTGCCCGCGAAGAGATGCAGCGGCTGGACGCTGCGCAGCACGCCGCGCAGGAAGGCGAGCGCCGTCGCGTGGCGCGTGAACTGCACGACGGCCTGCAGCAAGACCTGGCCCGGCTGCAGATCGACCTGGACCTCACCATCGCACAGCTCAAGCGCGCCGAGCCCACGACTGCCAACGCCACGGCAGGCCGGCTCGCCGAGCAGGCGCGCGAGGTCACGCGGGCGGTCATCGCCGATCTGGATGACATCGTGAACGACCTGCGGCCGCGGGTGCTGGACGAACTGGGCCTGACAGCGGCACTGGAGCAACTGACCGGCCAGTTCAGCCGCAGCAACCACATCGATGTGGAGTTTGAAGCCGCGGGTCCGCCAGCAGTGTTCGCATCGCTCTCGCTGGCGGTGTCCTCGGGGGTGTACCGCCTTGCGCAGGAGTCGCTGAACAACGTGCGAAAGCATGCGCAGGCGGGATTTGTCTACCTGCTGCTGGACGCCGGCGTGCCCGGTCAACTGACGCTGCGGGTCAGCGACGATGGCGTGGGCATGGTGCCGGGCGACGCCGCACGGCGCGACTCGCATGGATTGCTGGGCATGGCCGAACGGGTGGCCGCGCTCGGCGGCAGCCTGTGCGTGGAACGCAGCAAGGACCTGGGCATGGACAGCGGCACCACCATCCTCGCGGTGGTTCCGGTGACGGCCTGAGGCTGGTTCAGGCGGCCACGACCTTGCACACCGCCACTGCGCTGGCGATCTCCTTGCCCTCTTGCGTCAGGGTGGCGCTGACATGGCACACATCGCGCCCGCGCCGCAGCATGCGCGCCTCGCCCTGCAGCGCGCCGGCGCGGGCCGGCCGCAAAAACGACAGGTTCAGGCTGAGCGTGGCCACCACCTCCCCGGGCTTGAGCGTCGCATCCACCAGGCTGGCGCTCAGGTCATCGAGCATGGCGCCCAGCAATCCGCCTTGCACTGTGCCTGCCGGGTTGAGAAAGTCGTCGCGCGCTTCGTAGCGGGCACACAGCACGCCGGCCTGGGCATCCACCCGCTCGATGCGGCTTTGCAGCAAGTCGAGCACCGGAGCGCGTGCCGCATCGCCGCGCAGCATGCGGCTGAAGTGGCTGGCGGGGTCGGCGGTGCGCAGCGTCACAGGTGGCTCGCTCATGCGTCGTCGCGAATGCCGTTGCGCAGCGTACCGATCGCGTCCACCACGATGTCACAGGTGTCGCCCGGTTTCATGAAGATCTGCGGGTTGCGCTTGTTGCCCACGCCGCCAGGCGTGCCGGTCACGATCACGTCGCCGGGCGACAGCGGCGTGAAGGTGGAGATGTAGGCAATCTGCCGCGGAATGCTGTGGATCATCTTGTCGGTGGTCGTGTCCTGCAGCACCTGTCCGTTCAGCACGGTCTGCAGCCGCATCACCTGGCCAGGCGCAATCTCGTCGCTGGTCACCATCCACGGGCCGAAGCCCCCCGTGCGCCAGAAGTTCTTGCCCGGCGTCCACTGCGAGGTGGCCACCTGCCAGTCGCGCACCGAGCCGTCGTTGTAGCAGGCGTAGCCGGCGATGTGCTTCCACGCGTCTTCCTCGCGGATGCGCCGGCCGCCCTGCCCGATGATGACGGCGATCTCGGCTTCGTAATCCAGCCGGTGCGACTCGGGCGGCCGCACGATGTCCTGGCGGTGACCCACCTGCGACTCGGGCAGCCGCAAGAAGATCACCGGCGTCTCGGTGATCTCCTTGCCGGTCTCGCGCACATGCTCGCCGTAGTTCAGGCCGATGCAGAAGATCTGCCCCGGGTTGGGAATGACGGGCAGCAGCTCGAGCGCATCAAAACGCAGCGCGGGGCGGTGCGTGCGCGCCGCTTCTGCTGCCGCAGCGAACAGGTTCTTGGCAATCAGGGTTTTCAGGTCAGGCGCCTCTGCGCCGAGCAGCGCGCCGAGGTCAAGCACCTCGTCGCCAAGCACCACCCCGTAGCTGTGGTGACCCTGGTGGCGGAAGCTGATGAGTTTCATGGTCGGGCTTTCTTGAGGGACAGGAATGGGGAAGCAAACAGGGATTCAGCCAAGGAGATGCCGGCCCGCTCAGCCGAGCCGCGACGAGATGTCCTGCGCGGCGCGCTGCACCAGCGGCGTGAGCTTGTCGCGATCGATCACCGCCATGCGTTGCACCGTGGTCACCAGCGACAGCGCCCCGGCGCCTGAGCCGTCTGCCAGCTGCAGCGGTGCTGCAATCGCCGCCAGGTTGGACTCGAGCTCGCCATTGGAAAAGTAATGCCCGGCCTTGCGAATGCGCGCGAAGTAGCGGCGAAAGCCGGGCCAGTCGCTGGCAAGACCGGCAGCCGATGCTTCTGCCGCGCGCGCATCGAACAGGCGGCGAAGCTGCGCGGTGGACAGCGTGGCCAGGATCACCTTGGGCGCTGCACCGAGGAACAGCGGACGCGGTCGCCCGCGGCCATAGCTCAGGCTGGCGGGCATCGAACCGAATTCACGGTGCACATCAAGCAACTGCTCGCCATGCAGGCGCGACACCACGCAGTCAAAGCCGGTCTGCGCCACCAGCTCTTTCATGAAGGGGATGCCGCTTTGCAGGACCGGGTCGGCCTGGCGGATGAAGTGGTCAAGCACGATGATGCGCGGCCCGAGCCCATAGCGCGCATCCGCCCCGCGCAGCAGCAGGCCTGCATCGGCCAGCGTCTTGAGGTAGCGGTAGGCCGTGGGCAGCGAGACTTGCAGCTGCGCGCTCACATCCTCGGCGCTGCAGTGCAGGTGTTGTTCTGAAAACAAGTCGAGCACGCCCAGCATGCGCGCCAGGCTCGAGTCGGCCTTGTCGTTCACAGCAACAGGCACAGGCACAGGCGCTGCCGACATGTTCGCTTGGGCCGCCTCAGTGCACCGCTGCCAGCGGTGTGCCGCTGTCTGCACGCCGTGCGGCGCCCGCTGCCAGTGCAGCCTGCCGGGCCATGTCGGTCAGCTGCAACAGCTCTTGTGCGCTGCGGGCCACACCCATCACATAGCGGTCGGGCCGCAGCATCACCGCAGCCACCTGTTGCTGCGCCAGCCATGCACGCAGTTCGGCGTCGTGCGCGGGCAGCAACGCCACCCCGAGGGCAGCGCAGATCGAGCGGGCGGATGCATGTGACGCGTCTGCGGTGGCCTCCAGCAGCGCGGGCTCGGCGATCAGGGCAAACCGCTGCCCCACCAGCGCGTCGAGCAGCAAGCCGCTGTCCAGTAACGGTTGGGGAAACACGCGCCCCACCGCCAGATGGTCGCCGCACCACACCCCGGCGCCGAGCTGCGGCACCGGAAACTGGAAGATCTCGGGCTGGCCCGCCTTGAAGCGGGCATCGCGCTCGCGCGCGGCCTGCGGGTCGGTGGTCTGGATGATCGCACCGAGTCTCACCGCCAGTTCGATGAAGGCACGCACATGCGGCGAGCGTTCGCTTTCGTAGGTGTCCAGCAGCGAAGCGTCGGCACCGCCGCGCACGATGGCGTCCATCTTCCAGGCCAGGTTGGCCGCATCCCGGATGCCTGCACACATGCCCTGCCCGAGGAACGGCGGCGTCTGGTGCGCTGCATCGCCAGCCAGTATCAGACGGCCCCGCCGCCAGCCCCGGGCAATCACCGAGTGGAAGGTGTAGATCACCGCGCGCTCGATGTCGGCCTGATCCGGCGTGATCCAGTGCTGAACCAGCTTCCACAGGGTTGCGGGCTGCACCAACTGCTGCGGGTCGTCGCCCGGCATCAGCATGATCTCCCAGCGACGGCGGTTGCCGGTGACGTTGCAGTAGGTCATCGGCCGCGCCGGGTCGCAGTGCTGCACCGTGTACTCGGGCAAGCCGGGCACATCGGCCTTGAGCCGCGCGTCAAATACCAGCCATGGCTGATGCAGGCCGAGATCCTCCATCGGCGAGCCAAGCACCTTGCGCACCAGCGAGCGGGCGCCGTCGCAACCGACCACCCAGCGCGCCTGCACGGTGCCTGTGTGCTGCGTGGCCAGATCGCGCACCTGCAGCGCCACCGCCGCTTCACCTTCGTCGATGGCCATGACTTCATGGCCGGTGAACAGCTGCACATCCGCAAAGCGCTGCAGGCCGGCGCGCAGCACCGCCTCGAGATCGGGCTGATGGAAGTAGTGGTTGTTGGCGCAGCCATGCGGGCCGCGCGCTGCGGTCCCCGCGCGGATCATCAAGGTGTCGCCCGCGGCGTTGTTGAAGTGCATGCCCTTCAAGCCCGGTCGCGAAATGCGCTCGATCGGTTCGCGCAGGCCCGCGGTCTCGAAGACGCGCATCACCTCGCCGTCGAAGTGGATGGCGCGCGGCAGCGCATAGATGTCTGCTTCGCGCTCGAAGACCCGCACCGACAGGCCGTACTGACCCAGCAGGTTGGCCAGCGTGGCGCCCACCGGCCCGCAGCCGATGATCACCACATCCACCATGCCGGCCGGCGCGCCGCTGTTCATGCGCCGTATCCCATCAGCCGCTCCATGTCGCGCTGCCATTCGGCGCGGCTGCGGAACTTCGGGCGGCTGCGCGCCAGGGCCTCTGCAGCGGCCAGCACCGCATCGTCGCCCTGGTCCAGGTCGATCGGCTCGCGCAGCGGCTGCTCGCAGTACCACGGGGTGTCCATGAACACCTCAAGCCGGTTGCCCTCGGGGTCGCGAAAGTAGATCGACACCGCATTGCCGTGCGTGGCGGCCACCAGGTCGGTCACGCCCGGATCGGCTCTCGCGCGGTCGCGCACCACGCGCAGGGTGGCCAGATCGGGCACACGCAGCGAGATCTGGTTGATGACGCTGAACGACAGGTCGGCCGGGCGGCCTGTGGCCAGCACGATCTGGTGGTGTTCGCTCGGGTCGCGGCTCAGGAACACCAGTTGTACCGTGCCGAGGTCGCCGCTGTCGGTCTGAAAGAAGCCCAGCACTTCCTTGTAGAAGCGCGCCATGCGCGGCAGGTCACGCACATAGAACCCCATGTGGCTGAACATCAGCGAATTGCGCTGCCCAAGCGGGCCCGACGCGCTCGAAGCGGCCATGTGTGCACCTTGTTGGATGAAATTCAAGCGGATTTTATGCGGCCAGAGTCCTCTTAATTTCTAATGGTTTCTTCTAATATGAGAAATCGATGTATTTTTGACAATGACCCGTCGAAGGCTCGCCCACCCATCCCGACCCAAGGAGACCACACCATGAACACCCTATCCCGCCGCTTCGCCCTGTCTGCCGCCGCGCTGGCATTGGCCGCGTGGGGCGCGCTGCCCGCCGCGGCACAGGACTACCCGAACAAGCCGATCCGCATCATTGCGCCCTTCCCGGTGGGCACCGGCCCGGATGCCAACACCCGCGAGATTGCGCTGGAGCTGTCCAAGGCGCTGGGCCAGCAGGTGATCGTGGAGAACCGCCCCGGCGCGTCCACCATGATCGGCATGGAAGCCGGCGCCAAGGCCGCGCCCGACGGCTACACGCTGGTGATGGGCTCGACCACCTCGATGTCGGTGCTGCCCTACACCTACGGCGCGAAAGTGCCTTACAAGGCAAGCGACTTCATCCCGATCAGCATCGTCGGCTTGCTGAACACCGCACTGACAGCACACCCGAACCTGCCCGAAAAGAACGCCAAGGAACTGATCGAGCGACTGAAGACGCAGCCAGGCTCCGTCACCGCCGCCACCTCGGGCGTGGGCAGCTACTCGCACCTCGCTGGCGAGTGGTTTGCCTCGAGTGCCGGCGTGAAGATCAACTTCGTGCCCTACAACACCACCAGCCCCTACGGCGACCTGGTGGCCGGGCAGGTCAACATCATCTTTGATGCGCTGCCCGCAGCGATTGGCAACGTGCGCGCCGGCAAGCTCAAGATCCTGGCGCTGACCGGCAAGACACGACATCCCAACTTCCCGGACGTGCCGACCTTCGCCGAAGCCGGCCTGCCCGAGTACAGCCCGACGGCGTGGATCGGCCTGTTCGCACCGGCCAGGACGCCTGCGCCCATCATCGCCAGGCTCGGCGAGGCCATGCAGAAGGCCGCCGCACAAAACCCCGAGCTGATTGCCAAGTGGCGCGGCTTTGGCGGCGACCTGCGCGCGCAGACACCCACCGAGTTCGCTGCCTTCCTGAAGCAGGACGATGCGTTGTGGGGCCCTGCGATCCGCAAGGCGGGCGTGAAGCTCGACTGAGGCCCGGCACATGAAGCCTCCGCACACCGTGCATCGCCCCTCGCGCCGACATCTGCTGCACTTCGCCGCAGCAGCGGCCCTGCCGCCCGTCGCCATCAGCGCGCTCGCGCCTCGCACCGCGCGGGCACAGGCCGCCTCGTGGCCGAGCAAGCCGGTGCGCCTGATCGTCACCTCGGCCGCCGGAAGCCCGTGGGACCCGATCGCACGGCACCTGGCCGACCGCTTTGGCAAGGCCTTCGGCCAGCCCTTCTTCGTTGAGAACCGCTCCGGTGGTACCGGCCTGATCGGCATGGACCAGCTGGCCAAGAGCTCGGACGGGCACAGCCTGGCCATCATGTTCATGCCGCACACGGTGCTGCCCGCGCTGGTGGCAAAGATGCCCTACGACACACTGAAGGACATCGTGCCCATCGGCCAGACGCAGTGGTCGTACAACGTGCTGGTGGTGCGCAGCAGCCTGCCCGTGCAAAACATGGCCGACCTGGTGGCGCTGGTGAAAAAGAGCCCGGGCAAGCTGGTCTACAGCTCGGGCGGCTCAGGGTCGCCCGCGCACCTGATGGGCGAATACTTCAAGCAGCTCACCGGTACCTTCATCCTGCATGTGCCCTACCGCGGACCGGTGGCCGCGCTGCAAGACCTGGTGGGCGAGCAGGTGGACCTGATGTTCGCCTCGCTGGCATCGGCCCTGCCGCACATCCGCAGCGGCCGCCTGCGCCCGCTGGCCCTGACCGCCACTGAGCGGCTGGAGGTGCTGCCCGAGGTGCCCACGTTTGCCCAGGCCGGTTATCCGCAGTTCGACGTGCGCGACTGGGCAGGCCTGGTGGGGCCGGCGTCGCTGCCGCCGGCGGCGGTGGAGCGCATCCACACCGAGCTGGTGAAGGCCTTGGCCGAACCCGGCATCGCGCAGCGCTTCGCGCAGATGGGCATCTACCTGCATACCTCCAGCCCGGGTGCATTGGCTGAACTCGTGCGCCGCGAAATCCCCAAATGGGGCGAGGTGGTGCGCAAGTCGAACATCCGCATGGAGTGACATGCATCCCCCCACGCCCGAACTGACCGCCGCCGTGCTGCGACTGGAGGACCAGCGCCGTGCCGCGCTGGTGGCCGGCGATGCGGACGCACTGCACGCGCTGCTGGCACCCACGCTGGTCTATGTGCATTCCACCGGCGGCCGCGACAGCCGCGACAGCTATCTGGCCAAGTTGAATGGCGGTGCGCTGCGCTACCTGGAAGTGGACTTCAGCGAACTGCAGGTGCAGCCGCTGGCCACACTTGCACCCGCGCAAGCCGCAGTGGTGACCGGACGCATGGCCGCCACCATCACCAAGGACGGTGAACGCAAGGCGGTCCGAAGCTTCTTCATGACGGTGTGGGCTGCCGACGCACAGGGCCGCTGGCAGCTGCAGGCGCATCAGGGCACGCCTGCGGCCTGAATGAAAAAGGGCCTGACGGCTGGCGTCAGGCCCTAGTGTGCGGTGGGGTGGCTGATGGGACTCGAACCCACGACGACCAGAATCACAATCTGGGACTCTACCAACTGAGCTACAGCCACCGCAGAGGCGAAATTATAGCTTCGGGGCCGCTTCTTCCTTGGGCTGGCTCACCTTGATGCGCACCTTGTAGCGTTCCTTGAGCAGGTTGTAGTAGGCCTGCGCCTCGGCACCCGTCCACGCCTGCTGGTACTGCGCGCGCAGCTGCTGCGCCACCGGGTCGGCCGCGCCCGCGGCCTCGCGCGGCAGCACCTTGTTGACGCGCACCACCGCAAAGCCTTCGTTGCCCAGGTCCACCCCCACCCAGCCCGGCAGGGCCGACGGGTCGGCGCGCAGCGCCGCTTCGATCACCTTGGGCGGCAGCCCGCCCGGCATCTGGCGCGAAACGGTGGTGGCCGCCGGCAGCGCGGCTTGTGCCGGCGCGGCCTTCCATGCCGCCAGCTTGTCGTTGCCTTCCTTGCGCGCCGCCTCGGCCGCGCGCTGGGCCAGCAGCGCCTCGCGCGCCTGGGCCTTCACTTCATCCAGCGGACGGGTGCGCGCCGGCTGGTGCTGCACGATGCGGCCGGCCACCAGCTGGTTGGGGCCGACCTCCACCGCCTCGGTGTTGCGCTTGTTCTGGATGGCGTCTGCAGCGAACAGCGCCGTCAGGAACTTCGGGTTGGCCAGCGGGCCCGGTGTGCCCGGCGCGGCATTGCGCAGCACGGTGGCGGTGCGGATCTCGAGCTTGAGCTTCTCGGCCGTGGGCTTGAGGCTGTCCGACTGCTCGTACACCCCGTTGGTGAAGGCCTCGGCCTGCTCGGCAAACTTGCGCTGCGCCTGCTGCTTCTTGACCTCTTGCTCGAGCTCGGGCTTCATCTCCTCGAAGCTGCGCGTCTTGGGTGCCTTGATGTCGGTCAGGCGAATGATGTGATAGCCGAATTCGGTTTCCACCAGCGCGCTGATGTCGCCCTTCTTCAGCGCAAAGGCCGCGTCCTCAAACGGCTTGACCATCGCGCCGCGACGGAAGAAGTCGAGGTCGCCGCCCTGCGCGGCCGAGCCCGGGTCCTGCGAATTCTTCCTGGCCACATCGGCAAAGCTGTCGGGCTTGGCACGCACCTGCGCCAGCAGCTGCTCGGCGCGCGCCTTGGCCTTGGCGCGCTCGTCTGCGCTGGCCGACTTGGGCGCGTTGATCAGGATGTGGCTGGCGCGGCGCTCTTCGGTGCCCGCCAGCCGCGCAAGGTTCTGCTCGTAGTAGGTGCGCAGGTCGGCGTCGTTCACCGTGAGGTTGCGGCGCACTGCGTCAAGATCGAACACCAGGTATTCGATGCTGGCTTGCTCGGGTGACTGGAACAGCGTGCCGTTGGCCTTGTGGAACGCCTCGATGTCGGCATCGGTCAGGGCCACCTTGGCCTTGAAGTCGGCCGCGGCAAAGCGCGCCACCTGCACCTCGCGGCGCTCCTGCAGCGCGCCCAGTGCCGAATCGGCCATCGCGTTGCCCGACAGCGCCGACTGCGCCACACCGGCCAGCACCTGGCGGCGCGAGATGTCGCTGCGCAGGCCCGCTTCGAACATCTCGGGGCTCATGCCCTGGGCACTGAGCAATTGCTTGTAGCGCTCCAGGTCCAGCGTGCCGTCGGGCTTGCGCAGCGAGGCGATGGTCGGGTCTTGCTGCAGCTCGCGCGCCAGCCGCTGGTCGGTGGCGGTCAGGCGCGACTTCTCGGCGGCCACGGTCAGCACGCGCTCGCGCACCAGCCGCTCGAGGGTGGCGTAGCGGGCCTGGGGCGAATCCAGCAGCTTGAGGTCGATGCCCGGCATCTGTGCGCGGATGCGGTCGACCTCCTGCTTGTGGGCGTTGTCCCACTCGATCTGGGTGATGTCGCGGCCATCGACCACCGCCACCGCCTGGCCCTTGTCGCCCATGCGGGTGTAGCCCTCCAGGCCGAACAGCACAAAGGAAGGAATCACCAGCAGCACCAGCACGAACAGTGCAATGCGGGTGTGCTTGCGGATGAAATCGAACATGCGTGGGCTTTCGGGTCTGCGGACGGTTCGTTCAGGCCATGAAAAAGGCGAACCGCGGTTCGCCTTGTCGATGGGTTGGTGGGTGCTGACGGGATCGAACCGCCGACCTACGCCTTGTAAGGGCGCCGCTCTACCAGCTGAGCTAAGCACCCATCTAGGGCCCCGTTCAGTTCAGCGCATCCTTGAGCGCCTTGCCGGGACGGAACTTCGGTACCTTGGCAGCCTTGATTTTAATCGCGGCGCCGGTGCGGGGGTTTCGGCCGGTGCGCGCGGCGCGTTTGCCCACGGCAAAGGTGCCGAATCCCACCAGCGACACGGTGCCGCCTTTCTTCAGGGTCTTCTCGATGCCCTTGGTGATGGCGTCCAGCGCGCGGGTGGCCGCCGCCTTGGACAGGTCGGCTTCCTTGGCAATGTGTTCGATCAGGTCGGTCTTGTTCACGGATAGATCCTCGTGTTGGGCAGAAGGGTTCCAAAAAAATCAGGCCCCCCGCAGTCCGAGCGCACTGATGGGCTTCCTACGGATCGCGGGAGGCGATGGGTGGCGCGCAAGCCACTCGAAGACGATTACAGCGACGCGCCACGGTGGTGTCAAGCCGCTCGGCGGCAAAGCAACACGGCGGCGGATTCTATGCGCCCGACATGGTCCACCCTCTGCGGGTTCGCCCTGTGTCCAGTCAGCTTGACACGGCCTGCGCAATCGCCTTGCCCAGATCGGACGTGCTGGCGGTACCGCCAATGTCGCGGGTACGCGGCGCACCAGAATCGGGCGCAAGCACCTTCTCGATGGCCGCGAGCACCGCATCGTGCGCATCCTTGCGGCCCAGGAACTCGAGCATCATCGCGCCGCACCAGATCTGCCCGATCGGGTTGGCGATGCCCTTGCCCGCGATGTCGGGCGCCGAGCCGTGCACCGGCTCGAACAGCGAGGGCATGGTGCGGTCTGGGTTGAGGTTGGCGCTCGGTGCGATGCCGATCGTGCCGGTGCAGGCCGGCCCCAGGTCGGACAGGATGTCGCCGAACAGGTTGGAGGCCACCACCACATCGAAGAAGTCGGGCCGCTGCACGAAGTGCGCCGTCAGGATGTCGATGTGGAACTTGTCGAGCTTCACGCCCGGGTAAGCCTTGGCCATTTCGGCCACGCGCTCGTCCCAGTAGGGCATGGTGATCGCGATGCCGTTGCTCTTGGTGGCGCTGGTCAGGTGCTTTTTGGGGCGCGACTGCGCCAGTTCGAACGCGAACTTCAGCACCCGGTCCACGCCGTGGCGCGACATCACCGTTTCCTGCATCACGATCTCGCGAGGGGTGCCGGCGAACATGCGGCCACCGATGCTGGAGTACTCGCCCTCAGTGTTCTCGCGCACGATGTACATGTCGATCTCGCCGGGCTCGCGGCGGCTGCCGTCGCGGCGCACCACCGGCGCAATGATGCCGGGCATCAGGCGCGCCGGGCGCAGGTTGATGTACTGGTCGAACTCGCGGCGAAACAGCAGCAGCGACTGCCACAGCGACACATGGTCGGCGATCTTGTCGGGCCAGCCCACCGCGCCGAAGTAGATGGCGTCGTGCCCGCCGATGATGTCTTTCCAGTTATCGGGCAGGTAGCTGCCGTGCTTTTCGCAGTAGTCCCAGCAGCCGAAGTCGAAGTGGTCGAAGTGCAGGTCGATGCCGAACTTGCTGGCCGCCGCCTCCATCACCCGCATGCCCTCGGGCATGACTTCCTTGCCGATGCCGTCGCCGGCGATGACTGCGATGCGTTTCTTGCTCATGGGGGGCCCTCTGAAGTGCGGAGCGCATGCTAGCGCAGCGCCCGCGGGGCCCGCGCTTCAGCCTGTCGCCTTGGTGGCGGGGGCGCGCACCACCAGCGCCACGCCCACGGCGGTCAGCACCATGCCGGTCACGGTCCACGCGGTGATCGGCTCGTCAAACAGCAGCCAGGCCAGGGTGGCGGTGCACGGCGGCACCAGGTACATCAGGCTGGACACCGAGGCCGCCGCACCGCGCTGGATCAGCAGATACAAAAGCGAACTGCCGCCCAAGGTGAGGCCCAGCACCGACCAGGCCATCGCAGCGGCGTACTCGGCATTGACGTTCACGCCGCGCGGCTCCAGCAGCGTCAGCGGCAGCGTGACCGCCAGGCCGGCGAGCATCTGCACTGCGCTGGCGGTGCGCACATCGCACGGCGCCACATAGCGCTTCTGGTACAGCGTGCCGGCGGTGATGCCCATCAGCGCAATCACCAGGCTCGTCAGGTTGGCTGCGGTCACCTCGCCTTGGCCGAGCTTGTGCGACACCACCAGCAGCAGCCCGGCAAAGCCCAGCACCAGCCCGGCCCATTGCCGCGCGCTCACATGGCCGCCGCGCGACGACAGCCACCAGGCGGTCAGCACCGGTTGCAGGCCCACCAGCATCGCCGACACGCCGGCCCCGGCACCCAGGCCGATGGCCACCCACACCCCGCCCAGGTAGGCGGCCTGCATCAGCACGCCGGTGATGGCCAGGTGCTTCCACTGCGTGCGGTCGGCGGGCCAGGCAGCGCGCGCCCACGCGGCCCACGCCACCAGGCACAGCGCCGACAGGATGTAGCGCACCGCCAGGAACTTCAGCGGCGGCGAATGCGGCACGCCATAGCGCGCAACGATGAAGCCGGTGCTCCAGATGAGAACGAACACGATGGGCATGGCGCGGATCAGGGCGTCCTGCGTGGACGCACCGCCGCCGGCGGGGGCGGTCATTTGGCGCGGGCGCGGATTTCCGGAAGCGCCTTGTTCAGGTAGTACACCATCGACCAGACGGTGAGCACCGCCGCGACCCAGATCAGCCAGGTACCCCACAGGGCCGTGTCGATCAGGCCGAACAGCATGCCGTCGTACAGCAGGAACGGGATCGCGACCATCTGCACCGTGGTCTTGATCTTGCCGATCATGTGCACCGCCACGCTGCGCGAGGCGCCGATCTGCGCCATCCACTCGCGCAGCGCAGAAATGGCGATCTCGCGGCCGATGATGATGAGCGCCACAAACACGTCGGCGCGTTGCAGGTGCACCAGCACCAGCAGTGAGGCACACACCAGGAACTTATCGGCCACCGGGTCCAGGAAGGCGCCGAACGACGAGGTCTGGTTCAGCTTGCGCGCCAGCCAGCCATCGAGCCAGTCGGTCAGCGCGAACACCACGAACATCACCGTGGCCACCAGGTTGCTGATCGATCGATCAGGCCAGATCTCGAACACCCCCACGATCAGCGGGATCGCGACGATGCGCGTCCAGGTCAGCAGCGTGGGGATGGTGAAGAACATGCGGTGATTCTGTCACGCACGCGCGGTGCCCTCACCGCGCGCCGGTCGCGCTCAGGGCGCCTCGGCCAGCGTGCGCAGCTGGAACTTGAGGTCGTCGTTGTAGAGGAAGGTCTCGCTGAACTGCCAGGGCTGCGGCAGGTGCCCCACCGGGCCGAAGCTGCCGACGCGGCGCACCGCGCGCATCGCCATCTGCACCGTCTGCGGAGAAAACTTCGGGGTGCGCATCACCTGCACATCGCGCACCGTGCCGTCGCGGTTGAGGTGCACCTGCAGCACCGGGATCGACGCCAGGCGCTGCGGTACCGCGCCGTCGAAGGTGTCACTTGCATTGGCCTGTGCGATGCGGCGCGCCGCGCGCATCTTGTATTCGTCCCAGTTGCGCGCGGGCGGTTCGGCTGACGGCGCTGCGGGTGCAGCAGCCGACGGCGCGGGCGAAGTCGGCAGGGAAGGCGCGGTGGGCGCCGCAGGTGCCGAAGGGGCAGGCGATGCCGACGGCACAGGCGCGCCCGACGCCGGCGGCGTCCAGGGGGGCGGCGGCATCGGTGTCGAGCAGCCGGCAAGCCAGGCGCTCAGACCCAGCACGCCCGCAATAGCAGCGATACGGCGCACCGCAGGGGGCGCTGCACGGCAGGAAGCGTTCGTTTCAGTGCAATGCACGGTAAATCTCCTCGGCCAGTTCGCGCGAGATGCCCTCGACGCTCGCAATGTCCTCGACACCCGCAGCGGCCACGCCGCGGATGCCCCCAAAGCGCTGCAGCAGCTTGGCGCGCCGGCGCGCACCGACGCCGGGGATGTCCTCGAGCTTGCTGCCGCCGGTGCGCACCTTGGCGCGCTGCGCCCGCATGCCGGTGATCGCAAAGCGGTGCGCCTCGTCGCGGATCTGCGCCACCAGCATCAGCGCCGCCGAATCCTTGCCCAGGTACACCTTGTCGCGGCCATCGGCAAACACCAGCTCTTCCAGGCCGACCTTGCGGCCCTCACCCTTTTCCACGCCGACGATGCGCGACAGGTCCAGCCCCAGCGACTCGAACACCTCACGCGCCATGCTCACCTGGCCCTTGCCGCCGTCGATCAGCACGATGTCGGGCAGGCGCTGGCCGCCTTCGGGGTCCTCGCGCAGCGCCTCGGCGATCTTGCCGTAGCGGCGCATCAGCACCTGGCGCATCGCGGCGTAGTCGTCGCCGCCGGTAATGCCCTCGACCTTGTAGCGCCGGTATTCCGACGACTGCATGCGGTGGCGATGGAACACCACGCACGACGCCTGCGTGGCCTCGCCTGCGGTGTGGCTGATGTCAAAGCACTCGATGCGCAGCGACTCCAGCGACTCGGGCGCCAGGTCCAGCGCCTCGACCAGCGCGCGGGTGCGTGCCTGCTGCGAGCCTTCTTCGGCCAGCAGCCGCGCCAGCTGGATCTGCGCATTCTTCTGCGCCATCTCCAGCCACACGCGACGCTGCTCGCGCGGGCTGTGCACCGCGCTGATCTTCACGCCCGTCTGCTGCGAGAGTGCGTCGATCAGCTCGCGCGACACCGCAACGCTGGTGATCAGCGCCGGCGGCACCGCCACGTCGATGTAGTGCTGCGCGATGAAGGCCTCAAGCACCCGCACCGCCACCGCCTGCGGATCGAAGGCCGGTGCCTCGGCAGGGGGTGGCGCATCGGCGGTGGCCGGGTGGGTGTCGGTGGGCACACTGGCGTCGGCCTCGTCGAGCTCCGGCACCGCGTGCATGGCCACACCGTCATCCACATGCGCGGGAAAGTACGGCCGGTCACCCAGATGCCGCCCGCCGCGCACCATCGCCAGGTTCACGCAGGCACGACCGCCCTGCACCTCCACCGCCAGGATGTCCACATCCTTGTCGCTGCTGGTGTCCACCGCCTGCTGGTGCAGCACCTTGGACAGCGCCGCCATCTGGTTGCGGATGTCGGCAGCCTGCTCGAACTCCAGACGTTCGGCGTGGTCCATCATGCGCTGCTGCAGCGCCTCGAGCACCTCGCTGGCCTGCCCACGCAAGAAGGCCTCGGCATGGCCGACGTCGCGCGCATAGTCCTCGGGCGTGATGAAGTTCACGCACGGCCCCGAGCAGCGCTTGATCTGGTACAGCAGGCAGGGCCGGGTGCGGTGGTTGAACACCGTGTCCTCGCAGGTGCGCAGGCGAAACACCTTTTGCAGCAGCAGGATCGATTCCTTCACCGCCCACGCATTGGGGTACGGGCCGAAGTAGCGGTGGCGGCGGTCGACCGCGCCGCGGTAGTAGGCCATGCGCGGAAAGTCCGCCGCGGTGGCCAGCGCATTGCCGCCGCCGCGCGCTGCGGTGAGCTTCAGGTACGGATAGCTCTTGTCATCGCGAAACAGGATGTTGAAGCGCGGATGCAGGGCCTTGATCAGGTTGTTCTCGAGCAGCAGCGCCTCGGCCTCGGAACGCACCACCGTGGTCTCCATGCGCGCAATCTTGCCGACCATGTGGCCGATGCGGGTGCCGCCATGGTTCTTCTGGAAGTAGCTCGACACGCGCTTCTTCAGGTTGCGCGCCTTGCCCACGTACAGCACGGCGCCTTCGGCGTCGAAGTAGCGGTACACGCCCGGCAGCGCAGGCAGCGCAGCCACTTCGGCCAGCAGCGAGGGCGGGTGCACGGGCAGATCGGACATGCGCCGTATTGTGGCTTCGGCGCAGCCCCCCGGTGCTGCAGCGGCGCCACAATCCGGTCATGAATCGGGCCCCACCCTCGGACAGTGCCGCGCTGCGCTGGGACGTCTTTTGCCGGGTGATCGACAACCATGGCGACCTGGGCGTGTGCTGGCGACTGGCGCGTCAGCTGCGCGATGCCGGGCAGCGCGTTCGGCTGTGGGTGGACGATGCATCGGCGCTGGCGTGGATGGCCCCAGGCGCGCTGCAGCCCAGCCCAAGCACCGCCTGGGGTAGCGCGCCGCACGTCACCGTGCTGCCGTGGAGCGCCGCCACCCGGCCTGAGCATTTCGGCGGCCTCGAGCCCGGCGATGTGTGGATCGAGGCCTTCGGCTGTGAGCTGCCCGAGGCCTTCGTCGCCCACGGCGTGCGCCACCGCGCCACCGCCCCGGCGTGGATCAACCTCGAGTACCTGAGCGCCGAGCCCTGGGTCGAGCGTCACCACGGCCTGCCCTCGCCGGTGATGAGCGGCCCTGCCCTCGGCTGGACCAAGCGCTTTTTCTACCCGGGCTTCACTGCGGGCACAGGTGGCCTGCTGCGCGAGGCCGATCTGCTGGCGCAGCAACAGGCCTTTGACCGCACCGCCTGGCGCGCAGCGCACGCGCCCGCATTGCAAGGCGGCGGGCGGCTCATCAGCCTGTTCTGCTACGAACCGCCGGGGCTGGCCGGCTTGCTGGCCCAGTTGCGCGGCAGCGCAGACCATCTGCTGGTCACCCCCGGGCGGCCCTTGTCTGCAATGAACATGGCCATGCAAACGGCGATGCAGGCGCCGACCGTCACCCCTGCCACGCCTGTTGCCCTTGCCACCCCTGCTGCGTCCACGCCCCACACCATGGCCTGGACCGCCCTGCCGTGGACAGACCAGCACGGCTTTGACCGCATGCTGTGGGCCTGCGACCTGAACCTGGTGCGCGGCGAGGATTCGCTGGTGCGCGCGCTGTGGGCCGGGCGGCCCTTCGTCTGGAACATCTATCCGCAGCACGACAACGCCCACCACGCGAAGCTCGACGCGTTCTTGGGCTGGCTGGATGCACCGCCGCGCCTGCGCCGCTTTCACCGGGTATGGAACGGCATCGAATCAGGCGCCCTGCCCGCACTGGACGGCACCACCCTGGCCGACTGGCAGGCCTGCACACAGGCGGCACGCCAGCGGCTGCTGGCACAAGACGACCTGCTGACGCAGCTGCTGCGCTGGGCCCGCCCGTCGGGTTAAAATCGTGGGCTTTGGCCGAATGCCAGCCAGGCCGGCCCGTCAGACCCGCCCTGTACAGGGAAGCCCTCATGAAAATCGCTCAAGAAATCCGCGCCGGCAACGTCATCATGCAAAACGGCGCACCGTGGGTGGTGCTGCGCACCGAATACGCCCGCGGCGGCCGCAACGCAGCCACCGTGCGCATGAAGCTCAAGAGCCTGTTGTCCAACCAGGGCACGGAAATCGTGTTCAAGGCCGACGACAAGATGGACCAGATCGTGCTGGACAAGAAGGAGTGCACCTACTCCTACTTCGCCGACCCGATGTATGTGTGGATGGATACCGACTACAACCAGTATGAGGTGGAAGCCGAGAACATGGGTGACGCGCTGAACTACCTGGAAGACGGCATGGGCGCCGAAGTGGTGTTCTACGACGGCAAGGCGATCTCGGTGGAACTGCCCACCAGCGTCGAGCGCGAGATCACCTGGACCGAACCGGCCGTCAAGGGCGACACCTCGGGCAAGGTGCTCAAGCCCGCCAAGATCGCCACCGGCTTCGAAATCGGCGTGCCGATCTTCGTGGCGCAGGGCGACAAGGTCGAGATCGACACCCGCACCGGCGAATACCGTCGGCGCGTCTGACAGCCCTCTGGCACGGGCAGTGACACCGGAACAAGGCTCCCGCGCGGGGCCTTTTTCTTTTTGAGCCATGGACTTCGACCTGCTGCAAATCACAGTGCCGTTTCGGATGCAGCCCGGCCTGGCCCGGGTGGATGCCACCGCCTGCCAGCTCACGCCGCTGGACCCACGCAGCGCGCTGCATGCAGAAAAGCAGGCGGTGTGGCGCGCCGGCCAGTCGCGCCATGCGCTCCCGGGGGTCGATGAGCAGGCCATCCTGGCCACGATAGCGGCGCACGCGCCCGCTGGCGTGGATCCAACGTGCCCGCTCGAGCTGCAGTTCGAGGAAGATTTCGCCTTGCTTGACGGCGCCAGCGGCACCGTGCCCTGGATGTGCCTTTGCGTGCCCTCGCACTGGGCGCCCGAAGACAAGCTCGGCCAGTCGCTTTCGGGCATCCACGCACCGGTGGCCGATGCCAGCCTGCTGCAGCAAGCAAGCGACGCACTGACGCGCCTTGTCACCTCGGGCGAGCACTGGCAGCGTCACGTGTGGACGATCTCGCCGTCGGCGCGCTTTGACCAGCACCCGAAGCGGCATGCGCGCACACCGTGGCCCGCCAGCGGTGCATCTGCTGCGCTCGATGCAGACGAAGCCTTCGCGCAGCAGTGCCATCTGCGTGCCGAGCGGCAGAGCTTCCTGCCGGTTGCCGGTACCACGCAGGCGGTGTTCGCCATCCGCGTGATGCTGCAGCCGCTGACGCAGGCGGTCAGCGACGCCGCCCGCGCCGCGCGGCTGCACGACGCCCTGGCCTCGATGAGCGATGCGGTGCTGCACTACAAGGGGCTGGACGACGCGCGCGCGCCCTTGCTGCGCTGGCTTGAACGCCGCGCGCAGACAGGCCAGGCCACCGCATGACGCTGCTGCAGCGTCTGGCCGAAATTCTGGTGCCGGTGTTCTTTTGCGTGGCCGTGGGCTGGTACTACGGCCGCCGCGAACGCCCCGACCTGACCACCTTCAACCGCGTGGCGCTCGATGTTCTGGCGCCGGTGCTGGTGTATTCGGCCCTGGCCTCGCGTGACTTCCGCTTGCGCGACCACGACACCCTGCTGCTCGGCGGCCTGCTGCTGATTGCGGGATCGGGCCTGATCGGCTGGGCCGTCGCGCGCGTCAGCGGCACCTCGCCGCGCACGCTGGTGCCGGTGGTGATGTTCAACAACAGCGGCAACATGGGGCTGCCGCTGGCGCTGCTGGCCTTCGGGCCGGCGCACTTCGGCGCGGCGGTGGCGCTGTTCTCGATCAACAACCTGCTGCACTTCTCGCTGGGCGCGCGCATCACCAGCGCGCAGGCACGCACCCGCGATCTGCTGTTCAGCCCGCTGATGGTGGCCACCGCCCTCGGCTTTGCCAGCGCCCTGCTCGACTGGCGGCCGCCAGACATGCTGATGTCGGGCATGCAGCTGCTGGGCAACGCGCTGCTGCCGATGATGCTGTTCGCGCTGGGCGTGCGGCTGACCCAGCTCACGCGCGCCGACATCCCGCGCGGCCTGCTGGGCGCCTTTGCGCGCCCGCTGGCGGGCCTGGCGCTGGCCATCCCGATCGCCTGGGCGTTGGGCCTGCGGGGCGCGGCGCTGGGCCAGCTGCTGCTGTTCGGTGCACTGCCGCCGGCGGTGGTGCAGTTCCTGCTGGCCGAGCGCTACCACCAGGAGCCGCAGAAAGTGGCGGCGATGACGCTGCTGGGTAACGCGCTGGCGGTGGTGTTCGTGCCGATCGCGCTGATGATTGCACTCACCCTCGGGTCTGCACTCCCGCCGTGATGCGCCGGGGGGTGTGCCGAGCAGGGTTCCGCGCCACAATGCCGCCATGGAATCGCAGACCCCGCTGACCGACCGCCGCCTGGCCGACGCCTGGGCCGAGCTGCAGGCGCATGCCGCCAACGGCAACCCGCTGCAGCCCGACGCCTACCGCATCGCCTTCGCCGACCCGGAATTCCTGCTGCGCCGCGAAACGCGCGGCATCCGCTTCCAGCTCGAGCTGCTCAAGCCCGACATCGAGCAGCAGGTGGCCGGCGTGGAACACACCATCGTGGTGTTCGGCAGCGCGCGCTTTGTCTCGGCCGACGACGCGGCGCGCCTGAGCGACGAGGCCGCCCGCAGCGGCGATGCGCAGATGACCGAGCGTGCCCAGCGGCTCACGCGCAGCGCCGTGCACTACGAGCGCGCGCGCGAATTCGGGCAGGTGGTGGGCCGCTGGAGCCTGCAGCGCCCGAGCAACGAGCGCCTGTACATCTGCACCGGTGGCGGCCCCGGCATCATGGAAGCGGCGATGCGCGGTGCGCGCGAAGTCGGCATGGAGGCAGTGGCGCTGAACATCGCGCTGCCGCACGAGCAAGAGCCCAACCCCTATGTCACGCCAGCGCTGAGCTTCAAGTTCCATTATTTCGCGCTGCGCAAGATGCACTTCATGATGCGCGCCAAGGCGCTGGTGGTGTTTCCGGGCGGCTTCGGCACGCTCGACGAACTGTTCGAGGTGATCACCCTCGTGCAGACGCGCAAGGCCAAGCCGGTGCCGATCGTGCTGTTCGGCACCGACTACTGGCAGCGGCTGGTGAACTTCGAGATGCTGGTCGACGAGGGCGTCATCTCGCGCAGCGACCTTGACCTGTTCAGCTTTGCCGACGAGGCCGCCCAGGCCTGGGAATCGATACGCTCGTTCTACGGCCTGTAGTCCGCAGCGCACCCTTCAGCCGCGCGCGGGCGGTTTCATCCGCAGCGCGGTGGGGATGCCGGTTCCGGCCACCGCACCCACCGCCCAGAACACGCTCTTGATGCCGACGATGGCGCCCGCCGCGCCAAACAGCAGCGGCATCAGCACGCTGGAGGCATTGATCGCCATCAGCCGCAGGCCCAGCGCCTCGCCATGCCGGTGCGCCGGGGTGATCTGGTGCAGCGTGCTCATCACCATCGGCTGCACGCAGCCCAGCGCCAGGCCCAGCAGCACGGAACACACGCCCATGGCCAGCGGCGCCGTCATGAACGGATAGACGCAGAACACCAGTGCGCACACCGCCATGGCCAGTGCGATCACACGGTGCTCGCGCACATGCGCGGCCACCATCGGCAGCACCACCCGGATGCCTGCCGCGGCGATCGCAAAAGAGCCGAGGATCGCGCCGATCACCGATGCGCTGAAGCCGAGTTCATGGCCGAGCACCGGAACCACAAAGGTGTGCACATCCCAGCACGACGCCATCACCCAGTTGACGATCAGCAAGCGGCGAAACGCGCGGTCGCGCAGCAGGTCCATCGCACCGCTGGGTGCCGCCTCGGCCGCTGCCGCACTGCCCTGCGCATCGTGCGTCTCGCGCGTGTGGCGCACCCACCACCAGCACAGCAGCGGCAGCACCGCCATCAGCGCAAACGCGGCGCGGAACCCCGCATGGTCGATCAGCAGGCCGGCGGCCAGCGGGCCGATGAAGTTGGAGATGGCCGGACCGATCGACAGCCACGAGAACACCTGGCGCAGCTGCGTCGGGTCTTCGGCCATGCGGCCCACATGCCGCTGCAGCGCGATCACCGCCGCACCGGTGGCGCCGCCGGTCATCAGCGCGCTCAGGCACAGCACCGGGAACACCGGCCAGATCACCGCCAGCGCGGCACCGGCACTGGCGACGGCGACGCTCCAGGCCACCGGACGCTTGAGGCCGTGGCGGTCCACATAGCGGCCCGCAGGCAGCGCCAGGAACACCTGCGTGAGGGCAAACAGGGCCAGCAGCACACCCACCGCCGCTTCGCTGTAGCCATCGCGCAGCGCCAGCAGCGGCGCGGCCATGCGCGTGCCGGCCATGCAGGCATGCAGGCAGATCTGCCCGGCAATCAGGCGCGCGAGCGGGCGCGACAGCCCGCTCACGGCGCGGGTTCGTCCGGGTCAGGCGCAGCGGCGGCCGACAGCCCGGGCAGCAGCGTCTGCGCCTGCGTCTCGGGCAGCGCATCGACGCTCTTGAGCGCGCGATTCATCACATTGCTGCGGGTCTGCGCCCGCTCCAGCGTGTTGAGCACGGTCTGCGTCTGGTCCTTCACCCGGGCCAGCACTTCGCCGAACTTGCCGAACTCGGTCTTGACCGCACCGAGCACCTGCCAGACTTCACTCGAGCGCTTCTCGAGCGCCAGCGTGCGAAAGCCCATCTGCAGCGAATTGAGCATCGCCAGCAGCGTGGTGGGCCCGGCCAGCGTGATACGGTGCTCGCGCTGCAGTGCCTCCATCAGGCCCGGG
Source organism: Pseudomonadota bacterium (assembly GCA_039800165.1). GTDB lineage: Bacteria > Pseudomonadota > Gammaproteobacteria > Burkholderiales > Burkholderiaceae_C > JBDLRH01. Next base: position 46,910 of record JBDLRH010000121.1, read on the forward strand.
CGGCGCAGCACCTCGGCGTACAGGCCCTCGGTGGGCAGGAACAGGATGGCGAAATCGGTGGTGTGTGGCGGCTCCACATACTTCTGCACGATGGACTTGGCCTCGGATCGGATGCGCGCCTCCAGCGCCTTGCCGGCGGCTTCGGCGCCAGCGGCATCGGCTGCGTGTTGTGCGGCCAGCAGCCGCTCGTAGTCTTCGTTCGGAAACTTCGCATCGATCGGCAGCCACACCACCGACTGCCCTTCGCCGCGGCCCGGCAGGCGGATCGCAAAGTCCACCGCCTCGCGCGTACCCGGGCGGGTGACCTGCTGCACCGCGTACTGCTCGGGCGAGAACACCTGCTCGAGCAGGCTGCCGAGCTGCGCCTCGCCGAACATGCCGCGCGTCTTCACGTTGCTCAGCAGGTGCTTGAGGTCGCCCACGCCCTGCGCCAGGGTCTGCATTTCACCCAGGCCCTTGTGCACCTGCTCCAGGCGCTCGGCCACCTGGCGAAAGCTTTCACCCAGGCGCTGCTCCAGCGTGGACTGCAGCTTCTCGTCCACCGTCTTGCGCATCTCCTCGAGCTTCTGCGCGTTGGCCTGCTGCAGCTGCAGCAGCTGCGCCTCCAGCGTGGTGCGCACCTCGCCAATGCGGCGTGCGTTGCTTTCGCTGAGCGACTGCAGCTGCTGCGACAGGGTGTCCGACAGCGACTTCTGCAGCAGCGACAGTTGCTGCGCGAAGGCGTCGATCTGCGTGTTCTGGGTGCGGGTGGCCTCGGCTGCCTGCTTGACCACCGCCTCCTGGAAGGTGGCCAGCGTCTGCATCAGTTCGCTGCGGGTGCCGCGCGCCGAATCGGCGATGTCGGCGCGCAGGCTGCG
>JBDLRH010000122.1:0-16896 GCA_039800165.1 Pseudomonadota bacterium
CACCCTGGCCGCCGACTGCCCGCCGTGCGTCATCGATGCGCAGCGGCCGGCCACCAGCAGGTTGTCCACGCCCGGGGGCAGCAGCATGCGGTACGGCAGGTCGTTCACGCCGCGTACCTGCACATCGTCCGGAAAGCGGAACGACACGGTGCCCGCCACATGTTCTTCGATCGGCCAGCCGTTCAGGCCGATCACGTCGTCGAACTGCGCGCACTGCAGCACATCGTCTTCGCTCAGCAGGTAGGTGCCGCGCATGCGTCGCGTTTCGCGGATACCCACCTGCGGCGCGATCTCGAGCAGGTAAGCCTGTTCGAAGCCCGGCGCATAGCCGCGCAGAAAGCGCATGAAGTCCACCGCCTGCGCGCGGCCCTGCAGTTCGGCCGCACTGAGCTGGCGCGCATCGGTGCCGTCCACCGCCGAGCCGTCGTCGTTGCTGAGCTGCGTGACATTGGCGCGCCACTCGGCCGGGTTCTTTTGCGGCCGGATGATCGGCGCCTTGCGCGCAAAGCGCAGGCCATCGCGCTCGGCCTGCTCCATCAGCGCGCCGAAGTGGTTCCAGGCATCGCCGGCGCGCTGCGCATCCACGCCGTGCACGCGGAACATGGTGCTCGGGTACATCAGCCCCTGGCCGTCACTGTGGCCGTCGGCGCCCTTCTCCCACGGCACGCCGGCGTGCACCAGCAGGTCACCATCGCCCGAGCAGTCGATGAAGCAGCGCGCCCGCACCGCCTGGCGGCCGGACCGGGTCTCGAGCAGCAGCGCATCGATGCGCTCGCGCGACGCCATCACCACGCCCACCGCCAGCGCGTGGAACAGCAGCTGCGCGCCGCTGGCCACCACCAGCGCATCGGCCGCCACCTTGTAGGCCGCGTTGTCATAGGCCTGCGCCGCGATGCGCCCGCCAAACAGCAGGTGCGGATCGTTCAGGCCGCCCAGGGCACGCAGGCGGTCGAGCAGCTCGTCGGCCAGACCGTGCACCACCTGACGGATCTCGCCATGCACCCGCCCGTGCAGGCCGCAGAAGTTGGTGACACCGGCGGCGGTGCCCATGCCGCCCAGAAAACCATAGCGCTCGACCAGCAGCGTGCTGCAGCCGGCGCGCGCCGCACTCGTCGCCGCGGTGATGCCCGCCGGCCCGCCGCCGAGCACCACCACGTCGTATTCGCCGAACAGCGGCGTGCGGCGTTCGGGCTCCAGAAGGCTGCCGGAGCTCATCGCGTCGCCTCCACCAGCCACACCAGCGCCGCGCGCAGCAAGGCCACCGCCTGTGGGTCCGACATCAGCGAGTCCGGGCGAAACAGCATCAGTACCTGCGGTGCCTGCGGTGCCTGCGGTCCCGCCGGGTGGCTGGCCTCGCGTGCCAGCATCAGCGGCATCCCGTCGCTGCCGGTGGCCCACACCTGCCACGACCCGGGCTGGCCGCCAACCCATCGGCGCGACGCATGGCTGCACACCCACAGGCCACTGGCAGGCCAAGCCGGCTGCCCAAGGCAGTGGGCGCCCCGCTCGGTGAGCTGCAGCCGGACCACACGCCCGTGCCCCGCCGCCTGTGGCTGCACATCGCAGCCACTGTGTGCCAGCCGCTGCAGCGCAGCGTCACCCAAGGCCAGGCAGGGCATGTGCGTTTGTGCGGGCAGGCCCCATGCCGTTTCGATGTTCACTTGTGCAACTTGTGCGGCTTGTGCGGCTTGTGCGGTCGGATCGGCCGCCGCCGTGTCGGCGATGCCCAGCGCTTTCAGGCAATCACGCAAGCCCGGCGCGAAGGCGGCTTCCGGATGGATGAGGGCCACACGCACCGCAGCACCGGGTTGCGCCCCGCCTTGGGCAGCAGGCTGCGCTGCTGCCGGCGTCGGCTCGAGCCCGAACGCGCGCCACAGGCTGCGCGTCTTCAGGCGCGACTCGGCCTCTTCGCGCTGCGGGTCTGAGTCCGCCAACAGGTCGCCACCGGTACGCACTTCCGCCACGCCGTCGCGCACCGTTGCCGCACGCAGCAGGGTACCGACACACGCGTCGCCGTTGGCACGCATCTGCAGCACCATGCCGCCATACCAGCCGCGCGGGCCGGCCTCGAATTCGGCGATGGCGCGCAAGGCCGCCGCACGGGGCGTGCCGGTCACCATCGCCGGGGCCGCGGTGGCCAGGACCAGATCCCAGGTGGCCACCCCCTCGCGCACGGTTCCCTGCAGCACATCCACGGTATGCACCACCGTTGACAGGAACATCGGCTCGCGCCGCGCCAGCAGCTGCAAGGAGCCTGGCTCGCACCAGGGCGCCAGGTCGCTGCGAAGCGCATCGGTGCAGACCGCCAGGGCCGCTGCATCCACCTCTTCGTTGATCAGCTCGCGCAGCGATGCGGCCGCACCCACCGGACCGGCCTCGCGCGCCACGGTGCCGCACACCGGATAACTCGTCACGTGCCGGCCTCGCACCAGCAACTGCAGGTCGGGTGACGCACCGAACACGCATTCGCCCGCACCGTCGTCGATGTAAAAGCAGGCAGGTGCCGGGTTCACGCTGCGCAGCCGGTCGTAGGCCACGCGCGCTGACAACGCGACACGACGCCGGTAGCTTTGGCTGAGCGTGAGCGAGACCAGCTCGCCCGAGGCCAGACGCGGCAGGCTGCGCCGCACACGATCGGCGTGCGCGCCGGGCGGGCAGTCGTCGCACGCTTCTTCACCCTGGGACGCTGCAGCACCTGCAGCCGCGCTTGTGACAGCCTTGCCCTGCTGCCAGGACTTCGTGGCCACAGCAACTTCTGCGGTTTCTTCCGCCGCCGCAAGCGCCAGCCGCCACTGCCACCACTCCCCGCGCTCGTCGCGCTCAAACCAGCAGCACCCGCCCATCAGCAGGCCCAAGGACGCGTCGGCTGAATGGCCAGCCTGAAGCGACAAGCCCTCACTGCTCGGCGCCAGTTGGTGGGCGTCAAAACGCAAGGCGCCGATCAGCAGCGGATGCGCCGCCGAAGCGAACAGCGCATTGAACGCACGCAGCGCAGATGCCACCGGCCATCCCTGGCCACGGGCGCAGCGCGCCTGCCACTGCTGCAGCGCCGGCCGCTGGAACAGGGCATGACCCCAGTCGCTGTAGCACTCGACGGTGATGCCATCGCCATACAGCCGCAGGCTCCAGTCTGCCCGCGGCAGCAAGGTGGATTGCAGGGGGTGCAGCCCCGGCACGCCGGCCTCGATGCCGAGATGCGCACCCGGCGGGCCCGCAGCAGGGTCGCTCCCGAGGGCCTGCCACGCGGCCTGCAGCGCATCGGCGCTGGCCGGCACTCGCGTGGAGTGCAGCTCGATCACCGCCGTGCCCCTGCCTGACAGGGCATCAACAGAACTCAATCGACCTCAATCGACCTTGATGCCGGTGCGCTCGATCACCGGCTTCATCTCGCGCAGCTCGGTCTGCATGAACTTCGCCAAGTCGTCGGGCGAACCGCCGATCGGCTCCATGAACTGCGAGTGCAGGCGCTGCTTGACCTCGGGCATGGCCAGCACGGCGTTGATCTCCTGGTTGAGCCGCTGCACGATGGGCGTGGGGGTGGAGGCCGGCGCCATGATCGCCATCCACGCGAGGTTCTCGATCTCGGGCAGGCCGGCTTCCTTCATCGTCGGAATCTCGGGCGTGAGCTCGCTGCGCTTGCCGGTGGACACCGCCAGCGCGCGCATCTTGCCGGCACGCACCTGCGGCATCACCGCCACAGCGGGCACGCAGGCGAACTGCACGTCGCCTTGCAGGATGGCCTGGATGGCCAGCGGCGACGACGCGTACGGGATGTGCACCGCAAACGTGCCGGTCTTCACCTTGAGCAGCTCCACACCCAGCTGCGACAGGCTGCCCACACCGGTGGACGAGAAGTTGAACTTGCCGGGGTTCGCCTTCATCGCGTCGACCAGGCCCTTGAGCGAGGTGATGCCCGAGTCGCTGCGCACCGCGCAGACGTTGGCCTGGCCGCCGGCCAGGATGACCGGTCGCAGCTCGTTGAACGGGTCGTACGACAGCTGGCGGTACAGCACCGTGTTGTAGACCAGCGGCCCGTTGGTGCTGATGACGTAGGTGTAGCCGTCACCCGCGGCCTTGGCCACCTGGCCCGTGCCGGTGTTGCCGCCAGCGCCCGCGCGGTTTTCGATCACCACCGGCTGCCCGAGGCGCGGCGACAGGCGCTCGGCCACGATGCGCGCAATCACGTCGGGCGACGAGCCCGGGCCATACGGCACGACGATGCGGATCGGCTTGCTGGGCCAGGCCTGGGCCTGTGCTGCCGATGGCAGCGCCCCCGCGGCAAGCACCGCAGCACCAGCCGCGCCACAGGCCAGCCAGCGCAGCGCGTGACGACGTGCGTGCGGACGATCGAGATCGGAAGCAGAAGCGGAATGAGGAGCAGCAAAAGTGTTCATGGCTTCAGGGGTTCGGTGTCTTCGAAGAATTGCCCTTCGCACGCGACGAATCGCGCAACCAGGGTGCGGTAGGTGGCCTCGACCACATCGGGCAGGCCGGGGAAGCGATGCTCGTGCGCCTGCGCGAGGGTGCGCACCCGCGCAAACACCTGCGCCTGGCGCGCCGGCGCCGCCACCTGGAACGCATCGCGCTTGAAGCGGGTGGCGTCGCGCACACACTGCGCACGCTCGGCCAGCAGCGCAACGATCTGCGCGTCCAGCGCGTCGATGCGGCCGCGCAGGTCGCCCAGCGTGGGCGCGACCTCGGCGTAGTGCGGGTCCTTGAAGCGGCGCACCGCTGCAACATCGGTCGCGGGTTCCTGATGGGCGTTCATGGCAAGGGTCTGCAGCGTCGCATGCGTCGGGCCATTGTGCATGGACGGGCCGTGCCATCGACTCAGGCCATTCCCTGAGATGCTGGCCCGCGCACGCGCCCCGATGCAGCAGCGCGCCAGACGCCTTCTGCTATGTTCCGCCATGCCCCACCCTGCTGATCCGGCCGACCCCGATGCCCCGCCTTGCACCGCTGCCCCCCGAGGCCACGCCCGACCTGAAGCCGCATTTCGACTTCTTTCTGGGCACGCTCGGCTTCACGCCCAACAGCGTGCTCACGATGCAGCGCAAGCCGCGGCTGGTGCGCGCGTTCGCCGAACTCAATGCCGCGGTGATGGACCCGAGCGGCGAGGTCGATGCCGGCTTTCGTCGCCTGATCGGCCATGTGGCCAGCAAGGCCGCCGGCTGCCTGTACTGCCAGGCGCACACGCTGCTGGGCGGCCACAACTTCGGCATCAGCGACGCGAAGCTGGCCGATGTGTGGACCTACGCCAGCAGCCCGCACTACAGCGAAGCCGAGCGCGTTGCGCTGGACTTCGCACTTGCCGCGGCCGCGCAGCCCAACGAGGTGACCGATGCGCTGTTCGAGCGACTGCGCGCCCACTGGAGCGAGTCGCAGATCGTCGAGATCCTCGGCGTGGTTGCGTTGTTCGGCTTTCTCAACCGCTGGAATGACAGCATGGCCACGCCGCTGGAAGACGTGCCCGACGCGGTGGCACGTCAGGCGGCCGGAGCGCGCGGCTGGTCTGGCGGCAAGCACCGGCCCGGCACGTGAAGGCGCACTGATCCGCCGCACTGATCCGCCCCGCTTAGACCCGCCCCGCCCCACCCCAATCACCCCACATCACCCTACCCAAGGACCCCTCCATGCTCACGTTCTTCTACAACGCCGCCCCCAACCCGATGAAGGTCGCCCTGCTGCTCGAGGAGCTGGGCGACCCCTACGAGGCGGTGCCGGTGGACACGCGCAAGGGCGAGCAGTTCTCGCCCGAATTCCTGAAGGTCAACCCCAATGCCAAGGTGCCGGCCATCAGCGATGGCGCGGTGACGATGTTCGACAGCAACGCGATCTTGCTGTTCCTCGCCGACCGCGCGGGACGCTTCGTGCCGATCGATCCGGCCAGCCCGCAGCGTGCGCACATGCTCAGCTGGCTGATGTTCATCGCCAGCGGCATCGGCCCGTTCTCGGGGCAGTCGGTGCACTTCCGCCATGTCGCGCCCGAGCCCAAGGAATATCCGCTGAACCGCTACGACTACGAGGCGCACCGCCACTGGAAGGTGCTGGAAGACCACCTGGCGCACCGCGAATGGATGGTGGGCGACGACTACAGCATCGTCGACATGGCCTTCTGGGGCTGGGCGCGGCTGCTGCCCTATGTGCTGGGCACCGGTGACGCCACCTGGGCGCAGTACCCCCACTGCAAGCGGCTGCTCGATGCGGTGAGTGCGCGGCCGGCCGCACAGCGCGCCGAGGCGCTGAAGGCGCGACATCAGTTCAAGACCGAACTCGACGCCGAAGCGCGACGCTTCATGTTCCCGCAGAACGAGCGGCTGGCCAAGCCCTGAGCGCCCGCCAGGCGACACTGCCCACCAGCAACATGCCGCCGGCGGCGGCCAGCGCAAACAGCGTGCGGAACCAGCGCATGAAGTCTTGCGGCGCGTCGCCTTGCTGCAGCATCCACAGCCACACCGTCGCACCCAGGATCACGCCCAGCGTGCGGGTGACGATGGTCAGGCTGCCGGCCACGCCGCGGGCATCGTCGGGCAGCGCGGCCACCACCGCATCGGCGTAGGCCACCTGATAGACCCCAAGCACGCAGCCCTGCACCGCCATCGCCGCACCGATCAGGCACAGGCCTGCGGTGCCGATGGAGGGCATGAGTGAGGCACCTGCCGCACCCAAGGCCACATCGGCCGCGGGCCACAGCACGAACGGCCACAGCGTGATCACCGAGCCCAGCGCGCTGGCCCACAACAGCCGCAGCGGCGCGATGCGCCGGCCCAGCGCACCGGCCAGCGCCGAGCCCAGCCACACGCCTGCCGCCCACACCGACACCGTGGCGCCGGCGGCCAGCACGCTCCAGTGCAGTTCGCGCGTCAGGTAGTACGGCGTGATCAGCGGCACGGTGAAGCCGGTGAACTGCACCACCGTGTTGCCCAGGTTGATCCATGCAAACGCCGGGCGATCGCGCTGCACGCGTGACAGCAGCGCCCACACGCCGTTGCCGCCGCTGCCGCCGCGGCCGGCGCTGCCCGGCAGCGCCGCAGCGACTGCGGCCGACGGCGCTGACGCAGAAGCTGCGCCCGTCATGCGCCCCCCCACGAACCACGGCACCGCCAGCCACGCGATCAGCACCAGCGGAATGCGAAACCAGAACACGCCGGCCCAGCCCAGCCACACCATGCTCAGCCCACCCACCAGCGGCGCGGCTGCGCTCGCCAGCGCCTGCAGCCGTCCGTAACTTGCCAGCGCCGCCAGCCGCGCCTCGTCGGCCGGGCGCGCGCCGTGGTCGTGCATCGCCATCACCAGCGCCGGCGCGCACGACCAGGTGAGCGCCACCGCCACACCCTGCAGCACGCGCGCAGCCAGCAGCAAGGGGTACGAGGGCGCCAGCGCTGCCAGCGTCAACGCCAGCGCCGACAGCAGCAGCCCCACGCGAAACACCCGCAGGTGGCCGATGCGGTCGCCCAGCGCACCAAAGAACAGCAGCAGCGCGCCGTAGGTGGTGACATAGCACAGCGACACCCAGCGGATCGACTGCGTCTGCAGCGCAAAGGCCTGCGTGATCGACGGAAATGCCACGTTGAGTGCGAAATCCAGCGGCCCGATGGCTGCGCCCAGACCGATGATCCAGACGCCAAAGCGGCGGTGCCACGACAGTGCAGACATGGGCAGTCAGGGTAGCGGTTCTGGCAGCGTGCCGTGCGCAAGCCCGTAGCCTGCGCGACAGCCACGCGGCGCCCGGGCCGCGCACTCCCCTATCCTCGGGCCGCATGAGTGAAGCGACTTCACGCCGCCCGTGGCTGGCGCTGCAGGCCATGCTGGCGGTGCAGGTGCTGGCCTCGCTGGTGATGAGCACCGCAGCGGTGCTGGCACCTGCGGTGGCCCCGGCGCTGGGCCTGGCGCCCGAGCGGGTGGGCCTGTTCGTGGCGGTGGCCTATCTGTGCGCCATGACTTCGGGCCTGCGCACCGGCCACTGGGTGGCGCGCATCGGCGGCGTGCGGGTGAGCCAGTGCGCCCTGCTGGCGCTGGCCTCGGGCGCGCTGATGGCCACCCTGGGGCATGCCTGAGCGCTGTTGCTGGGCGCCGTGCTGGTGGGCGTGGGCTATGGCCTGGCCAATCCTTCTGCAGCGGCGGTGCTGGGCCGCCATGTGCCGTCAAATGCATCGGGCCTGTTCTTCTCGATGAAGCAGGCCGGCGTGCCGATTGGCGTGGCGCTCACCGGGCTGCTGATGCCGCTGGGTCTGTACCTCGCGGGCTGGCGCATCACCGTGGCCGCCGCAGCGGTGCTGTGCGTGGCGGTGGCGCTGCTGCTGATGCCCGCGGTGCGCCGGCTCGATGCCGACCATGTGCCGCACGACGCACGGCTGCCGTGGCTGGCGCCGCTGCGCGAGGTGTGGACATCGCCGCACCTGCGGCACCTGGGCTGGCTGTCGCTGGTGTATGCGATGGCGCAGCAGGCCTTCGTCACCTTTCTGGTGTCGCTGCTGCATCTGCAAGGCGGCCTGCCGCTGGCCGCAGCCGCCGGCATCCTGTCGGCGTCGCAGGTGGCCAGCACCTTCTCGCGGGTGGGGCTGGGGCACCTGTCCGATCGGCGCATCACGCCGCTGCGCCTGCTGGGCTGGCTGGGTCTGGCGATGGGTGTCAGCCTGTGTGCGCTGGCCGCTGCGGGCGCGCTCACGACACCCGGTTCGGCAATGCAGTGGATGCTGGGCCTGCTGGCCGCGCTGGCTGCCGGCGCCACCGCGATGGGCTGGAACGGCGTGTTCTTTGCCGCGCTGGTGCGCAGCGTGCCGCGCGAGCGGCTGGCGGTGGTGTCGGGCGCCACGCAGTTCTTCACCTTCGCAGGCGGCATGGTCGGGCCGTTCGTGTTTGCGCAGTTCGTCTCGGCCGGCGGCAGCTACGCGCAGGGCATGGCGCTGGCCGCCGTGGTGCCGGTGCTCATCGGCGTGGCCACGCTGCGCCGCCCCCCTTCGGCAAACCCCTGATGGCGCGCGGCGCCGCATGCCCTATGCTTTGGGACCGAAGGAGACTCCGCCCATGAAACCCCGCTTCATTCGCGCCCATCGCCGCACGGCACTGGGTGCTGCCCTGTGCGCCGCCACCCTGAGCGGCATGGCCCTGCCCGCCCACGCGCAACAGCAGCGCGAGGTCAACATCATCTGCTCGGTGCAGGCGCCGTGGTGCAGCATGATCGCCACCACCTTCGAGCGCAGCCAGGGCATCAAGGTCAACATGACCGCCAAGGGATCGGGCGAGGCGCTGGCGCAACTGGCCGCCGAGCGCGCCAACCCCAAGACGGACATCTGGTTCGGTGGCACCGGCGACCCGCACCTGCAGGCCGCCGAGCAAAACCTGACGCTGGAATACAAGTCGCCCACGCTGCCCAAGCTGCACGACTGGGCACAAAAGCAGGCGCAGCAGTCGGGCTACAAGACGGTGGGCATCTATTCGGGCCCGCTGGGCTTTGGCTACAACACCGAGCTGCTGGCCAAGAAGAAGCTGCCGGTGCCCAAGACCTGGGCTGACCTGCTCAAGCCCGAATACAAGGGCGAAATCCAGTCGGCCAACCCGGCTTCCAGCGGCACCGCCTACACCATGATCGCCACCGTGGTGCAGCTCATGGGCGAAGACAAGGCCTTCGACTACCTCAAGAAGCTGCACGGCAACATCGCCACCTACACCCGCTCGGGCACGGCACCGATCAAGGCGGTGGCGCGCGGCGAAGCCAGCGTGTCGATCAGCTTCGTGCACGACGGCCCCGGCGAAAAGTCCCAGGGCTTCCCGCTGGAGACCATCACTCCGGCCGACGGCACCGGCGCGGAGATCGGCTCGATGTCCATCATCCGCGGCGCGCGCAACATGGAAGCGGCCAAGAAGTTCTACGAATGGGCGCTCACGCCCTCGGCACAGGAGCTTGCAGCGGCCACCATGCAGTTCCAGCTGCCCTCGCACAAGGACGCCAAGGTGGACCCGCGCGTGCCCGACTTCCGCAAGATCAAGCTGATCAACTACGACTACGCCAAATACGGCCAGACGGCCGAGCGCCGGCGCCTGATCCAGCGCTGGGAGAAGGAAGTCAACAGCCTGCCGCGCTGAGCCGCACACCGCCATGACGCAGGCGGTGGCCCTGCCGGGCGCAGCTTCCGCGCATACCGCATCTCCGGCACGTCGGCTGCAGCGCGCGCTGCAGGCCTGGGCGCTGCTCGGCATCGCAGCGTTTGCGTTGCTGCCCTGGTACTTCCTGCAGCAGTCCACCCTGATGGCCGCGCTGCCGGGCGTGTTCGGCGCGCCTGAGTTCGCAGGTGGCCTGTGGCATGCGCTGGCGCATGGCCGGCCCTGGCTGTGGGCGGCGCCGGCGGGCCTGGCGCTGTGCGCGCTGGCGGTGTTCGTTCCTGCGCTGCAGGCACCGGCGCGCCAGGGGCCGCTGCTGCTGGCCGGCTCGCTGGTGGGCCTGCTCGGGCTGCTCGTCAGCGGCTTTGCCATCGGCGCCATGGGCTGGAGCTTTGCCACACTCGAAGCCTGGTTCGGCGCGCTGGCGCACGGCCAGTACGGCATGGGCTGGGGCGCGGGGCTGGTGCTCTTGTGCCTGCTGGTGCTGCTGGGCGCGGCGGTGGCGCGACTGGGCGCCTTTCGCGGCGACGTGTTCGTGGCCGCCAGCGTGGTGTGCTGCGTCGCGCTGCTGGCGCTGTTTGTGGTGTACCCGGTGCTGCGTTCGGTGGCGGCGGCATGGGTGGACGACGCAGGCCAGCATGCGTGGGTCCATCTGTGGCAGCGCATTGCCACCGACCGCGTCTGGGGCCTGAACTGCGTGGCTGGCGGCACGCGCTGCGGCGTGGCCTGGAACACGCTGGCGCTGGCGCTGGCCACTGCAGCGGGCACCACGCTGATGGGCACGCTGCTGGCGCTGTGGGCCGAGCGCGGCGGCACGCGGCTGAACAAGCCGCTGAACCTGCTGGCGATGCTGCCGCTGATCACGCCGCCCTTTGTGGTGGGCCTGGGCCTGATCCTGCTGTTCGGCCGTGCGGGGCTGTTCAACCAGTTCCTTGAATGGGCCTTCGGTATTGAGCCCACGCGCTGGTTCTACGGATTCTTTGGCGTGTGGCTGGCGCAGATGTTCGCTTTCACGCCGATCGCCTTCATGATCATGCGCGGCGTGGTGCAGGGCATGAGCCCGGCGATGGAAGAAGCGGCGCAAACCCTGCGCGCGAGCCGCTGGACGACCTTTCGCACCGTCACCCTGCCGCTGCTGAAGCCGGGGCTGGCCAACGCGTTTTTGGTCGGCTTCATTGAAAGCATGGCCGACTTCGGCAACCCGATCGTGCTGGGCGGCTCGTACTCGGTGCTGTCCACCGAGATCTTCTTTGCCATCGTCGGTGCCTCACTCGACCCCGGCATGGCCGGCGCGCTGGCGCTGCTGCTCACCGGCTTTGCGCTGGCGGTGTTCTTCATCCAGCGCCGCGTGCTGGCCGGCCAGGCCTTCACCACCGTCTCGGGCAAGGGCGACGCAGGCGTGCCGATGGCGCTGCCGCGCGGCGTGCTGCGCACCTGCCAGTCGATCGCCGGGCCGTGGCTGGCCTTCACCGTGGTGATCTACCTGTTTGCCTTTGCCGGCGGCTTTGTGCAGACCTGGGGCCGCGACTGGACACTGACCCTGGCGCACTTTCGCACCGCGTTCGATGTGCAGACCAGCGAGCACGGGCTGCTGTGGGCCGGTACCGCGTGGAAGTCGTTGTTCACCACCGTCACGCTGGCTGCGGTGGCCGCACCCCTGTGCGCCGCCATCGGCCTGCTGATGGCGTGGCTTTTGGCGCGCACCGAATTCCGTGGCAAGAACGCCTTCGAGTTCGCTGCGCTGCTGACCTTCGCCATCCCCGGCACGGTGCTGGGCGTGAGCTACATCATGGCCTTCAACGTGCCGCCGTTCGAGCTGACCGGCACCGCGCTGGTGATCGTGCTGTGCTTCGTCTTCCGCAACCTGCCGGTGGGCGTGCGCGCGGGCACCGCCGCCTTCCGCCAGCTCGACCGCTCGCTCGATGAAGCCTCGCAGATACTGCGCGCCAGCACCGTGACCACGCTGCGCCGCGTGGTGCTGCCGCTGCTGAAACCCGCACTGGTGGCAGCGCTGGTGTACAGCTTCGTGCGCAGCATGACCACCGTGTCGGCGGTGATCTTCCTCGTCACCGCGCAGTACGAACTGGCCACCACCTACATCATCGGCCGCGTGGGCAACGGCGACTACGGCGTGGCGCTGGCCTACTGCACCGTGCTGATGCTGATCCTGTCGCTGGCCACCCTCGTCATCCACAAGAGCGTGGGCGAGCGCACGCTGGGCCGACGCACAGCCCCTGCCCCTGGCGCCAGCGCCGACGCGCCCTCCTCCACCGCGGGAACCGCCACCCCATGAGCACACCCGGCATCGAATTCCGTCAGGTCACCAAACGCTACGGCAGCGGCGACGCACCGCTGGTGGTCAAGGGCATCTCGTTCACCGTGCCCAAGGGCACGCTTACCACCATCCTCGGGCCCTCGGGCTGCGGCAAAACCACCACGCTGCGCATGATTGCGGGCCTGGAGTCACCCACCGGCGGACAGATCCTGATCGACGGCGAAGACGTGACGCGACTGGGGCCGTCCGAGCGCAACGTGAGCATGGTGTTCCAGAGCTACGCGCTGTTTCCGCACATGGATGTGCTGGGCAACGTGCGCTACGGGCTGGACGTGAGCGGTGTGCCGCGCGAGCAGGCGGCGCAGCGCGCGCTGGCGGCACTCGAGCGCGTGGGCCTGAAAGGCTTTGATGCGCGGCTGCCCAGCGAACTCTCGGGTGGGCAGCAGCAGCGGGTGGCGGTGGCGCGCGCGCTGGTGCTCGAGCCCTCGGTGCTGCTGTTTGACGAGCCGCTGTCCAACCTCGATGCGCGTCTGCGCCGCAGCATGCGCGACGAGATCCGCAGCCTGCAGCAGTCGCTGGGCCTCACCGTGGCCTATGTCACGCACGACCAGAGCGAGGCGCTGGCGGTCAGCGACCAGATCATCGTGATGGACGCCGGCCTGATCGCGCAGGCCGGCACGCCGCAAGACCTGTACGAGCGCCCGGCCTCCCGCTTCGTAGCCGGCTTCATGGGCGAAGCGATGCTGGTGGACGGCACCGCCCTGCCCGATGGCACGGTGCGCGTGGGCGGCGAAGGATCGGGCCTGTGCTTGTTGCCGCAAACAGCCACGTCAGCGGGCGGTGCCCCGACCGTAGTGAAGGTGGCCGTGCGCCCCGAGGCCTGGCTGGCCGGCGAGCCCGGCGCCGATGCACTGCCTGGCACGCTGCTGCAGTGCGCCTACCTGGGCAGCCATGTCGAGCTGACAGTTCAGACCGCGCTGGGCACGCTGCTGGTGGTGTCGCCCGACACGCAGCGTGCGTGGCCGGCCGGCGCAGCGCTGGGCCTTCGGCTGGCGTCGCGCGGGGTGTCGGTGCTGCGCGCCTGAACGTATCGGTGCGTGAGCGCGTGGGCGTGAACGCGTGGGCGTGAACGCGTGGGCGCGTGGGCGCGTGGGAGCGTCGGTTGCTGATCTGGCGCAAGCCGCATCGCGCCGCTGCCACCTAGAGTGGGCGGCATGAACACGTCGCTGCCTTCACGTCCCCACTCACTGTTCACATCGCTCACGCGCGCACCGCACCATGCACCGCCGCCCGGGCGCCGGCTTCATCGCGCCGGTGGCGCAGCCGCGCTGGCAGTGGTGTTCTCATCCGTGCTTTCTGCCGGCTGCGTCAGCACGCCGCCGCAGGCGCTGCAGATGACGCCCATGCCGCATGGCAGCGTCACGGTGTTCCAGCGCAACAGCTCAGGCAGCTTTGGCACGCTGCAGGGCGAAGTCGCGTGGACGCAGGGCCGCGCCACCTGGCGCGGACGCGACGTGGTGATGTTCAGCTCGCCGGTGGCTGGCGCCTCGCTGCACGAAGGCGCGGGCATGGCGACCGTGGCCACGCTGGCGCCCAGCGGTGCGCCGTACCACTCGTACGACCCGCCGCTGGACTTGCGCTGGCCACTGAAGGTGGGCGAGCGCTGGACTTCGGTGCACATGGTGTACGACCACATGCAAAACCGCTCGTCGCCGCTGATCATCCAGTGGCGGGTGGACGGCTGGGGCGATGTGCGCGTGCCCGCCGGAACCTACAAGGCCTACCAGGTGTCGTGGATCACCAGCCTGGACGAGCGTGAAACGCGCTGGATCAGCCCCGAACTCGGGCTGGGCATCGTCAAGCGCCATGTGGAACGCTCGCCGGCGCATCCGCAGGGCGCAGGCGTGCTCGATGCCGAACTCATTTCGGTAAAGGCGCCCGGCGCGGCACCGACCTGATCCATCCTTCTGCGTCACGGCTTCGGCGTCCGTGCCAGGCGGGTCGGCCGCACGCACGCCGCAGCACGCGATACCGCCGCAGCGGTAATTCCGCGTTCCCAAAATACCGACACCGATGTCCGCAAGGTGTTGGGCTGACGCGTCAGATGCAGCACATCGCACGCGCGCCTTGAGCAAGACCAGGCAGCGTGATACACCGAGGCGTCCAATGCCCTTGTTCGCTTCTTCGCCATGCCGCCACGACGCCCGAGCAGTCCGCGCGTGATCGCGCTCAACACCTACCTGCAGCGCCTGATCTGGCTGTGCGTGGTGCCCATGGCGGTGGTCAGCGCAGGGCTGGCCGCTGACGCGCTGCGGCGCGAGCACGCACAGCGCAGCGATGAGCTGCAGCGGCTGGCCACGCGCGCCCAGTCCACGCTGGAAGGCGACCTGCTGCGCCGCACCCAGGGCCTGCAGGCGCTCGCGCGCAGTGCGTCGGCAGACGACTACCGGCAGCCCGACTTGCCGGCGCTACACGTCCACGCCCTCGCGTACGCCAACGCCTTCAACACACCGGTGACGCTGGGCGACAGCGCCCGCACGATGTGGCTGAGCACCCGGGTGCCGCTAGGCACCCCATTGCCCAAGATGAACGACCCCATCGGCTATCAGGCTGTCGAGCGGGCGATGAAGATCAACGCCACATCGACGGGCAACCTGTTCATCGGTGCGGTCTCGCGCAAACCCGTGGTGGTGATCGCAACGCCAGTGGGGGCCCCGGCCGGCCGCTCCGGCCCCATCCAGTGGCCCGCCGCATGGCTCGCCATCGTGGAGGCCTCGGCCTTCGACCGGCTGCTGGCCGACATCCCGCGCGACGCCGGCTGGCACCTGGTGCTGTTGGACGGCAACGGCCGCGCCATCACCGCCGACAGCTTGCCGCCCGACGTGCTCGGACAGCCCGAGCGGGCACATCACCGGGCCCAAAGCGTGGCCAATACCCCGTGGACCTTGGTGGTGCACGCCGAACCCTGGGCTTTTTATGCGCCGCACCTGCGCATTGGCGGGATGCTGCTGACCGGTCTGCTGCTGATGCTGGGGCTGGCGGCCCTCACCGCCCGCTACGGTGCGCGCCAGCTTGGCCGCGCGGTACAGCGCCTGTCGCGCCTGCCCTCGGTACCGGCGCGCGATGCACGGGCGAACGAGCCCACGCTGCGCATCGCCGAGGTCGAATCCGCCCGAGCCGAGCTGGAGCTGCTTGATGTGCGGCGCCAGGAAGCAGAGCAACAAAAGCAGATCACACAGGCGCAACATGTCGCGGAAATGGAAGCCGCCTTGCAGTCGCTGGGCCGCAGCGAAGCACGCATGCGGGCCATCTTTGACGGCGCCTCGGAGGGCGTGGCCATCATCAGCGACGATGTGCGCATCCTGCGCTGCAACCCGGTGTTTGCCGAGATGCTGCTTGGCACGGTGCAAAGCCTGCGCCATACCCCGCTGCTGGACAATGCGCCGCCCGAGCAACGCAAGCGCCACCTTGAGATCTTCGAGCAGCTGCGCCGCGAGGCCGATGCCAGCGGGCGGGCCACCTACCGCGGCACGGTGCGCCTGATGCGGAAGCACGGCGAAGTCGTCTTTGAGACCTATCTGGCCTGCATGCGCTGGAACGCCGAGCTGCTGTATGTGCTGCTGGCGCGCGATGTCACCGACAGCCTGGCGCAGCGCAAGCGGCTGAACCAGACGCTGCAGCAGCTGTCGGCCGCCCATGCCGAACTGCGGCAGCTGGCGGCAGCGCAGCGCGACATCGAAGAACGCGAGCGCCGGCGCATGGCACGCGAGCTGCACGACGGCCTGCAGCAGGAGCTGGGTGCCGTGCAGATGAAGCTGGACTTGCTGGCCCAGCAGCTCGATGCCGCCCAACGCCAGCTGGCCACCGAGGCGCGCGATGCCACGGCGGCCGCCATCGAGTCGCTGCGGCGCGTGGTGCGCGACCTGCGGCCCCGCACGCTCGACGAGCTGGGCCTGAGCGCCGCGCTGCAGCAGCTCACCGACGAAACGGCCGCACTGTCAGGGTTGCAGGCCGAGCTGGAACTGGTGGGCGATGCCGCGGTGCTGAACGCCTGGCCCGAGACGGTGACCAGCTGCGCCTACCGGCTGATCCAGGAATGCCTGACCAATGTGCGCAAGCATGCCGCTGCCAGCTTTGTACTGGTGCTGGTGGATGCCTCCCAGCCCGGCACGCTGGTGCTGCAGGTCAGTGACGACGGGCGCGGCATCACCGACGACGACCTGCGCAAGGACGGTGCCTTTGGCATGCGCGGCATGCTCGAGCGCGTGGCGCCGCTGCGCGGCAGCGTGCGCATCGAGCGCGGCCACGGCAGCGACCGCAGCGTGGGCACCACCATCACGGTGGAGCTGCCCCGCCCCGATGCCGCTGCGTCGGCCGCGCTGGCCATCGAACAAGTGCGCTGACCAGACGCCGCCGGCCGCTCAGCCACCGTTGGGGCGCAACGCACCTGCCGCACGCAGGCTGCGCAGCGACGGCGGGCGACGCAGACGCACATGGCTGCCGTCATCGACCTGGCGGCG
>JBDLRH010000123.1:0-5686 GCA_039800165.1 Pseudomonadota bacterium
TTCCTGATGCTCGACAACTTCGGCAGCGACGACCCGAAGGACTACGGCGCGGGCTTTCCCGACCATCCGCACCGCGGCTTCGAGACGATCACCTACATGCTGACCGGAAACATGCGCCACAAGGACAGCGCCGGCAACGAGGGCCTGATCACCGACGGCGGCGTGCAGTGGATGACCGCCGGGCGCGGCGTGATCCATTCCGAGATGCCCGAGCAGGTGGACGGCGTGATGGAGGGCTTTCAACTCTGGCTGAACCTGCGCGGCACCGACAAGATGTGCCCGCCCTGGTACCGCGACATTCCGCGCGGTGACATCCCTGAAGTGAACACGCCGGGTGGCGCCACGGTACGGGTGATCGCGGGCGCCAGCCATGGCGTGCAAGGCGCGATGCAGCGCGATCACACCGAGCCGCTGTACCTGGACATCCACTTCGGCGAAGGCGGTGGCCAGTTCATGCAAGCGCTGGCGGCCACGCACAACGCCTTTGTCTATGTGTACCGCGGCGAGATCAGCATCGGAGATGCGGCACAGCCCGTGCCGCGCCAGCGCATGGCCATCCTCGCCAACGAAGGCGACGGCGTGCAACTGCAGGCCGAAGGCGCCGCACGCGCGCTGCTGATCGCTGGCCGCCCGCTGAACGAGCCGATCGCGCAGTACGGGCCCTTTGTGATGAACACCCGCGAAGAGCTGATGCAGGCGGTGGACGATTTCCGCAGCGGCCGGCTGGCCTGAAGGCGCGCGTGCCGGCATCCGGCAACACTTCTTTACCTTGGGCTCACATCGTCTGCGGAACTCGGGCCCGGGGGTCTGCACTCCAATCGGTACGCGCGGCGCCACAGCACTCGGCTGGCAACGCGGCGCGGCCCACCACTGCAAAGGAGCCCCGATGAAACCGTTCTCCCACCCTGCACTCACGCGTTCACTGCAAGCCGGCCTGCTGTGCGCCGGGCTCGGCCTGGCGGCCGTGGCCCATGCACAGGCCCCGCACGAGATGCATGCCCACCGCGGCGAGCGTCACGCCATGCACGAGAAGCATGCCGAGAAGATGGCGCAGCGCCTGGCCTCGTTCAAGCAGAAGCTGGCCATCAGCGCCGAGCAGGAAGCCGCATGGACCGCGTGGACGACTGCGCTGCGCGCTAACGGCCCGACGCCGATGGCCGACCGCGCGAAGGTGCGCGCCGAGCTGGCGCAACTGACCACGCCCGAGCGCATCGACCGCATGCGTGCGATGCGCGTGCAGCACCAGTCGCGCATGGACCAGCGCGCCGATGCCACCAAGGCGTTCTACGCGCAGCTCAATGCCGAGCAGCGCAAGCTGTTCGATGCCGAGACCGCCAAGCGCATGCAGCATGGCCCGCACATGCGCGGGATGCGGGGAATGCATGGCGAAGGCGGCGAGCACGCCCACGCCGGCCATCACGGCTGAAGCAGCGCCCGGGCACGCATCCCGGGCGCCCATGGGGCAGGGGTTCAGGCCACCGCAGCGGCGCTCAGACGCCTGAGCGCAGGCTGCGTGGCCAGCGCAGCTCTCACGCACCCTCCACAATGGGCGCGGACGATGTCACAATATGCGCCCATCATGGCCACCAAGAAGTCGTCCACGCCGCCTGACTACCTGCTCGACATGAAGCGGGCCCTGGAGTTCGTCGGCGACGAAGAGGGTGTGTACGCGATGATGCCGATGCTGCTGGACAGCCTGCGCAACGATGTTCCTAGCATCCTGAACCTGCTGAAGGCAGGCGACGCGAAGGCCGCCAACAAGCTCCTGCATCCGCTCAAGGGCTTCGTGCCGGTGTTCTGCGTCGACTATGTGGTCGACCGCGTGACCGAGGTCGAGGTCCTGAGCAAGACCGCTGCGGCCACCGAGGTGCTGCCGCGCTACGTGGCCGTCATGCCGCTGCTCGAGCGCCTGCGCGTCGAGGTCGAGGCGGCGGTGCCGCCCGACTGGTCAAACACCCTCCCGCCGGCCGCCTGAGGGCACCCCCGGCCGGTCACCCTTCGCACCTGGGCACAGGGCTTGCGCGCGATGGAAGGCAGCGCTAGCCGCATTTTTTACAAAACGAAGCCAATTGCCCGGCGTTGGACATGCCAGGCGGCGCGAGCCATTACCCGCGTTCTAGCGGCTACAGCGGCCAAGATCCTGTCGCCCATCTCACCTACTCGAAACCTGCCTCCTTATTAGGCAAGGCATGAGCGTAGCAAGCCACCACCCCCTGCGCGTCCTCTCCGCAGACGACCATCCGGTCAACCTGCGCTACCTGGAGCTGCTGCTCAAGGGCGATGGCCACGAGGTGCACAACTGCGCCGACGGCCAGCAGGCGCTGGACGCCGCACGCGCACGGGTGTTCGACGTGGTGCTGATGGACCTGCACATGCCGGTGATGGACGGTGCCACCGCCATCGCCGCCATCCGCGCGCTGCCCGCGCCCCACGGAAGCATGCGCATCATCGCCATCACCGCCGACACCGCCGAGAGCGCACGGCAGCGGCTGATGGAGGCCGGCGCCGATGGCTTTCTCGCCAAGCCGGTCACGCCGCAGGCGCTGCGCGCGGCGATGACCGAGCCCCTGCAGGCGGCTGCAACCGCACCCGCACCCGTTGCCTCCCCTGCCTCAGGCACCCCGCCCACTGTGGACGCCGAGCGCCTGGCCGAGCTGCGCGAGCTGATGCCCGCCGATGCGCTGCAGGCGCTGATGCACGAGGTGATGGAGGCGCCAGCCGGTTCGCTCGCCACGCTGCTCACGCTGCTGGACGCCGAGGGCGCGGGCATGCCGGCGCCAGGCGGCACGCAGGCGCTGGCCGAGGCAGCGCACAAGCTCAAGGGCAGCGCCATGATGCTGGGCCTGAGTGCGCTGCACCGCGTGGCCGGGCTGGCCGAAAAGCGCTTGCGCGCACCGGGTGCGGGCCCGGCCGTGGCGCTGGCCCTGGCCGCCGCATTGCGCGATCAGGCCGCGCGCACCCGCACCGCCTTGCGCGCGCGCCTGCCGACCTAAGGGACCTCAGCCGAACGGGCGCACGCCGATCAGCGCGCCGTGCGCCCAGAAGGCGAACACGGCCCAGGCCGCCAGGCCCACCACCACCGCGCCCACGGTCCCCGCCGCAGTGCCTGCCGGGTACACCGTGCCGGCAGCGCGGTCTCGGCCGCGCGCGGCGCGAAAACTCAGCACCGCCCACAGCAGGAAGCCGCCGAACAGCAGCACGTCGGCCAGGTTGCCGTTGGACAGCAAATGCGCGAAGGCCCACAGCTTGACCGACAGCACCATCGGGTGGCGCAGCCGCGCCTTGATCGCATTGCGCGGCACATAGGCCGCGGCCAGCAGCACGAAGGCGATCAGCGTCAGCAGCGACGCCGCATGGCGCAGGCCGGTGGGTGGCACCCACAGCACCACCGGCTGCTGCCGCGCCAGGCCATAGCCCTGCACCAGCAGCACGAAGCCCACCAGCGACACCACGCTGTACAGGCCCTTCCAGGCGTTGGCGCCGCGCTGCGCCACAAAGCGGGTGCGCGCGCCTTCGGCGAACACGCGCGCCGAATGCATGCCAAGGAACAGCACCAGACCGAGGATCAGCCACACCATGAAACGCTCCGCGTTGCCAACGAGTGCGGCCCATTGTGGGGCAAAGACTGTGCCCCCAAAAAGCGGGGGGCCGAAGCCCCCCGAAGAATCTGGCGCAGCATGCCGGTTGCGCTCAGAAACTCTCCCAATCGTCGTCGGCCGACTTGGCGGTGGCCACCGCGGGCGCGCTGGCAGGCGACGGTGCGCTGCGCGCTGGCACCGCTGCGCGGGGCGGCGATGCCGCTGTGCCCGGCGCGGCCGAGGGCGGCGCACTGCGCGGGCGTGCCGCGTCACCAGCCAGCCGGAAGGTCGACACCGCCAGCACCAGCTCGTCGGCCTGCTTGCGCAGGCTGTCGGCCGCGGCCGCGCTTTGCTCCACCAGCGCCGCGTTTTGCTGCGTGGTCTGGTCCATCTGTGCCACCGCCTGGCCGATCTGCTGCACGCCCGAGCTCTGCTCGACGCTGGCCGCGCTGATCTCGCCCACGATGTCGCTCACCCGCTGGATGGCGCTCACGATCTCATGCATCGTCTCGCCGGCCTGCGCCACCAGGGTGCTGCCCTCGGCCACCTGCTCCACGCTGTTGGTGATCAGGGCCTTGATCTCGCGCGCGGCGGCTGCGCTGCGCTGCGCCAGGTTGCGCACCTCGGAGGCCACCACCGCAAAGCCGCGGCCCTGCTCGCCGGCGCGCGCGGCTTCCACCGCCGCGTTGAGCGCCAGGATGTTGGTCTGGAACGCAATGCCGTCGATCACGCTGATGATCTCGCCGATCTTGCGCGAGCTCTCGTCGATGCGGCTCATCTTGTCGACCACCTGCGCCACCACGTCGCCGCCGCGCTGCGCCACCTGGCTGGCATCCAGCGCCAGCTGATTCGCGCGCTGCGCATTCAGCGAGTTCTGCTTGACGGTGCCGCCCAGCTGCTCCATCGACGCGGCCGTCTGCTGCAGCGCGCTGGCCTGCTCCTCGGTGCGGTGGCTCAGGTCCATGTTGCCCTGGGAAATCTGCATCGCCGCCGTGGCCACGCTGTCGGCATTGCCGCGCACCCGCGACACCGTGCCGCCCAGCGCCTGCTGCATGCGCCACACCGCCGCCATGATCGACGCGTCCTCGCCTGCGCGCAGCCGGATGTCCTGCGTCAGGTCGCCGGCGGCCACGCGCGCCACCGACTCGTTCACCTCGGCCGGCTCGGCGCCCAGCGCGCGCGTGAGGCGCCGCGTGATGCCCCAGGCCAGCACGCTACCCACCAGCGTCATCAGGGCCGCCAGTGCGATCAGGATGACCGCATCGCGCGAGGCGGCACTGGCCGCATGCTGCGCCAGGTCGGCCGACAGGGCGCGCTGCATCTGTGCCGACGCATCCAGCGCACGCACCGCCTGCGCCTCGCGCTCGCGCACCAGCCCGGTCACCAGCCGTGCTGCCGCCGCCGCGTCGCCCTGCTCGGCCAGCATCAGCGCCTGGTCCACCGCCGCGTCGTAGGCG
The DNA here is from genome assembly GCA_039800165.1 of Pseudomonadota bacterium. Taxonomy (GTDB): domain Bacteria; phylum Pseudomonadota; class Gammaproteobacteria; order Burkholderiales; family Burkholderiaceae_C; genus JBDLRH01. The sequence continues at coordinate 5,036 of JBDLRH010000123.1, forward strand.
CCGCGCGCGGCCACCACCTGCGACAGCAGGTCGCGCGACTTGGCAATCACCAGCGACTTGTCCAGCACATCCAGCCGGCGCGCGGTGTCAGCGCGCAGCGCCTGCAGCGCCTGGCGCGCGTTGCTGCGCGCCGCGGCGTCGCCACCCAGCACCAGGCCGGCAGCCAGCACCGAGCTCTCACGCAGGTGGTCTTTCACCACCGTCAGGTCATCGAGCTTGGCCATGCGCTCGGTGGCTACTTCTTCCACCTCGCGCTGCAGGGTGCGCATCTCGGAGATGCTGAACAGCGCCGCGCCCACCCCCAACACCAGCGGGATGGCGAAGCTCAGCGCCAGCTGGCGCGAGACGCGCATCGATGCAAACAGGTTCATGGCATGCCTTTCCGCGGCGCAGGCACTGCCGCCGCCGCTTCTCTCAGTGATCGCCCGAATGGGCTATCGGCAGCAGCATGCGCGCGCTTGAGCAGCGCAGTGCCGTGAACTGCGGGGTGTTTCCGGCGCTTTTGTCGCCTGCGTGCCGCGAACGCCGCACCCACCGCACAAACCCCGGTTGGCAAGGCCGCGGTTTTGGGTAAGCATGCCAACCATGAACGCCCCCGCCGCCCCGGCATCCAACCCGGCACCCCAAGCGGTTCACGCTGCGGCCCGCCAC
>JBDLRH010000124.1:0-15469 GCA_039800165.1 Pseudomonadota bacterium
AACACCTTGCCGCTCATCCAGCCGCCCAGCGCCATGCCCAGCATGGTGCACATGATCACCGTGCCCACCATCGCGCCGGCCTTGGCGGGGCTGAAGTATTCGCGCACGATGATCGCGTAGCTCGGCACGATGCCGCCCTGAAACAGGCCGAACAGCGCCGAGATGAGGTACAGCGACACCAGGCCGTCGAACGGGATGAACAGCAGCAGCGCCGTGCCCTGCAGGATGGAGCCCAGCAGCAGCGTGCGCAGCCCGCCGATGCGGTCGCAGATGGCGCCCGAGATCAGCCGGCTGACGATGCCGAAGGCCAGCATCAGCGACAGCATCTCGGCGCCGCGCGCCACGCCGTAGCCGAGGTCGGCGCAGTAGGCCACGATATGCACCTGCGGCATCGACATCGCCACGCAGCAGCCCACGCCGGCCACGCTCAGCAAGGCCAGCGCCACCGCGGGCGGCAGCCCGAAGGGCCGCGCGCCTGGCGCTTGGTCAGACACCGCTGCCGATGCGGCAGATGACGACGGCGATGCCGAGGCCGGTCTGGCGGGCGTCGCCAGTGCCGCCAGTGCCGGCGGGCGCTGGCGCATCAGCTGCGCCAGGCTCACCATCACCAGCGTGCTGAAGATGCCGAGGGCCCAGTAGGTGTTGCGCCAGCCGATCTCTTGCACGAAGTACTGCACGATGGGCGGCCAGATCGTGCCGCCCAGATAGTTGCCGCTGGCGCAGACCGCCACCGCAATGCCGCGGCGGCGCAGGAACCACAGCGAGGTGTCGGCCAGCAGCGGCGAGAAGGTGGCCGAGCTGCCGCACAGGCCGATCAGCACGCCGTGCGCGATCGCAAACGCATAGATGTTGCCCGACAGCGCGGCGGCAATGTAGCCCAGGCCCAGGCACAGCCCGCCCATCATCAACGGGCGCGCCACGCCGTGGCGGTCGGCCATGCGGCCCATCCAGATGCCGCCCACGCCAAAGCCGATCATCAGCAGCGTGTAGGGCAGCGAGGCGTCGGCGCGGGTGATGCCGAACTCGGCCTGAACAGACGGCAGCACCACCGGCACCACATACATGCCGCTGGCCCCCACCGTCATCAGCGCGAGCGTGACCCACAGGCGCATCCAGGCGGTGCGCGAATCAACCAGTTCGGCGGGCGCCGGCGCGTTGCGGTCGAGGGCGGTGGTCATGCTTATTCAGGCGATGGGCCGCTCGCGCACCAGCTCCAGCAGCCGGTTGAGCGCATGGGCTGCGGTGGCCGCGCGCACCTCGGCGCGGTCGCCGGCGAAGCGCCTTGTTTCGCTGGACAGCAGGCCGTCCACCGAAAAGCCGAACCACACCGTGCCCACCGGCTTGGAAGCGCTGCCGCCGGTGGGGCCGGCGATGCCGGTGACCGCCACACTGACCTGCGCGCGCGAATGCCGCAGCGCACCGAAGGCCATGGCGCGCGCCACCACCTCGCTGACCGCGCCATGCGCGTCGATCAGCGCGCGGTCCACACCCAGCGACTCGGCCTTGGCCTCGTTGGAGTAGGTGACAAAGCCGCGCTCGAACCACAGGCTCGATCCGCTCAGGCTGGTACAGGCCGCAGAGATCAGCCCGCCGGTGCAGCTCTCGGCGGTGGCCAGCATCCAGCCGCGCTCGTGCAGGGCTTCGGCCAGCGCGGCGCAGGTGACATCAAGGGCAGGGGCGTTCACCAGAATCTCCACAGGGCAATCACCAGCAGCGTGCAGAACGCGGCCACCAGATCGTCGAACATGATGCCAAAGCCGCCGCGTGCGCCGAAGCCCTTGAACAGGCGATCGGCCCAGCCCACCGGGCCGGGTTTGGCGGCATCAAAGAAGCGGAACAGCAGAAACGCCGCCAGCTGCGCCCAGAAGCCCGCAGGCATCACCAGCAGCAGCACCAGCCAGAAGGCCGCGATTTCATCGATGACGATGGCGCTGGGGTCGCTGGTGCCCAGGTGCCTGGCGGTCACCGTGCAAGCCCACCAGCCGATCGCGAAGGTGATGCCGATGATCGCCGCCCACTGTGCGTCCGTCGGCGCCCATACAAAGCTGATCGCCAGGAACGCCAGCCAGGCCCACAGGGTGCCGGCGGTGCCGGGCGCGCGCGGGCTCAGGCCCGAGCCAAAGCCCATCGCAATGAAGTGCGCCAGGTGTCCGCGCAGAAAGGGCGCGCTGGCGCGACGCGGTACGGGGGCGGCGGGCGGCGAAGTCATGCGAAGTGGTCAAACGATGCGAAGCGCCGCGCAACCGGCTGGCCTTGCGCGTCGAGCACGCGCACGCCGGGCTCGGCATCGATGCGGCCGATGCGCGTGGCGCGCGTGCCGCTGCGCTGCGCGGCGTTCAGCACCGCATCGCGCGCCGCCGCCGGCGCGGTGAAGCACAGCTCGTAGTCGTCGCCACCGGCCAGTGCCAGCTCCAGCCGCTGCGCCGCGTCAATCACCTCGTCGCAGGCCAGCAGCGACTGCGCCGCGTCGGCCTGCACCGTGGCCCCCACGCCCGACGCGTCAAGGATGTGGCCCAGGTCGCCCAGCAGACCATCACTCACATCGATGGCCGCACTGGCCACGCCGCGCAACGCCTGGCCCAGGGCCACCCGCGGCACGGGTTGCTCCATGCGCATGCGTGCTGCCGCGAAGGCGTCGGCGCTGATGCCAGCCTTGCCGCGAAACACCTCGAGCGCCAGCCGCGCATCGCCCAGCGTGCCGCTGACCCAGAGGTCGTCGCCGGCGCGCGCGCCGCTGCGCAGCAGCGCCTGGCCGGCCGGGACTTCGCCAAAGACGGTGATGCAGATGTTGAGCGGCCCGCGTGTGGTGTCGCCGCCCGCCAGCGCGCAGCCATGTGCATCGGCCAGCGCGAACAGGCCCTGCGCGAAGCCCGAAAGCCAGGCCTCGTCGGCGGCAGGCAGGGCCAGCGCCAGGGTGAATGCGCGCGGTGTGGCGCCGCAGGCGGCCAGGTCGCTCAGGTTCACCGCCAGGGCCTTGTGGCCCAGGCGGGCGGGGTCGACGGTGGACAGGAAGTGCCGGCCCTCGACCAACATGTCGCTCGACACCGCAGTCTGCATGCCCGGCGTGGGCGCGAGCAGCGCGCAGTCGTCACCGATGCCGAGCGCCACGCCGCTCGCGGCCGCTGTCGTCGATGCTGCAGCTACGTCGCGCCGCACGAAGAAGCGGCGGATCAGCTCGAATTCGCCCAGGCTCATGCGACAGGGGTGTGGCGCGGCTCAGTGCAGCGACTGCGGGTTGCCGCTGGACAGCACAAACGCCGGGATCGGCGCCTCGAAGCGCTCGCCGTCGTCGGCCACAAAGAAGTAGTGCCCGTGCATCATGCCGCTGGGCGTGCGCAGGCGGCAGCCACTGGTGTACTGGAAACTCTGGCCGGGCTGCAGCAGCGGCTGGTGGCCCACCACCCCCAGGCCCTTGACCTCTTCGGTGTGGCCGGTGGCGTCCTCGATGACCCAGTGGCGCGAGATGAGCTGCACCGCGGTGTCGCCGACGTTGGCGATGGTGATGGTGTAGCTGAAGGCATGCACGCCCCCGCCCGGGTCGGACTGGTCCTCCAGGTACGCCGGCTCGGCCTGCACTTCGATCGCATAGGTGGGCATGCATGCATGTTAACTGCCACAATCAGGCGCATGAGCCGCACGTTCCGTATCGCCCCCTCCATCCTGTCGGCCGACTTCGCCCGTCTGGGCGAAGAGGTGCGCAACGTCATCGCCGCGGGTGCCGACTGGATTCACTTTGACGTGATGGACAACCATTACGTGCCCAACCTGACCTTCGGCCCGATGATCCTGCAGGCCATCAAGCCGCACGCCAGGCGGGCCGACGGCACGCCGGTGCCGATGGACGTGCACCTGATGGTGCAGCCGGTGGATGCGCTGGCCGCGATGTTTGCCGACGCCGGCGCCGACTACATCAGCTTTCACCCGGATGCATCCGCGCATGTGCATCGCAGCATCCAGGCCATCCGCGCCAAGGGCTGCAAGCCGGGCCTGGTGTTCAACCCGGCTGCGCCGCTGGACGTGCTGGACTGGGTGATCGACGACATCGATTTGATCCTGCTGATGAGCGTGAACCCGGGCTTTGGCGGCCAAAGCTTCATCGACAGCACGCTGCGCAAGGCCGAGGCGGTGCGCAAGCGCATTGATGCCTGCGGCAAGGACATCCGGCTGGAGGTGGACGGCGGCATCAAGGCCGACAACATCCGCCGCGTGGCCGATGCCGGCGCCGACACCTTCGTGGCGGGCAGCGCGATCTTCGGCAAGCCCGACTACAAGGGCGTGATCGACCAGATGCGCAAGGCGCTGGGCTGAATTGACCTGACCTGAAGGCGACAGACGCGGGCGGTCTGGCCGCTCATGATGGTGCGAGGAGACACGCACCATGCCAACACGACACCTGAAGCCCGCCGGCGCAGCCGGTAAAGCCACCGCGGCGATGGCGCTTTCGCTGGCGCTCGCCATGCCGGCCCAGGCCCGCGTCACCCGCATCGTCATCGATGAGGTGCAGCCCATGCCCGCAGTGGCCGGCGCTGCCATCGCCTATGAGCAGATTGCCGGTCGCGCCTTCGGCGAGCTCGATGCGAAGCTGCCGGTCAACGCCATCATTCAGGACATCGAGCTCGTCAAGGAGGCCGATGGCAAGGCGCGCTACGTCGCCTCCTTCGTGATCTACAAGCCGGTGGACTTGAAGCAGGCCAGCGGGCTGATGTGGCACGACGTGCCCAACCGCGGCCGGGTGTTCCCGATGGCGCCGCAGGAGCGCGTGGCCGGCGACGTGCTGCTGGCCAGCGCCTGGCAGGGCGACAACGCGGGCAACACCGCCGTCAAGCCCAAGGGGACGCTGACGCAGGGGCAGTGGCTACAGCTGCCGGTGGTGCGCGGGCCGGGCGGTGCGCCCGTCACCGGTCAGGTGTTCGGCCGCATCGTGAATCGGTCGGGCCCGAATTCGCAACCGCTGATCGTGCAAAGCAACCCGGTGCCCTACCAGCCACTGACGCTGGACACGCGCGAGGCGCGCCTGGTGTCGCGCGCCGCCGAGAACCAGCGCGGCGAGGTGACCGATGAGCGCGTGATCGCTCCCACCGACTGGGCCTGGGCCAAGTGTGATGCGGCCAACCCCTTCCCGGGCACGCCCGACCCGACGCAGATTTGCGTCAAGGGCGGCTTCGATGCCGCGCGGCTGTACCAGGTGGTGTTCACCGCCAAGGACCCCTACCCGCTGGGCATGGGCTTTGCGGCCTGGCGCGATGTGGCCGAGTTCTTCAAGACCGCCAAGGCCGACGACAGCGGTACCGCCAACCCGTTGGCCGGCGCGGTGCGTCACAGCATCGGCCGCGGCGTGTCGCAGTCGGGTAACTTCCTGCGCGGCTGGCTGCACCTGGGCTTCAACCAGTCCGAGGCGGGCAAGGCGGTGCACGACGGCCTGTGGCCGATCATTGCGGGCCGCCGCATCGCGCTGAACTTCCGCTGGGCGCAGTCCGACGGTGTGCTCGAGCTGTACCAGGCCGGCAGCGAGGGCCCACAGTGGTGGCTGCCTGCGCCTGACCCGGTGCGTGGCGGCCGCGCCGCGGGCATCCTGGGCCGCTGCATGGCCACCAACACCTGCCCGAAGATCGTCGAGCATTTCGGTTCGGCCGAAGTCTGGGCGCTCAAGCTCACGCCCGAGTGGGTGGGCACCGACGGCCGCACTGACCTGCCGCTGCCCGACAACGTTCGCCGCTACTACATCGCCAGCTCCAACCATGGCGGCGGCGCGGGCGGCTTCGACACCAGCATCCCGGGCGCGGCACTGCCGACGACGGGGGCCACCTGCCCCGGCAATAACTTCGGCCGCGCCATCCTGCCGGCCAACCCGGTGCCGCACACCGAAACGGTCAACGCCATCCGCGCGCACTTCCGTGCCTGGGTCACGCAGGGCAAGCCACCGCCGCCCAGCGTCTATCCACGCCTGGCCGACGGCACGCTGGCCGAGGCGAACAAGGCGGCCATCGGCTTCCCGACGCTGCCGCAACTGCGCCCGACGATTCCCGAGCCCGACTTCATCATGCCGGTGCACGACTACGATTGGGGCCCGCAATTCGACCCGGTCGATGGTTCGGGTGTGCCGAGCCTGGCGCCGCCGCGCATCAAGCAGGTGCTGAAGATGTGGGCGCCCAAGGTGGATGGCGATGGCAACGAACTCGGTGGCGTGCCGGTGCCGCTGCTGGGCGCGCCGCTGGGCACCTACCTGGGCTGGAACGTGACGGCCGGCGGCTTTCACAAGGACCAGATCTGCAATTACGTGGGCGGGATGATTCCGTTTGCCCGCACCAAGGCCGAGCGCGAAGCGGCGCGCGATCCGCGTCCATCACTGGAAGAGCGCTACGGCAGCCACGAGGGCTGGCTGGCCGCCCTGCAGCGCAGCATCGACCGCGCGCAGGCGGCGGGCTTCCTGCTGCCCGAGGACGGCGCTCGGCTCATGAATCAGGCGCAGCAGAGCAAGGTGCTGCGCTGATGGCCGCGGGTGCTGGACGGGTTACCAGGGCAGCGCCTGTCCGTCCCAGCTGAAGAAGCCACCGCTGTCCTCGGCCTTCAGGCCATCGACCACGCCCAGCAGCCGCTGGGCGGCGAGCGCCGGCGCCACGCCGATCTCGTCGCCGCGAAACGGCCGCGACAGCGCCGACGCCACCGTGCCCGGGTGCAATGCTGTGATGCACGCGCCGGGGTGGGTGCGGCGCAGCTCGATCGCAGCCGTCTTCACCAGCATGTTGAGCGCCGCCTTGGACGCGCGGTAGGCGTACCAGCCGCCGAGCCGGTTGTCGCCGATGCTGCCCACCTTGGCCGACAGCAGCGCCATCACGCCGTGTTGCTTGTCCAGCATCGGTGCAAAGTGGCGCAACAGCAGCGCCGGGCCGAAGGTGTTGATGCGGAACACCTGCTCCAGCGCCGCGTAGTTCAGGTCTGCCAGCCGCTTCTCGGGCATGCCCTGCGGCCCGTGCAGCGTGCCGGTGGCAACGAGGATGCGCGCAAAGGCGGTACCCGGCGCCTGTGCCTGCACGGCCTGCGCCGCGGCAGCAATGGAGGCCTCATCCGAAAAGTCGATGGCCGGCTGCGACTGCCGCGACAGCGCCAGCACCGCACCGTAGCGCGCATCGCTGCGCAGCTGCTCGACAAAGGCCGCGCCGATCGCGCCATGGGCGCCGATCACGAGGGCACGGCCCGGCGCTGCGGTGGTGTCGATAGACTGGTTCACCGCTGGGATTGTGAAGGTGGCGCGCGTGAAGCGGCCGTCGACGGTCCCTTCAGCCCTTCGCATCACTCTGGAAGCCCGCCCATGGCCCTGGCACTGCAGCACCTTGACGCGGTCATCGTCGACCTCGACGGCACGATGGTCGACACGCTCGGCGACTTTGCCGTGGCGCTGAACCTGACGCTGGCCGACCTGGCGCTGCCGCGCATCGAGCGCAGCGCCATCGAGCGGATGGTGGGCAAGGGCTCGGAGCATCTGGTGCGCTCGGTGCTGACCCACGTGGGCGCTGACCCTGCGCACTACGACACCGCCTTTGCCCGCTACCAGCACCACTATCACGACATCAACGGCCGCCACTCCGATGTGTTCCCCGGCGTGGCCGATGGCCTGCGCGGCCTGCGCGGCGCGGGCCTGCGCCTGGCCTGCCTGACCAACAAGCCCACCGCTTTCGCGCGGCCGCTGCTCGAGGCCAAGGGCCTGGCCGACCACTTTGACCACGTGTTCGGGGGCGACGCCTTCGAGCGCAAGAAGCCCGACCCGCTGCCGCTGCTGCGCACCTGCGCGGCGCTGGGCACCGCGCCTGCGCGAACGCTGATGCTGGGCGACAGCAGCAACGATGCCGCCGCGGCGCGCGCTGCCGGCTGCCCGGTGGTGCTGGTGACCTACGGCTACAACCACGGCGAGCCGGTCCGCGCGGTGGATGCCGACCGCTTCGTCGACGCCTTCACCGAACTGCTGGCCTGAGCGGCGCGCCGGGATCACTTTGCTACACTTTGCCGCATGTTCATCCACCGCAGCAGCGTCACAGGTTTGAGCGACCGGGGAGCCTGGCCCTGGCGCAAGCCGCTGTCTGTGATTTCCTGAACGGCACGGGGCGCCCCGTGCGCCCGCGCCCCTGACCGGGGCATGTCGAACCGATCGCAGCGCGCTGCCTGCCAGCGACCCTGCAGAGCTTGTGGAGGCTCTCCGTGATCACCGAACTTGAATTCAAGAGCCTGGCCAGCCAGGGCTACAACCGCATTCCGCTGATGGCCGAGGCCTTCGCGGACCTCGAAACCCCGCTGTCGCTGTACCTCAAGCTCGCGCATTCGCGCGATGGCGGCAAGCACAGCTTTTTGCTCGAGTCGGTGGTGGGTGGCGAGCGCTTCGGCCGCTACAGCTTCATCGGCCTGCCCGCACGCACCCTGCTGCGCGCCACCGGCTTTGGTGCGGCTGCGAAGACCGAGGTCGTGACCGACGGCAAGGTGGTCGAGACGGCCACCGGCAATCCGCTGGATTTCATCGCCGCCTACCAGCAGCGCTTCAAGGTGGCGCTGCGGCCCGGGCTGCCGCGCTTTTGCGGGGGGCTGGCGGGCTACTTCGGCTACGACACGGTGCGCCACATCGAGAAGAAGCTCGAGAAGACCTGCCCGCCCGACACGCTGGGCTGCCCCGACATCCTGCTGCTGCAGACGGAGGAGCTGGCGGTCATCGACAACCTGTCGGGCAAGCTGTACCTGATCGTCTATGCCGACCCGTCGCAGCCCGAGGCCTACGCGCGCGCCAAGAAGCGGCTGCGCGAGCTCAAGGAGTTGCTCAAGTTTTCGGTCAGCGCGCCGGTGATCCGCAGCTCGCAGGACTTTGCCGCCGAGCGCGAGTTCGCCAAGGCCGACTACATCGCGGCGGTGGAGCGCGCGAAAGAGCTGATCGCTGCCGGCGACTTCATGCAGGTGCAGGTGGGCCAGCGCATCCGCAAGCGCTATGCCGAGTCGCCGCTGAGCCTGTACCGCGCGCTGCGATCGCTGAACCCCAGCCCCTACATGTACTACTACCACTTCGGTGACTTCCATGTGGTGGGCGCGTCGCCCGAAATTCTGGTGCGGCATGAGCGGGTGGAAGGCGAAGGGTCGAGCGTCGCCGGGCCGCCCCAAGACGCGAGGGCCCCCTCGGGGGGCAGCGAACCACGCGCAGCGGGGAGCGTGGGGGCCCATAAAGTCACGATCCGGCCATTGGCTGGCACCCGGCCACGCGGCGCGTCGACCGAACTCGACAAGGCCGCCGAGGTCGAGCTGGTCAATGACCCGAAGGAACGTGCCGAGCATGTGATGCTGATCGATCTGGCGCGCAACGACATCGGCCGCATCGCCAAGACCGGCACGGTCAAGGTGACCGAGGCCTTTGCGGTCGAGCGCTACAGCCATGTGATGCACATCGTGAGCAACGTCGAGGGCCTTCTGAAGGACGGCATGACCAGCATGGACGTGCTGCGCGCCACCTTCCCTGCGGGCACGCTGACCGGCGCGCCCAAGGTGCATGCGATGGAGCTGATCGATCAGCTCGAGCCCAGCAAGCGCGGCCTGTACGGCGGCGCGGTGGGCTACCTCAGCTACGCGGGCGACATGGATCTGGCGATCGCCATCCGCACCGGCATCGTGAAGGACGGCACCCTGTACGTGCAGGCCGCCGCCGGCGTGGTGGCCGACTCGGTGCCCGAGCTGGAATGGAAAGAGACCGAGGCCAAGGCGCGCGCGCTGCTGCGTGCGAGCGAGCTGGTCGAGGAAGGCCTGGAGTGAGCGCCATGAAAAAGACCCGCCTGCTCATGGTCGACAACTACGACTCGTTCACCTACAACCTGGTGCAGTACTTCGGCGAACTGGGTGCCGAGGTCGAAGTGTTCCGCAACGACGAGATCACGCTGGAGGGCATCGCAGGGCGCAGGCCCGACCGGCTGGTGATCTCGCCCGGGCCGTGTTCGCCCGCCGAGGCCGGCATCTCGGTGGCCGCCATCCGTCACTTCATGGGCCAGCTGCCCGTCCTGGGTGTGTGCCTGGGGCACCAGAGCATCGGCGCGGCGCTGGGCGGAAAGATCATCCGCGCGCAGCAGCTGATGCACGGCAAGACCAGCAGCATCACCACCACGCAGCAGGGCGTGTTTGCCGGGCTGCCCAAGCAGTTCACCGTCAACCGCTACCACTCGCTGGCGATAGAGCGCGCCAGCTGCCCGGCTGATCTGGAGATCACCGCCTGGACGGACGACGGCGAGATCATGGGTGTGCGGCACAAGGGCCTGGCGTCTGCGGTGCGGCTGGAGGGCGTGCAGTTCCACCCCGAAAGCATCCTGACGGAGCACGGCCATGCGATGCTGCGCAACTTTCTTGAACTGCAGTGAATGGAAGTGAAGGGATGATCCCCGGCGTCGATCACCTGGGCCTGTTCGTCGTGGCGGGCCTGCTGCTCAACCTGACCCCGGGGCCGGACGTGCTGTTCATCGTCTCGCAGGGGCTGCGCAGCGGCGCGCGCGCCGGCGTGGTGGCGGCGTTGGGCATCAGCGCGGGCTGCCTGGTGCATGTGGTTGCTGCCACGGTGGGCGTGGGTGCGCTGATCGCGGCGTCGGCCACCGCCTTCGCCGTGCTCAAGTGGATCGGCGCGGCCTACCTGGTGTTCATCGGCCTGCGCATGCTGGCCAGCCGCGGCAGCGCCGACGCGCCGGGCGAGGCTGCAGAGCTGTCCATGCGGCAGGTGTTCCTGCGCGCCTTCTGGACCAATGCGCTCAACCCCAAGGTGGCGCTGTTCTTCCTGGCCTTTCTGCCACAGTTCATCGCGCCCGGCACGGCGGGCGCGTCGTGGAGCTTTCTGGCACTGGGCCTGGTGTTCACCTTCAACAGCACCTGGGTCAACATCGGCTACGGCGTGCTGGCCGCGTGGATTGCACACCGCATGGCCGCGCTGCGCCGAGGTTTTGCGTGGATGGACCGCATCGCCGGCGCGCTGTTCGTGGGCTTCGGCCTGCGGCTGGCGCTTAGTGACAGGTGAACGACAGATGAGCGACCAGCAGGCGACACAACGAGGAGCACCCGCATGACACGCACGGTTGACTTGCGCAGCGACACCGTCACCCAGCCCACCGCAGCGATGCGCGCGGCGATGATGGCCGCACCGCTGGGCGACGACGTCTTCAGCGACGACCCCACGGTCAACGCGCTGCAAGAGCAGATCGCGCAGATGCTGGGCTTCGAGGCGGCGCTGTTCGTGCCCACCGGCACGCAAAGCAACCTGTGCGCGATCCTGTCGCACTGCCAGCGCGGCGACGAATACATCGTCGGCCAGATGCAGCACTGCTACCGCTGGGAAGGCGGCGGTGCGGCGGTGTTCGGCAGCGTGCAGCCGCAGCCGCTGAACCATGCGCCTGACGGCAGCCTGCCGCCGGCCGACATCGAAGCGGCAGTCAAGCCGGACGACCCGCACTTCGCGCGCAGCCGCCTGCTGGCGCTGGAAAACACCCTGGGCGGCAAGCTCATTCCCTTTGACTACCTGCAGCAGGCCACCACGCTCGCACGCGGCAAGGGCCTGGCCACGCACCTGGACGGCGCGCGCCTGTTCAACGCCGCGGTGGCGCAAGCCGCTGCAACCGGTGGCAGCGCACGCGACGAGGCGCGACGCATTGCCGGCCTGTTCGACAGCGTGTCGGTGTGCTTCAGCAAGGGCCTGGGCACGCCCGCGGGTTCGGCGCTGTGCGGATCGCGCGAGCTGATTGCCAAAGCGCGGCGCGTCCGCAAGATGGCCGGTGGCGGCATGCGCCAGGCGGGTGTGCTGGCCGCCGCCGCACGCCACGCGCTGGACCACCACATCGAGCGCCTGGCCGACGACCACGCGCGCGCCCGCACGCTGGCGCAGGCGCTGCAAGGCATCTCCGGCGTGCAAGTGCAGCCGCCGCAGACCAACATGGTGTTCGTCAAGCTCACCGGCGCGGCGCGCGATCGGGCCGCCACGCTGGGCGATGCGCTGCGCGCGCAGGGCATCCTGACGCTCGGCCTGTACGACCTGCGCCTGGTCACCCACCTCGACGTCGACGACGCCGGCATCGCGCACGCCGCCGACGCCCTGCGACGCCATCTTCAGTAAACCGACACGCAAGCACCGGAGGCCGCCATGCCCATCACCCCGCAAGAAGCGCTTCAGCGCACCATCGAGCACCGCGAGATCTTCCACGACGAGATGCTCAAGGTGGTGCGCATGATCATGAGCGGCGAGCTCTCGCCGGTGATGACCGCAGCGCTCATCACCGGCCTGCGCGTGAAGAAGGAAACCATCGGCGAGATCACCGCCGCCGCGCAGGTGATGCGCGAGTTCTCGACCAAGGTGAACGTGGCCGACGCGAAGCACCTGGTGGACATCGTGGGTACCGGTGGTGACGGGTCGCACACCTTCAACATCAGCACCTGCACCATGTTCGTGGCCGCCGCGGCGGGCGCCAAGGTCTCCAAGCACGGCGGGCGCAGCGTCAGCAGCAAGAGCGGCAGCGCCGACGTGCTGGAGGCGCTGGGCGTCAACATCAACCTGAAGCCCGAGGCGATTGCGCAGTGCATCGCGCAGACCGGCATCGGCTTCATGTTCGCGCCGAACCACCACCCGGCGATGAAGAACGTGGCGCCGGTGCGCAAGGAGCTCGGCGTGCGCACCATCTTCAACATCCTCGGCCCGCTGACCAACCCGGCAGGCGCACCGCACATCCTGATGGGCGTGTTCCACCCCGATCTGGTGGGCATCCAGGTGCGTGCGCTGCAGCGGCTGGGCACCGAGCATGCGCTGGTGGTCTATGGCCGCGACGGCATGGACGAGGTGAGCCTGGGTGCGTCCACCCTGGTGGGCGAGCTCAAGAACGGCGAGATCAGCGAATACGAGATCCACCCCGAAGACTTCGGCCTGCCGATGGCCGGCAGCCGCGCGCTCAAGGTCGAGACGCCCGAGCAGTCGCAGCGCATGCTGACCGGCGTGCTGGAGAACGAGCCGGGCGCAGCGCGCGACATCGTGATCCTGAATGCGGGCGTGGCGCTGTACGCGGCCGATGTGGCGGCGTCGATTCCCGAGGGCATTGCGCTGGCGCGAAAGGCGATCGAGTCGGGCGCAGCACGCGAGAAGCTGCGCCAGTTCGTGGCCGCCACGCACGCGCTGGCCGCCTGAGTGGCCGGTCCGTTCCAACCCCTGACCACCGCAGGCAAACGATGAGCGACATCCTGAACAAGATCGTGGCGGTCAAGCACGAGGAGATCGCGGCTGCGAAAAAGCGCGTGCCCTTCGATGCGATGCGTGCCGACGCCGAAAGCCGCGTGCTCACCCGCGACTTCGAGGGCGCGCTGCGCCGCAAGATCGCCGCCGGCCAGGCCGCAGTCATCGCCGAGATCAAGAAGGCCAGCCCCAGCAAGGGCGTGCTGCGCGAAGACTTCATCCCCGCCGACATTGCGCAAAGCTACGCCGAAGGCGACGGCACGGTCAGCGCCGCCTGCCTGTCGGTGCTGACCGACCGTCAGTTCTTCCAGGGCCGGGTGGACTACCTGAAACAGGCGCGCGCTTCGTGCGAGCTGCCGGTGCTGCGCAAGGATTTTTTGGTCGACCCGTACCAGGTGTACGAATCGCGCGCGATGGGGGCGGACTGCATCCTGCTGATCGCCGCTTGCCTGGATGATGCGCAGATGGCCGAGCTTGAAGCGATCGCGCGCAGCCTGGACATGGCGGTGCTGGTGGAGGTGCACGACCGCGAGGAGCTGCAGCGCGCGCTCAAGCTCAAGACGCCGCTGGTGGGCATCAACAACCGCAACCTGCGCACCTTCGAGGTGTCGCTGCAGACCACGCTGGGCATGCTGGCAGACATGCCGGGCGACCGGCTGCTCGTCACCGAGTCCGGCATCCTGAATCGCGCCGACGTGAAGACGATGCGCGACGCCGGGGTGCACGCCTTCCTGGTGGGCGAGGCTTTCATGCGCGCGCCCGACCCCGGCCTGGCGCTGGCCGAGCTGTTCGCCGCATGAGCGAGGCCGGCCCGGCCCGCCTGCGCGCCTGGGCCCCCGCCGACTGGCCGGTGGCGCCCGGCTGGCGCGGCCTGGTCGACGCCTTTCTGGCCACGCCGCAGGGCGAGCAGCTGGCCGAGCGCGTCCGCAGCCGGCTGGCCGCCGGGGCCGCCATCTACCCGCCCCAGCCACTGCGCGCGCTGGAGCTCACGCCGCCCGAGTCGGTGCGGGTGGTCATCCTCGGCCAGGACCCGTACCACGGGCCGGGGCAGGCCGAGGGGCTGGCGTTTTCGGTGGCGCCGGGGGTTCGCTTGCCGCCGTCGCTGCGCAACATCTTTGGCGAGCTGGAGCGCGATGTGGGCCTTGCGCCGCCGCGCCACGGATCGCTGCAGGCCTGGGCCCGACAGGGGGTGCTGCTGCTCAATACCTGCCTGACGGTCGAGGATGGATCGCCCGCCAGTCATGCGAAATTCGGATGGGAAGCGCTCACTGACTTATTGATCGACCGGGTGGCGGCGCAGCCCGGCCCGTGCGTCTTCATGCTGTGGGGGGCGCACGCCCAGGCCAAGGCGGCGCGCATCGAGGCGCACCCCCAGCCGCACCCACCATCGCACCCGCAGCGCCTGGTGCTGCAGGCCAACCACCCCTCGCCGCTGTCGGCGCGCCGCCCGCCTGTGCCCTTCATCGGCTGCGGCCACTTCGGCCGGGCGCAGAGCTGGCTGGCCGAGCGCGGTGTCGACATCGACTTTGCGGTGCCGGGCGGCTAGCCGGCCCGGCCGACGGCAGGGTTTTCGGGCCGGCCGCAGGGGGAATCCACCCGCCAGAGGGCCGCAAGGGTCGCCGAACCATGCTATATTTCGAGGTTCGCCGGAGGGGTGCCCGAGTGGCTAAAGGGGGCAGACTGTAAATCTGTTGGCTTACGCCTACGCTGGTTCGAATCCAGCCTCCTCCACCACACCTGCATGCGGGTGCGGCCGGGCGAGTTCAGGTGATGTGGTTGTGTGAGTGTGCGGATGCTTGGTCCGGTGTGCGTTGTGCAAGCGGTGTGCGCCGGAGAGCCTGCCAAGGGTCGTTGAGCCGGTTGGACGAACCCGATGCGGGAGTAGTTCAATGGTAGAACCTTAGCCTTCCAAGCTAATGACGCGGGTTCGATTCCCGTCTCCCGCTCCAGACACGGCGCAGCGCAGGAACAGCAGTTGTGAGATTTCAGCCCATGTGGCTCAGTGGTAGAGCACTCCCTTGGTAAGGGAGAGGTCGCGGGTCCGATTCCCGCCATGGGCACCAGTACCGGTTCGGCAGACGGCGCGAGAGGTCTGCCGGCGTTCATTCAGGTGATCGTTTCTTTTTCGGAGTCGACAAATGGCAAAAGAGAAATTCGAGCGGACCAAGCCGCACGTCAACGTAGGCACGATTGGTCACGTGGACCATGGCAAGACCACGCTGACGGCGGCGATCACGACGGTGCTGGCCACCAAGTTCG
>JBDLRH010000125.1:0-3321 GCA_039800165.1 Pseudomonadota bacterium
TCACACGCCCAGCATCAGCTTGAGGTTCTGCACCGCGGCGCCGCTGGCGCCCTTGCCCAGGTTGTCCAGCCGCGCGATCAGCACCGCGTGGCGGTGCTTTTCGTTGGCGAACACGCGCAACTCCATCTTGTTGGTGTCGTTGAGCGCCAGCGCATCGAGCTTGCCGTTGTCGGTGGCGCTCTGCACCGACACCCATTCGCTTCCGGCGTAGTGCGCAGCCAGCGCGTCGTGCAGCTGCGCGCCGGTGGGCCGGCCGGGCAGCAGGTCCAGGTGCAGCGGCAGTTGCACCAGCATGCCCTGGCGGAAGTTGCCCACCGACGGCATGAAGACCGGCCGGCGGGTGAGGCCCGTGTATTTCATGATCTCGGGCACATGCTTGTGCTCCAGACCCAGGCCGTAGACCTCGAAGGCCGGCGCGGTGCCGGCCTCGTAGGCCTCGATCATCTGCCGGCCACCGCCCGAATAGCCGCTGACTGACGGCAGCGCCAGCGCAAAGTCGCGCGGAATCAGGCCGGCATCGACCAGCGGACGAATCAGCGCAATCGCGCCGGTGGGGTAGCAGCCCGGGTTGGACACACGCAGCGCCTGCGCCACCGCTTCGCGCTGCCCGGCACAGAGCTCGGGGAATCCGTACACCCAGCCGTCGGCGGTGCGGTGTGCGGTGGAGGCGTCGATCACGCGCGCGGCGGGGCGGCCGGTCTCGGCTTCGATCGCGTCGAGCATCGCCACCGTCTCGCGGGCCGCGTCATCGTGCAGGCACAGGATCACCAGGTCCACGCCGCGCATCAGGTCCTTCTTGGCAGCCGGGTCCTTGCGGCGCTCGGCGGCAATGCTCACCACCTCGACCTCAGGCGTCGCGGCCAGGCGCTCGCGGATCTGCAGGCCGGTGGTGCCGGCCTCGCCGTCAATGAAGACCTTGGGCATGGAAGAAAACGGTCGATAACGCTAGGGCGCGAGGCGGCGCGCTGTAAGCCGCGCACAAGGTTTGTGCAACGCAGCATGATACATTCGCTCGCCGCGTGCGGCTTGCGCTTTCGCAGGGGCGCCAGCGCCTGCGGCCGGTCCTGAGGGGGACCTGAACAACAACCTGTTCCAGAAGAGACGCCTCATGAAAATCCACGAGTACCAGGGCAAGGAGATCTTGCGCAGCTTTGGCGTGCCGGTGCCGCGCGGCATCCCGGCCTTCACCGTGCAGGAGGCCGTCGAGGCCGCACAGAAACTCGGCGGCCCGGTGTGGGTCGTCAAGGCCCAGATCCATGCAGGCGGCCGCGGCAAGGGCGGCGGCGTGAAGGTGGCCAAGAGCGTCGACCAGGTCAAGGACCTCGCCGGCCAGATCCTTGGCATGCAGCTCAAGACGCACCAGACCGGCCCCGAAGGCCAGAAGGTGCGACGCCTCTACATCGAAGAGGGCGCCGACATCCAGAAGGAGTACTACCTGTCGGTGGTGACCGACCGCGCGACGCAGAAGGTGGCCTTCATCGCCTCCAGCGAAGGCGGCATGGACATCGAGGAAGTGGCGCACAGCACGCCCGAGAAGATCGTCAAGGTCTTCGTCGACCCACTGACCGGCATGAGCGATGCGCAAGGCGCAGAGATCGCCAGGGGCGTGGGCATGCCCGCTGATTCGCAGGCGCAGTTCATCGACGTCTGCAAGAAGCTCTACCAGTGCTACATGGACACCGACGCGTCGCTGGTGGAGATCAATCCGCTGAACCGCGACGGCAAGGGCAACATCATTGCGCTGGATTCGAAGTTCAACTTTGATTCGAACGCGCTGTTCCGCCACCCCGAGATCGTCGCGCTGCGCGATCTGGATGAGGAAGACCCGGCCGAGATCGAGGCCAGCAAGTTCGACCTGGCCTACATCAGCCTGGACGGCAACATCGGATGCCTGGTCAATGGTGCGGGCCTCGCGATGGCGACCATGGACACCATCAAGCTGTTCGGCGCCGAGCCGGCGAACTTCCTGGATGTGGGCGGCGGCGCCACCCCCGAGAAGGTGACCGAAGCCTTCAAGATCATGCTGAAGAACCCCAAGGTGAAGGCGATCCTCGTCAACATCTTCGGCGGCATCATGCGCTGCGACACGATTGCCACCGGCGTGATCACCGCGTGCAAGGCGGTGAACCTGAACGTGCCGCTGGTGGTGCGCATGAAGGGCACCAACGAAGAGCTGGGCAAGAAGATGCTGGCCGAATCGGGCCTGCCGATCATCAGCGCCGACACCATGGCAGAAGCGGCCCAGAAGGTCGTGGCTGCGGTATCCAAGTAAGCCCGGGGGTAGCACCATGTCGATCTACATCAACAAAAACACCAAAGTCATCACGCAGGGCATCACCGGCAAGACAGGCCAGTTCCACACCGAGAAGTGCCAGGAATACGCCAACGGCAAGAACTGCTTCGTGGCGGGCGTGAACCCGAAGAAGGCCGGCGAGAAGATCTTTGACATTCCGATCTACGCCTCGGTGAAAGAAGCCGCCAAGCAAACCGGCGCCACCGTCAGCGTGATCTATGTGCCGCCGGCAGGCGCGGCTGCTGCCATCTGGGAGGCGGTCGAGGCCGACCTGGACCTGGCCATCTGCATCACCGAAGGCATCCCGGTGCGCGACATGCTGGAGGTGCGCAACAAGATGAAGGCCAAGGAGGCCGCTGGCGGCAAGAAGACGCTGCTGCTCGGCCCCAACTGCCCGGGCCTGATCACGCCCGAGGAAATCAAGATCGGCATCATGCCGGGCCACATCCACAAGAAGGGCCGCATCGGCGTGGTGTCGCGCTCGGGCACGCTCACCTACGAAGCGGTGGCGCAGCTCACCGAGATCGGTCTGGGTCAGTCCAGTGCTGTAGGCATCGGCGGCGACCCGATCAATGGCCTCAAGCACATCGACGTGATGAAGGCCTTCAACGACGACCCGGACACGGACGCCGTCATCATGATCGGCGAGATTGGCGGACCCGATGAAGCCGAGGCCGCGCGCTGGTGCAAGGCCAACATGAAGAAGCCCATCGTCGGCTTCATCGCCGGCGTGACCGCGCCCCCCGGCAAGCGCATGGGCCATGCCGGTGCGCTGATCTCCGGCGGCGCCGACACGGCGGACGCCAAGCTCGCCATCATGGAAGAGTGCGGCTTCAAGGTGACGCGCAATCCGTCGGAGATGGGCAAGCTCCTCAAGGCGCTGCTCTGAAACCAACGCGGGGCCCGCGCGGCGGTTGTCGCGCGCGCGGCGCTCTGCTATGGTCCCCCTGATCAGCAGGGGATTTCTTGGGGTCGACGTTCGTTCTCGTGGCCATGGCTGTCGCCGCGCTCGCGGTGGGTTTGGCCGT
>JBDLRH010000126.1:0-9861 GCA_039800165.1 Pseudomonadota bacterium
GGGTAGTGTCGTTGCCCGCCGCCACCAGCAGGCAAAAGAAGTTGCGGAACTCGGTGTCGCTGATCACGTTGCCCTGCGCATCGGGCTGGGTGATCAGGTGCAGCACGCCGCGGGTGTCGCCCTCGCGCTGCTTGCGCTGCATCAGGCGTGCGGCATAGTCGTACAGCTCGGCGCCGGCCGGCGAGCGAAACGGCATGAAGCGGTAGGCCTCGGTGTCCACCTGGTCGACCACATGGCTGGTGAAGTCGCTGTCGGTGTTGGCCATCAGCGCGTCGCCGCGGTCGACCAGCCAGTCCAGGTCTTCCTCGGGCAGGCCGGCGATGCGGCCGAGCATGCGCATCGGCAGCTGCCGCGCAATTGCCGATACCGCGTCGAAATCTGACTGGGCCAGTGCCTGGTCGAGGATGGTGGCGCACAGCTCGCGGATCTGCTGCTCGTACAGCGCGATCATCGGTTTGGAAAAGGCCTTGGCCACCAGCAGCCGGGTGCGGGTGTGCTCGGGTGGGTCGGTCTCCTGGAAGGTGCGGCGTGCCAGGTATTCCTCGTGGGTCTGGTCTTCCATGCGGATGCCCTGCGCCGAGCTCAGGCGCTGAAAAGCGCGGTTCAGCTCAAGGATGTCGGCATGTCGCGTGACCGACCAGAAGCCCTTGCCGCCCGACCACTCGCACCAGGACATCGGGTCTTCGTCGCGCAGGCGGCGAAAGGTATTGTGCGGCGCGCCGTGGGCAAAGCTGTCGTGGCTGGACAGGTCGGCGTGGCCGTCGTCGGTGGGCGTCCAGATCGTCATGCGGCTGGCTCCAGAAACTGAACCATCCATTGCGCGAGCACCTGCGCGTCGGTGATGGGTCCGTGCTGCGCCCCGTCGATGCTGGCCAGGCTCTGGCGGGCGGCCTGCACCGTCGCAGCATCAATGACCTTGCCGCAAGCGGCCAGCGCGTCCAGGTGCGACAGCAACGCATGCATGAAGCGCGGGCTCATCTCGGGGTGGTATTGCGTGGTGAAGATGTGCCGACCGACGCTGAACGAGCCGATGCGGCAGAAGTCGCTGCCCGACAGCACCTGCGCGCCTGGCGGCGGCTGGGTGACCTGCTCGTTGTGCGCAGCCATCAGCGTCATCTGCGTACGCGCCGGCTGCATCCAGGCTTGTGGCTGCGACCAGCGCGTGGCGTGCAGGCCCAGGCCCCAACCGGCCGCATGTCGCTCCACTTGCCCGCCCAGGGCCCGCGCGATTGCCTGGTGACCAAAGCACAGGCCGATGGTCAGGCGCTGCGCTGCGTGCAGTGCGCGGATGAAGTCCAGCAAGCCGCGCACCCAGGGCAGGGTGTCGTCGTTGACCGAGGCGGGGCTGCCGGTGATCACGTGGGCGTCGAATGCATCGACCGACGGCGGTAGTTCTCCATCGATGACGCGAACGATGTTGAACTGCCAGTCGGGCCGCAAGGGCTGCAGCAGTTGCGCCACCTTTTGCCCGTCGTCCGCAAACGCTTGCGCGAACGCGGATTCATCGTCGTTGGTCAGCAAGATGGCAATGCGCTGGGTCATGGCGTGGGCCGCGTGTACGGCCGGCTGACATCCGCGCGACCGACCTCTGGCTTCGTTGCTGGCATGCTAGGAGCCCCGTTGCAGCGCGGCTATCAGTTTTTTGCACCGCGCGCCCCGGGTTTTCACGAGCCGCTGCACTCTCGCGATGCCGTCCACGCCCTTGTCCCTGGTCACCCGCCCGTCTGCGCAGGACAGGGCTACCGCTGCGTGGAGCGAGGTCATCACATCCACCGACATGGACGCGCATGCCCACGCGCAGGGCGACTGGCAGCTGCGCTACGAGCAGCTGTCCGAGGGCGCGTTCCACGGCCGGCTGCACCGGGTGGCGCTGCCCGGCCTGACCCTGTTGCGAGAAGACACGCGGCCGGCGCTGCGCCAGCGCGGGCACCTGTCGCCCGAGGCCTATGGCTTTGCGATGCCCTTGGCCGACCGCACCGACCTGTTCTTCAACGGCCAGCGTGTGCCCGAGCACGCGGTGATGTGCGGGCGAGGCGATGACATCGACATGACCACGCCGGTCGATTTCTCGCTGATCGCCATCGTGGCCGACCGCAGCCTGCTTGAGCCACTGTGGGAGCGGATGTACTACAAGCCCCTGGCGAGCTGGCTGGAGCGCCAGATGGTGCTGCGCACCACTGCGGTGAAGGCCGGTGCGCTGCGCGACCTGCACCTGACCGCACTCGACCAGGCGGGCGCGCTGGCCTTGCGCCAGCCCGAGGCGCAGACGCTGCGCCAGCTGCGCGACGAGATCCTGATCGAGTGGATCGAGGCGCTGCCGGCACAGGTGGATACCAGCGGGCTGGACACGCTGCAGCGGCGCAAGCGGATGGTGGATCAGGCCTGTGAGCTGATGCTGTCGCGCAGCGACGAGCCGCTGTCGATCCTCGAGGTGTGCAGCCAGGTTGGCATCAGCCGGCGCAAGCTCAACTACTGCTTTCACGATGTGCTGGGTACCACGCCGGTGAAGTACCTTCGCGCAGTGCGCCTCAATGGCGTGCGGCGCGACCTCAAGCGCGCCGCGTCGTCCGAGACGGTGCAGGACATCGCCACGCGCTGGGGTTTCTGGCACCTGAGCCAGTTCGCGCAGGACTACCGGCGCCTGTTCGGCGAGCTGCCCTCGGCCACCTTGCGGGGCCGTGCATGACGGCGCCAGGCCATGCCCGCGGCCATGGTCTGGGCATCGCCATGATGGTGGCCGCGATGGCCTGCCTGTCCACCCAGGACGCGCTGGCCAAGCTGCTGATGGCGGTGCTGGCGCCGGTGCTGATCATCTGGGCACGCTACGCGCTGCAGTTCGCCCTGGCCGCCATGGGTACGGCGCGCCGCGGTGACCGGTCGCTGTGGCGATCGCGCCGCCCGGGCCTGCAGCTGCTGCGCGCAGCGCTGGTGATTGGCGGCAGCATCTGTGGCTATGCGGCGCTGATGCGCATGCCGGTGGCCGAATTCACCGCCATCTATTGCCTGGTGCCCACGCTGGTGATGCTGCTGGCGCGCTTCTCGCTGCACGAGCCGGTGCGCCCGCTGGGCTGGGTGTGCGTGGCCGGCGGCCTGGCGGGTGCGCTGCTGATCGTGCGACCGGGCGGGCAGGTGGACAGCATAGGCGCGTTGATCGCACTGGCGGGCGTGGCTTGCTACACCGGCTTCCAGACGCTCACTGGCGTGCTGGCCCGGCACGACGCCCCCCAGACCACCCACCTCTACACCAGTGCCCTGGGCGCGCTGGTGTTTTCGGTGCTGGTGCCGTGGTTCTGGCCAGCGGAGATCTCCACCGGCAACCTGGCACTGCTGGGCGCCGTGGCACTGGCCGGCACCTACGGCCAGTACTTCATGGTGATGGCGTTCTCGCGTGCGCCGGTGGCGGTGGTGTCGCCCTATCTGTACAGCGCGATCGCGTTTTCGGCGCTGGCCGGCTGGGCGCTTTTCGGCCATGTGCCTGACGCGGTGTCGCTGGCCGGCATGGCGCTGATTGCGGGCTTCGGGGCATTGGGTGCCTGGGTACGTTCCGTGGCGGTGCCGCCCGTGTCACGGTCACCTGCGTGACCACGCGAGGCCCGTGTTGGCGGGTCATACCGGGAAAACCCCGAAGCTGCTTTGCTGGATTTCGATAGCGTGCGCGTACCGCCTTTCTAGACTCGCGCAATGACCCCACTGTCTTTTCGCCCGGCGCACGAACTCGCCCGCGGCCTGGCCAGCGGCGAGCTGTCTTCGCTGGAGCTCACCGACCACTTCATTGCCCGCATCGAGGCGCATGACGGGCCGATCAACGCGGTGGTGGTGCGCGACTTCGAGCGGGCCCGTGCGCGCGCCCGACAGGCCGACGAGGCGCGATCGCGCGGCGAGCTGTGGGGGCCGCTGCATGGCCTTCCGATGACGGTGAAGGAGTCCTTCAACGTCGCCGGCCTGCCCACCACCTGGGGCTTTGAGGCGCAGGCACGCAACATCGCGCAGCAGCCAGCGGTGACGGTGCAGCGCTTGCAGGACGCCGGGGCGGTGATTCTGGGCAAGACCAATGTGCCGGTGGCGCTGGCCGACTGGCAAAGCTTCAACCCGGTGTACGGCACCACCAGCAACCCCTGGGACCTGTCGCGTGCCCCCGGCGGTTCGTCCGGCGGCTCGGCGGCGGCGCTGGCCGCGGGCATGACGCCGCTGGAGCTGGGCAGCGACATTGGCGCATCCATCCGCAACCCGGCGCACTACTGCGGCGTGTACGGCCACAAGCCGACCTGGGGCGTGGTGCCGATGGCCGGGCATGAGCTGCCGGGCACGCAGTCGATCGACAGCGCCGACATCTGTGTGGCCGGGCCGCTGGCGCGCCACGCGGCCGACCTCGAGCTGTCGATGCAGGTGCTGGCCTCACCGCTCGCCCAGTTCGGCCCGATGGGCTGGACGCCTGCGCAGTGGGGCGGTGATGCGCGTCACCCGCGCGAGCTGCGCGTGGCCATCCTCGACGACGACGCCCAGGCACCGGTGGACGACGCGATCCGCGGCAAGCTGGCCGAGCTGGCCGCCTTTTTGCGCGCCCAAGGCGTGACCGTGCGCACCGACCTGAAGCCGGTGGACGGTTATGAGACGCACGCGGTCTACATGCACCTGCTGCGCAGCGCCACCGGCGCGATGCTCGACGACGCCACCTGGGCGCAGTTCGCCGAGAAGGCGCGCGCGCTGCCCGCGGGCCAGGACGACACCGAGTCGCGCACCTATCGCGCCAGCACCATGACGCACCGCGAGTGGGTGCAGTGGGACGAGCGCCGCGCGGTGCTGCGCCGGCAGTGGACGCAGTGCTTCACGCAGGTGGATGTGGTGATCGCCCCGGTGGCGACTTCGCTGCCGATCCACCACAACCACCAGGGCCAGCGCTGGGAGCGCATGGTGCAGGTCAATGGGCAGCCGCAGCCGCACACCCATTCGCTGTTCTGGGCCGGCTACCCCGGCGTGGTGGGGCTGCCGGCCACGGCCTTCCCGCTGGGGCTGGTGAACGACGGCGCGGGCCGTCAGATGCCGGTGGGCGCGCAGATCATCGGCCCGGTACGGCACGACCCGGTGACGCTGCGCCTGGCGCGCTGGCTGGGCGAGGAATGGCGCGGCTTCACGCCGCCGCCGGGCTACTGAGGGGCGAGCATGGGCACCGCAACCCACACCATCACCGACTGGAGCGCGAGCGAACTCTCGCGCCGCATCCATGCGCGCGAGGTCTCGTGCCGCGAGGTGATGCAGGCCTACCTGGGCCGCATCCACGCAATCAACCCGCAGGCCAATGCGATCGTCAACCTGGCGGCCGACGAGGCGCTGCTGGCGCAGGCCGACCAGTGCGACAGCGAGCTGGCGCAGGGCCACAGCCGCGGCTGGCTGCACGGCATCCCGCAGGCGATCAAGGACACCGGCGACGCGGCGGGCTTTCCGAGCACCAAGGGCTGCGTGCTGCTGAAGGACCAGATTGCGCGCGCCGACAACATCATGGCCTCGCGCATGCGCGCTGCCGGCTGCATCGTGATCGGCAAGACCAACATGCCCGAGCTCGGGCTGGGCTCGCACACCTTCAATGACCTGTTCGGTCCCACGCCCAACGCCTGGGATGCGGCGGTGAGCGCAGGTGGCAGCAGCGGCGGCGCGGCGGTGGCGCTGGCGCTGCGCCTGCTGCCGGTGGCCGACGGCTCGGACTTCATGGGCTCGCTGCGCAACCCGGCCGGCTGGAACCATGTGTGGGGCATGCGGCCGACGCAGGGCCGCGTGCCGTTAGGGCCGGGCGCCGACGTCTGGGTGGACCAGCTCGGCACCGAAGGGCCGATGTCGCGCACCGCCGAAGACTTGGGCCGCCTGCTGCTGACCCAGTCGGGCCCGGATGCGCGCACGCCGCTGGCCCTGCGGTCACCGCTGCAATGGCAGCCCGGCGACGGCGCGCAGCCCGAATCCCTGCGCGGCCTCAAGGTGGGCTGGCTGGGCGACCTGGGCGGCCACCTGGCCACCGAGGCCGGCGTGCTGGACGCCTGCACCGAGGCGCTGACGCACCTGCAAGGGGCGGGCGCGGTGGTGGAGCCCACGCCGCTGGGCATGGACCCGACGCGGCTTTGGGACTGCTGGCTGGCCTGGCGCCGCGCGCTGGTGGGACCGCGGGTGGACGCGCTGATGGCGCTGCCCAAGGCACGCGAGACCATCAAGGCCGAGGCGCTGTGGGAATACGACTGCTCCAGGAACCTGTCGTTTCTGGAGTTCATGCACGCCAGCCAGATCCGCACCCGCTGGTTCCAGCATCTGCGTGGCCTGTTCGAGAAGTTCGACGTGCTGGCGCTGCCGGTGGCGCAGGTCTGGCCGTTCCCGATCGGCGAGCGCTGGCCCCGGCAGATCGCCGGCCGCGCGATGGACACCTACCACCGCTGGATGGAATGCACCATCTACGCCACCCTGGCGGGCTGCCCGGCGATCAGCATGCCGGCGGGCTTCCATCCACAGCACCGCTGGCCGATGGGCGTGCAGCTGATCGCCGCCCACGGCAACGACGCCTTGTTGCTGCGCGTTGCAGCCGCTTACGAAAGCCTGCGCGGCGACTGGCTTGGGCAGCGCCCGGCGTCGCGCCCATGAGACGGACCATGGGTAATCCATGATCCGGCAAGCGGCCGTTTGTGATGTGATTCAATTTCGTTCGTCCCCCAGGCAGCCGCGGGCTGCCACCGCATTTCAGGAGAAGAAAGCCATGCTTCGCAGATCGCTCGTCACCGCACTCACCGCCGCCGGCCTGCTGGCTGCCGCACTGGCCACCGCGCCCGCCCATGCCCAGGGGGCAGCCAAGACGCTGCGCTTCGTGCCGCACGCCAACCTGACGGTGCTGGACCCGACCTGGACCACCGCCTACGTGACGCGCAACCACGCGTACATGATCTACGACACCCTGTTTGCGGTGAACCAGAAGGGCGAGATCAAGCCGCAGATGGTGGACAAGTACACCACCAGCAAGGACGGCAAGGTCTGGACCTTCACCCTGCGCGACGGGCTCGAGTTCCACGACGGCAAGCCGGTTACCAGCGAAGACGTGATTGCCTCGCTCAAGCGCTGGACGGCGCGCGACGCGATGGGCGGCGTGCTGGCCAAGTTCATCGACAACTACGAGGCGGTGGACGCCAAGACCTTCAAGCTCAACCTGAAGGAGCCGTGCGGCATCGTGCTCGATGCGCTGGGCAAGCCGTCGTCCAACGTGCCGTTCATCATGCCCGCGCGCATTGCGGCCACCTCGCCGATGGAGCAGATCAAGGAGCACATCGGCTCGGGCCCGTTCACCTTCAAGGCCGACGAGTTCAAGCCGGGCGAGCGGGTGGTGTACCTCAAGAACGCCAAGTACAAGCCGCGCGCCGAGCCGATCGATGGCCTGAGCGGCGGCAAGGTGGTGCATGTGGACCGGGTCGAGTGGGTCATCATCCGCGACACGCAGACGCAGTTCAACGCCATCAAGGCCGGCGAGGTCGACTGGGTCGAGCAACCGGCGTTCGACCAGATCTCGTCGCTGAAGGCCACGCCCGACGTGCGCATCGACGACTTCGCGGTGGCGGGCCTGGCATTCATCATGCGCTTCAACCACCTGCACAAGCCGTTTGACAACCCGAAGATCCGCCAGGCGGCGATGGTCGCCATGGGGCAAGAGGCTTACCTGAAGACGCAGGTGGGCGTGCCCGGCCTGTACCGCTACTGCCCGAGCATCTACCCCTGCGGCACGCTGTACTCGAGCGACAAGACCGGCTACTTCACCGGCATGGCCAACCCGCAGAAGGCGCAGCAGATGCTCAAGGAGGCCGGCTACGACGGCACGCCGGTGGTGCTGATGCGACCCACCGACCTGGCCTCGATTGCCAAGATCCCGCTGGTGGCCAAGCAGCAGCTCGAGGCCGCGGGCTTCAAGGTCGACTTCCAGCAGATGGACTGGGCCTCGCTGCTGGCGCGCCGCGCCAAGCAGGACGCGCCGGCACAGGGCGGCTGGAACCTGTTCCTCACCGCGTGGACCGCGGGTGACCTCGAGAACCCGCTGGGCATGGCCATGCTGAACGCGCGCGGCAAGAGCGGCTGGTTCGGCTGGCACGACGAGCCGCGCATCGAGCAACTGAAGGACAAGTTCGCGCGCGCCAAGACGGTGGCCGAGAAGAAGAAGATCGCCGAAGACCTGCAACTGCTGGCGATGGAGACCGCCACCCACGCGCCGCTGGGTCAGTACCAGAGCCCGAGCGTGGTGCGCAAGAACATCAGCAACCTGATCCCGGTGAACGCCGGTGTGCCGGTGCTGTGGGGCGTGAAGAAGAACTGATGCCCGGCCCCCGGCGCCCCGCCTCGCGGCGGGGCGGCCCGGGCGCCTGACCGCTCATGCTGCGATTCCTGATCCAGCGGCTGCTGGCCGTCGTGCCGGTGCTGCTGGTGGTCTCCATCGTCGTTTTCCTGATCCTGCGCCTGGCGCCGGGAGACCCGGCCGCCGTCATCGCTGGCGCGTCGGCCACCAGCCAGGAGATCGAGCAGGTGCGCAAGCAGCTGGGGCTGGACCAGCCGCTGGTGGTGCAGTACGGCATCTGGGTGGGCAAGGTGCTGCAGGGCGACCTGGGCTATTCCTTCTACCTGAACCGGCCGGTGACCGACCTGATCGCGCAGCGCATCGAACCAACGCTCGCGCTGGCCTTCGGCACCATCGTGCTGGCCGTGCTGCTGGCGGTGCCGCTGGGCACGCTGGCCGCATGGCGCATGGGCGGCTGGCTGGACCGGCTGCTGTCGGGTTTTTCGGTGCTGGGCTTCTCGGTGCCGGTGTTCGTGATCGGCTACGTGCTGATCTACATCTTCTCGATGCAGCTGTCCATCCTGCCGGTACAGGGCTACAAGCGCCTGTTCGGCAACGACGGGCAGGGCCTGTGGGCGTGGATGCGCCACCTGATCCTGCCCTGGGCCACGCTCGGGCTGATCTACATCGCGCTGATCGCGCGGGTGACGCGCGCCAGCGTCTCCGAGGCGCTGACCGAGGACTACATCCGCACTGCGCGCGCCAAGGGCATCAACGAGGTGGCGGTGCTGTTGCGCCACGCGCTGGCCAACGCCGCGGTGCCCATCGTCACCGTGATCGGCATTGGCGTGGCGCTGCTGATCGGCGGCGTGGTGGTCACCGAGACGGTGTATTCGATTCCGGGCTTGGGGTCGCTGACGGTGGAGGCGGTGCTGAACCGCGACTTCCCGATGATCCAGGGCGTGGTGCTGTTCTTCAGCGTGCTGTACGTGCTGATCAACCTGCTGGTGGACGTGAGCTACCTGTTCCTTGATCCGCGGATCCGGTACTGAGATGCGCATCGTGTTCGCATTCGCTGCAGCTTCGCTCGTTCGTACGCGATGGGCGTTCGTTCGCGTGCGACCGGGGTGCCCTGTTGCGCTCACGTCCCCCGCGACGGGCTGCGCCCGCCGCTCCTCCTTGACTTCGCTTCACAGGGCACCCCGGCCGCACGCTCTGGTGCGTGTCGCCGGTGCGCATGCGCTGCGCTCGCGCGCGGTCGGCACGCCAGGGGTCACGGTGGCGGGTACCGGGCGAAGCGAAGTCAAGGAGGAGCCGCAGGCTGCCCCGCAGCATGCGGCGGGGGACATGAGCGCAGCCCGGTACCCATCCCCCCGGGACCGCGCTCCCAAACGCAGCGCATGAAGGTGTCGCGATGAACGCCACACTCATCCGCCTGTCGCAAAACGGCGCCGTGCGCTTCGGCGGCTCGGTACTGGTCTTGCTGGTGCTGATCGCGCTGGCCGCCCCCTGGCTCGGTACGGTCGACCCGGCTGCGATGGATGCATCGCACATCTACGCCCAGGCCGGTACCCGTG
>JBDLRH010000127.1:0-13434 GCA_039800165.1 Pseudomonadota bacterium
ATCGTTGGCACAAAAAATCTTTTGTTCATCGCTAATCTCCAGTGGTCGACAAAACGCCGGCCAGTCTGGCGCGATCAAGATTTCTTACTACGTTCAGGCACAAGCAGATGTCGGAGGTGGCTTGTTGGGTCACAAGAAGCCCAACTCAAGCGACTTGTCCGGAAGCTCACTGTTGTGCGGTTTGCAATAGGCGAGAACACTCAGCTTGTGCCAACCCAAGTTGATTTGTGACGAGCAAAAATGAGTCGCGCTCAATGAAACTCATGAGCGGCTTGAAGTGACCAGTATCTGCTGGGGCAATACACGCAAGAAATGTTTTGCGTGAAAGCAGGACGGAATGAGGAAAAGAGATGGTCGGGGTGAGAGGATTCGAACCTCCGGCCTCTACGTCCCGAACGTAGCGCTCTACCAGGCTAAGCTACACCCCGATGACCTCGCGGTCAGGAAGCGCCACAACTGCTGCTGCGACGTCTTCAAAATCAAGCACCGGATTGTAGCAAAGGCGGCTGCGCGGTCGCGAAGGTCAGCGACGCGATGCGGCGCGGTGTGATGTTTCAGGTTTGACGCTTCAGGTCCGTCGTCCGAGCAGCTGCTCGGCCAGCGCGCGCAGGGCGCGCGAGTGCGCATTGGACGGAAGCACCTCGGTGGCGACGACCGCGCGGCGTGCTTCGGCCGCTGCCGCTTCACGCGCAACGTTGATCGCGCCGGTGCTGCGCACGATGGACACGATCTCTTCCAGCCGATCCACCGAGCCCTGCTCGATCGCTTCGCGGATCACGCCGGCCTGCTGCTCGTTGCCGCGCTGCATCGCTGCGATCAGCGGCAGCGTCGCCTTGCCCTCGCGCAGGTCGTCGCCCAGGTTCTTGCCCATTTCGGCGCTGTCGCCTTCGTAGTCGAGCACGTCGTCGATGACCTGGAAGGCAGTACCCAGGGCCTGACCATAGTCGGCGCAGGCGGTTTCCACCGCCTCGGGGCTGCCTGCCAGCACCGCGCCAAGCCGGCTGCTGGCTTCAAACAGCTTGGCGGTCTTGGAGCGGATCACGCGCAGGTACTCGGCCTCGGACAGCGAGGCGTCGTGCATGTTCATCAGCTGCAGCACCTCGCCTTCGGCGATCACGTTGGTGGCGTCGGCCAGGATGCGCATGATGCGCATCTCGCCGCACTCCACCATCATCTGGAAGGCGCGCGAATACAGGAAGTCGCCCACCAGCACGCTGGCCGGGTTGCCGAAGCTTTCGTTGGCGGTCGGGCGGCCGCGGCGCAGGGTCGACCCATCGACCACATCGTCATGCAGAAGTGTGGCGGTGTGGATGAATTCCACCACCGCAGCCAGCTTGTGCCGGTCGGGCGAATGCACCCCCAGCGCGCCGCAGGTCAGCAGCAGCAGGGCCGGGCGCAGGCGCTTGCCTCCGGCCGAGATGATGTAGCGCGCCACCTCGCCGACCAGCGGCACGCCCGAATCCAGCCGGTCGCGGATCACCGTGTCCACCGTGGCCATGTCTTGTGCCACCAGCGCCAGGGCATCGGCAGGGGTGGCGGGCGAGGGCGACAGCACGAGGCAGACTTTCGGGTCGTACGGGGCGGAACAAGCGGAACCGGCGTATCGGCCGCGAGGCGAGCGCGGATTATAGGAAGCCGGGCCGCCTTGGCGCCTTGGTAACAGGCTGCGACGGCAGGCCGCATCGCGGCGGCCTCTCGCAGCCGCCCGGTACGCGCTGCATGTTAGTGGCCGCACACCCTGACCGGGGCCCGTGCTATACTCTTGGGCTCTGCGGAAATCCGTCCGCAGGCTTTCTTTGAAAGAGGTCAAACATGTACGCGGTCATAAAAACCGGTGGCAAGCAGTATCGCGTTGCCGCTGGCGAGAAGATCAAAGTAGAACAGATTGCTGCGGACGTTGGCCAGGAAATCGTGATCGACCAGGTTCTGGCTGTCGGAGACGGCGCCGAACTCAAGGTGGGGACGCCCCTGGTATCCGGCGCCACCGTGAAAGCCACCGTCGTGGCCCACGGCAAGCATGACAAGGTGCGCATCTTCAAGATGCGTCGTCGCAAGCACTATCAAAAGCGCCAGGGCCATCGCCAGCAGTTCACCGAACTGCAGATCGGCGCCATCAGCGCTTAAGGAGCACGGAACATGGCACAGAAAAAAGGCGGCGGCTCCACACGCAACGGCCGCGACTCCAAGCCCAAGATGCTGGGTGTCAAGGCGTTCGGCGGCGAACTCATCAGCGCCGGCTCGATCATCGTGCGCCAGCGCGGGACGCGCTTCCATGCCGGCACCAATGTCGGCATTGGCAAGGACCACACCCTGTTTGCGCTGGTCGACGGCCATGTGTCGTTCGCGACCAAGGGCGCGTTGAACAAGCACACGGTCAACGTCACCCCGGCCTGAGCCTGAAGGCTTTCCGGCACGAAAGCCCTGCGCCACGGCTGCAGGGCTTTTTTGTTGGCGCGCTGCCCGCACACCCTGTGACCCCACTGCCATGAAGTTCGTTGACGAAGCCTTCATCGACATCGCCGCTGGCGATGGCGGCAACGGCTGCGTCTCGTTCCGCCACGAGAAGTACAAGGAGTTCGGCGGCCCCAACGGTGGCGACGGCGGGCGCGGTGGCCATGTGTATGCGCTGGCCGACCCCAACCTCAACACGCTGGTGGACTACCGCTATTCGCGCCGCCATGAGGCGCAGCGCGGCGAGCACGGCATGGGGTCCGACATGTTTGGTGCGGCCGGCACCGACATCACCCTCAAGATGCCGGTGGGCACCATCATCACCGACGCTGAAACCGGCGCGGTGCTGTACGAACTGCTGGTGCCCGGCGAGCGCATCATGATCGCCAAGGGCGGCGACGGCGGCTTCGGCAACATGCGCTTCAAGAGCGCGATCAACCGCGCGCCGCGCCAGAAAACGCCCGGTTGGCCCGGCGAGCGCAAGAACCTGAAGCTCGAACTGAAGGTGCTGGCCGACGTGGGCCTGCTGGGCATGCCCAACGCGGGCAAGTCAACGCTGATCGCGGCCATCTCCAATGCGCGGCCCAAGATCGCCGACTACCCCTTCACCACGCTGCACCCCAACCTGGGCGTGGTGCGCGTGGGGCCGGAGCAGAGCTTTGTGGTCGCCGACGTGCCAGGTCTGATCGAAGGCGCGTCAGAGGGCGCGGGCCTGGGGCATCAGTTCCTGCGGCACCTGCAGCGCACGCGGCTGCTGCTGCACCTGGTGGACATCGCGCCGTTCGATGATGGGGTTGACCCGGTGGCGCAGGCCAAGGCCATCGTGGCCGAGCTCAAGAAATACGACGAGGCGCTGTACAAGAAGCCGCGCTGGCTGGTGCTCAACAAGCTTGACATGGTGCCCGCCGACGAGCGCGAGGCGCGCGTCAAGGATTTCGTGAAGCGCATGAAATACAAGGGCCCGGTGTTCTCGATTTCGGCACTTACCCGTGAAGGCTGCGAGCCGTTGGTGCAGTCGGTGTACCAGCATGTGCATGCGCTGCAGGTGGCCGAGAACACGCCGGCCGAGGTCGACCCGCGCTTTGCTGCCGGTGCATCGACCGGGGGAGAGGCATGAGCACGGTGCTGCGCGATGCACGCCGCATCGTGGTCAAGGTCGGCTCCAGTCTTGTCACCAACGAAGGCCGCGGGCTCGATGCCGCCGCCATTGGCGAGTGGTGCCGCCAGATGGTGCAGCTGGCGCGCGAGGGGCGCGAGGTCATCATGGTGTCCAGCGGCGCCATCGCCGAAGGCATGAAGCGCCTGGGCTGGAGCAGCCGCCCGCACGAGCTGCACGAACTGCAGGCCGCCGCTGCCGTGGGGCAGATGGGCCTGGCGCAGATGTACGAGACCAAGCTGCGCGAGCAGGGCATGGGCTCGGCGCAGGTGCTGCTGACGCATGCCGACCTCGCTGACCGCGAGCGCTACCTGAACGCGCGCTCGACGCTGCTCACGCTGCTGTCGCTCAAGGTGATTCCGGTCATCAACGAGAACGACACGGTGGTGACCGACGAGATCAAGTTCGGCGACAACGACACGCTGGGCGCGCTGGTGGCCAACCTGGTGGAGGCCGATGCACTGGTCATCCTGACCGACCAGAAGGGCCTGTACAGCGCCGACCCGCGCAAGGACCCGGCGGCGCGCTTCATCCACGAGGCGCAGGCCGGTGACCTGGCGCTGGAGGCGATGGCCGGCGGCGCCGGATCGTCGATCGGTAAGGGCGGCATGATCACCAAGGTGCTGGCGGCCAAGCGGG
Source organism: Pseudomonadota bacterium (assembly GCA_039800165.1). Classification (GTDB taxonomy): domain Bacteria; phylum Pseudomonadota; class Gammaproteobacteria; order Burkholderiales; family Burkholderiaceae_C; genus JBDLRH01. The sequence goes on from JBDLRH010000127.1 coordinate 4,247, forward strand.
CTGCCGGCTCGGGCGCGTCCACCGTGATCGCCTGGGGCCGCGAGCGTGATGCGCTGCCGCGGCTGTGCGCAGGTGAGTCCATCGGCACGCTGCTGGTGGCGCCGACCCAGAAGACACAGGCACGCAAGCAGTGGATTGCCGACCACCTGCAGCTGCGTGGCGCGGTGGTGGTGGACGATGGCGCGGTGGCCAAGCTGCGCGACGAGGGCAAGAGCCTGCTGCCGATCGGCATGACGGCGGTGGAAGGCGAGTTTTCGCGCGGTGACGTGATCGCGGTGCGCAGTGCAGCGGGTGCAGAGATCGCACGCGGCCTGTCGAACTATTCAAGTGCCGAGGCACGGCTGATCTGCCGCAAGCCCTCATCCGAGATCGAAGCGGTGCTGGGCTACGTGGCCGAGCCCGAGATGGTGCACCGCGACAACCTGGTGCTGGGCCGCTGAGCGTTTGAGCGGCTGAATCGTCGAGCGGCTGGATGGTCGGTCGCGCTGGCGCAGCGCGGCGCGCACTCAGTCCGGTCGTGTGGCGCTGTCGGCCTGCGGGTCGGGGTCGAAGCTGGCGCCGGGCGGCAGTTCCATCTGCATCGATCCGCCCTCGACGCCGTGGCGCGCCATCGGCCCCACATCACCTGAATCGCGCGAGCGCACATTGCCGCGCAGGAAGCGGTTGCGGTGGTCGTGCTGGCGCGGCAGGTAGCGCGCCAGTTCGGTCAGCGCCATTTCGTAGACGCCGCGCTTGAACTCCACCACCACATCCAGGGGCACCCAGTAGTCGTTCCAGCGCCAGGCGTCGAACTCGGGGTGGTCGGTGGCGCGCAGGTTCAGGTTCCAGTCGTAGCCGGTGAGCTGCAGCAGGTACCAGATCTGCTTCTGGCCCTTGTAGTGGCCACGCGCCTCGCGGCGGATATACCGGTCGGGCACCTCGTAGCGCAACCAGTCACGGGTGCGGGCAATGATGCGCACATGCTCGGGCTGGAGCCCGACCTCCTCGTGCAGTTCCCGGTACATCGCCTGCTCGGGCGTCTCGCCCCGGTCGATGCCGCCCTGCGGGAATTGCCAGGAGTGGGTGCGGATGCGCTTGCCCCAGAACACCTGGTTCCGATGGTTGAGCAGGATGATGCCGACGTTCGGCCTGAAGCCGTCCCGGTCGAGCATAATCAAACCCCAATTTTTGAACTGAGTTCATTATGCACGCCCGTCTGCGGCGTTCAAGGGGCTTGGTGATCCCCCACTGTCTTTTGCCCCGCCGATGAGAGCCTCCCAGTTCCTGATCTCCACCCTCAAGGAAGCGCCCGCCGACGCCGAGATCGTCAGCCACCGCCTGATGATGCGAGCCGGCATGATCCGCAAGCTGGGCGCCGGCATCTACAACTTCATGCCGATGGGGCTGCGCGTGATCCGCAAGGTCGAAGCCATCGTGCGCGACGAGATGAACCGTGCCGGCGCGGTCGAGCTCACCATGCCGGTCATCCAGCCAGCCGAGCTCTGGCAGGAAACCGGCCGCTTCCAGAAGATGGGCCCCGAATTGCTGCGCCTGAAAGACCGCCACGACCGCGACTTCGTGGTGCAGCCCACCAGCGAAGAGGTGATCACCGACATCGCGCGCGCCGAGCTGCGCAGCTACAAGCAGCTGCCCAAGAACCTGTACCAGATCCAGACCAAGTTCCGCGACGAGCGGCGGCCGCGCTTTGGCCTGATGCGCGGGCGCGAGTTCATCATGAAGGACGCCTACAGCTTCGACCGCGACGTGGCGTCGGCCAAGGCGAGCTATCAGGTGATGGCGCAGGCTTACCGCGCCATCTTCGACCGCTTCGGACTGCGCTACCGCGCGGTGGCGGCCGACAGCGGCGCCATCGGCGGCGACCTGTCCGAAGAGTTCCAGGTGATCGCCTCGACCGGCGAAGACGCGATCGTCTACTGCCCCAACAGCGACTACGCGGCCAACATGGAAAAGGCCGAGGCGCTGCCCCCGGCCGGCCCCCGCCCCGCCCCCGCACACGCGATGACCAGGACGGCGACGCCCGGCAAGAGCACCTGCGCCGACGTGGCCGAGTTGCTGAAGGTGCCGCTTCAGACGACGGTGAAGTCGCTGGTGCTGGCCACCGACGAGATCAACGAGCGCGACGAAATCGTCAAGACCACCGTCTGGCTGCTGCTGGTGCGCGGCGACCACGACATGAACGAGGTGAAGGTGGGCAAGGTGCCGGGCCTGAACATGGGCTTTCGCTTTGCCACCGTGCCCGAGATCGAGGCGCACTTCGGCTGCAAGCCGGGCTACCTGGGGCCGATTGGCCTGAAGAAGCCGGTGCGCGTGGTGGCCGACCGCGAGGTGGCGGTGATGGCCGACTGGATCTGCGGCGCCAATGAAGAGGGTTTTCACATCACCGGCGTGAACTGGGGCCGCGATTTGCCCGAGCCCGATCTGGTGGTCGATATCCGCAACGTGGTGGAAGGCGATCCGTCGCCCGATGGCAAGGGGCCGTTGGCGATCGAGCGCGGCATCGAGGTGGGGCATGTGTTCTACCTCGGTACCAAGTACAGCGCGGCGATGAATGCCACCTTTCTGGACGAGAACGGCAAGCCGCAGCTCATGGAGATGGGCTGCTACGGCATCGGCATCACCCGGCTGCCGGCTGCGGCCATCGAGCAGAACCACGACGAGCGCGGCATCATCTGGCCCGATGCGATCGCGCCCTTCACCGTGGTCATCTGCCCGATCGGCATGGACCGCAGCGCCGAAGTGAAGGCTGCTGCCGAGAAGCTGCACGACGAACTGGCAGCGCTGGGCATCGATGTGATGCTGGACGACCGCGGTGAGCGCCCCGGCGCGATGTTCGCCGACTGGGAACTGATCGGCGTGCCGCACCGCGTGACGATCGGCGACCGGGGCCTGAAGGACGGCAAGGTGGAGTACCAGCACCGCCGCGACAGCGCCGCCACGCCGGTGGACGCATCTCAGGTGCTGGCGTTTTTGCGCGAGCGCGTTCGCGCCTGAACCGGGGCGCCGGTGTCATGACTGCGCAGCGCTGCATGACGAACTTGAACGTCTTCGACGGTGCGCCTTCAGCGCGCCTCATCTCGCGCCGCGACTGCCTGTGGCGTGGCGTCGCTGGTGCAGCCGGTGCGGCGGGACTGGCCTTCTGCAGCGATGCCAAGGCCGGCGCACAGATCGAAGAGCCGCTGGCGGATTCGGTGCGTGTGGCGCTGCGCTCGGCGGTGGCGCACGGTGCGCCGCCGGTGCCGGTGTTCGCCTCCACCGACGCGCAACTGCGCTATCAGCGCTGGCTGGGTACCGTCGGTCAGCGCCTCACGGGCCGCAAGCCGGAGCCGCAGGTGCGTCAGGAGTTCCTGCAAACCGTCTGGTACGAGAGCAAGCGCGCAGCGCTGGATGTGTCGCTCGTCATGGGGCTGATCCAGGTCGAGAGCGCATTCCGCAAGTTCGCGATCAGCAGCGCTGGCGCGCGCGGCTACATGCAGGTCATGCCGTTCTGGACGCGCGTGATTGGCGACGGCGACCCGAGCCGCCTGTTCCATCTGCAGACCAACCTGCGCTACGGCTGCGTGATCCTGCGGCACTACCTCGACATGGAGCGCGGCGACCTGTTCATGGCATTGGGCCGCTACAACGGCAGCCGCGGCCGGCCCGAGTACCCCAATGCGGTGTTCGCCGCGCGCCGCCAGTGGGAATTCAGCGTCGACGGCCGGGCCGTCTGACCGCCTGATTCGCAGCGTCCGACTTATTGAACGAAGCCGATCGGCTTGCGCGCGCTGCCTGCGCGCGGCAGGTCATCTGCGCTGAGTGCATCGCGCCCAGCCAGGCGCGCATTGCCAAAGGCCGTCATCAGCGCGCGGCGCATTTCGCGCGGCGCCAGCGGCACCAGCGCATCCAGCACCTCGTCGCACGGCTCGGGCACGAAGCGTTCGCCCCAGCCATGCTCGCCGCGGATCGCGCGGTACAGGTTGGCAGCGATCTGGCGCGCCGCTTCGGGCGAAGGCGGATCGATCTCGAACACGTTCATGCGGTTGAGGATCGGCTCGGGGATGCTGCGCTCGCTGTTGGCGGTGAGGATCCAGATCACCTGGCTGGCGTCGATCGGCACCTCGGCGAACTCGTCGATGAAGTCGCGCGCGGTGTCGTGCTCGAGCAGGCTGTACAGGGCGCCCAGCGGGTCGTACTGCGCATCGGCGCTGGCCTTGTCGACCTCATCGACCACGATCACCGGATTGGCGTATTCGCCATCGACGATGGCCTCGAACACCTTGCCGGGCCGCGAGCCCTTCCACTGCGATGACGAGCCCGACAGCAGCCAGCCGGCGGTCATCGAACTCATCGGCACCAGGTTCATGCCGGTGCCCAGCAGGTGCGCGAGCTGGCGCGCAAAGTGCGTCTTGCCGATGCCCGGCGGGCCCAGCAGCAGCATCGGCGTGATCTCCAGCCCGTCGCGGCTGTCCTGGCTGAGCGCCACATGGCGCTTGACGTCATCGAGCGCCGCCGTGAAGTTCGGCAATTGGTCGTACAGCGGCGTCATGTCGGGCACGCCGCTGGGCTTGACCTGAAAGCGCTCGGGCCCGCGTTCGAGCATGCGCTCGTAGGTGCTGCGCAGGGCGTCGTGGTCGCGCTCGGGCAGCTTGCCCAGCTTGCGCTCCACATCCTCGGCGCGAAAGACGCTCCGCACCCGCGCCACGGGCAACTGGAAGGTGTGCGACGACGTGACGAGACTGCGCGAATCCATGGTCCACTCCTTTCCTGCAGGCACGGCTTCATTGCAGCACAAGCCGTGCCGCAGTTGAAGCGCGGAAAAGCGTGGAGTTGCGCGTGTGCGACGCGCGATCAGGCGGCCTTGCCGCCCAGCACCTGTTGCAGCTCGCCGCTCTCGTACATCTCCATCATGATGTCCGAGCCGCCGACGAATTCGCCGCGCACGTACAGCTGCGGGATGGTCGGCCAGTTGCTGTAGGTCTTGATGCCCTGGCGGATCTCGTCGTCCTCCAGCACATTGACGGTCTTCACCGTCTTGGTGTCCACGCCGCAGGCCTTCAGGATCTGGATCGCGCGGCCCGAAAAACCGCACATCGGGAAGCTGGCGGTGCCTTTCATGAACAGCAGCACCTCGTTGCCCTTGACGAGTTGGTCGATGCGCTGATGGGTGTCGCTCATGAGGTTCTCCGTGATGGCAGGTGGGTGGCCGGCACACCGGCTTCGTCTGACACCGAATTATCCATGCTGTCCCGCTTCAGCGTCGCAACCCTCACGCCGACGCGGGCAGGGCGGCCCCCGGCCAGCGCCCGCCGGTGCAGCGCCGCATGCCGGCCAGGTCGTGCCGGTGTGCGATGGCCTCGAACCCGGCCCGCCGAAGGAGGTCTGCGACGGCGTCGGGCTGGTCGTGGCCGTGCTCCAGCAGCAGCCAGCCGCCCGGCTTCAGGCACACCGGCGCGCCGTGGATGATGTGTCGCAGGTCGCGTAGCCCGTCCGGGCCCGACACCAGGGCAGACGCCGGCTCATGCCGCAGGGCGGGCAGGTGTGCGTCGCCCTCGGCGATGTACGGCGGGTTCGACAGCACCAGGTCGAAGCTCAGGCCCTGCAGTGGCGCCCACCAGCTGCCCGCATGAAACGTCACCGGCAGGCCCAGGCGCTGCGCGTTGCCGCGCGCGACCGCCAACGCACCATCGCTCGCGTCCACCGCATGCACCTGCCAGCGCGGTTGCTGCGCGGCCAGGGCCAGCGCGATCGCGCCGCTGCCGGTGCCGAGGTCGGCCACACGGGCGGCATCGGGCAGGCGGTGATCGGCGGCGATCTGCAGCGCCCAGTCCACCAGCGTCTCGGTGTCGGGCCGCGGGTCCAGCACCCGCGCATCCACCTGCAGCTCCAGCCCGTGAAAGCCGCGCCGCCCGGTCAGGTACGCCAGCGGCACCTGATCGAGCCGCTGCGCGCACAGGTCTGCAAACCGCGCAAATGCTTCTGCGGCAAGCGGATCATCGCCATGCGCCAGCAGCCACGCGCGTTCGTCAAGCGGCCGGCCCAGGGCATGCAGCAGCAGCCACTGCGCGTCCAGCCGGTCCAGCCCGCGCGCCATCGCCTGGCGCAAGGCGGCATCCAGGGTGGGGACGCTCATGCGCCGCTGCCTCCGCTGCCGAACTCCAGTTCTTCCAGCTGCTCGGCGCGCCGCGCCAGCAGCAAGGCGTCGATCACCTCCGCCAGGTCGCCTTCCATCACCGCGCCCAGCTTGTACAGGGTGAGGTTGATGCGGTGATCGGTCAGTCGCCCCTGCGGAAAGTTGTAGGTGCGGATGCGGTCGCTGCGGTCGCCGCTGCCGATCAGGCCCTTGCGGGTGGCCGCCTCTTTGGCGGCCCGCTCGGCGCGCTCTTTTTCGCGGATGCGCGCGGCCAGCACCTGCAGCGCCTTGGCCTTGTTGCGGTGCTGGCTGCGGTCGTCCTGGCACTCGGCGACGATGCCGGTGGGCAGGTGGGTGATGCGCACTGCCGAATCGGTCTTGTTGACGTGCTGGCCACCGGCGCCGCTGGCGCGGAAGGTGTCGATGCGCAGGTCGGCCGGGTTGATCTGCACCGCCTGCGCCTCGTCGGGCTCGGGCAGCACCGCCACGGTGCAGGCGCTGGTGTGGATGCGGCCCTGCGCTTCGGTGGCCGGCACGCGCTGCACCCTGTGGCCACCCGACTCGAATTTCAGCTGGCCGTACACGCCGTCGCCCACGATGCGCAGTACCACCTCCTTGTAGCCGCCGACTTCGCCCGGGCTGTCGCTGACCACCTCGACGCGCCAGCCGCGCCCTTCGGCGAAGCGGCTGTACATGCGCATCAGGTCGCCTGCGAACAGCGCCGATTCGTCGCCGCCGGTGCCGGCGCGGATCTCGACGAACGCATGGCGTGCATCGTCCGGATCGCGCGGCAGGATCAGCGCCTGCAGCGCTTCCTCACGCTGGGGCAGCTCGGCTTCGGCCTGCGCGATCTCGTCGCGTGCCAGCTCGGCCATGTCTGCGTCGGCCAGCATCTCGCGCGCCTGGGCCAGATCGGCTTCGCGCTGGCAGTAGGCGGCATAGTGTTGGGCCACCTCGGCCACTTCGGCATGTTCGCGGGTCAGCGCGCGCAGCCGCTCCAGGTCGTTCGCGACTTCAGGCTGCTGCAAAAAGAAGTCGAGCTCGCGCAGGCGCTCGGCGTAGCGCTCGAGTTGCTGGCGAAGAAAGGGTTTCACTGGGGGCGGTTCGGTGGGCGGAGGTGCTGTGGGGGCGGCGCGCTGCAGAAGCAGGCGGCCTGCAGGGGCAAGCCGATGCCACGTGCGCGCGCCCGGCGGGGCTGCGCGGCAACGGGCGGAGCTAGCGTTCCTTGCGCAGGAAGAAGTGGCGGATGGCCGAGACGGCCTGGTCACGCGAATGCGTGTTGCCCGAGTGCAGCTCGGCCATCGCGCCGTGCAGCATCTTCTGGGTCAGGCCGCGGCTCATCGCCTCGAGCACGGCGTCGATGTCCTCGCCCTTGGCCAGCAGCTTGCGGGCGCGCGCGAGTTCGGCGGTGCGCCACTCGTCGGCCTGCGCATTGAGCTGCTGGATCAGCGGCACGCTACTGCGCTGGTCGAGCCAGTGCAGGAAGCTCTGCACGCCGGCGTCGATGATCGCTTCGGCCTGCGCCACCGCGGCCTGGCGGCTCGCCTGGCCGGTCTGAACCACGGTGGACAGGTCGTCCACGGTGTAGAGGTAGATGTCTTCGAGCGCCTTGACCTCGGGCTCGATGTCACGTGGCACGGCCAGGTCCACCATGAACATCGGGCGGTGCTTGCGGCGCTTGAGCGCGCGCTCCACCGCACCCAGGCCGATGATCGGCAGGGTGCTGGCGGTGCAGCTGATCACCGCATCGAATTCATGCAGGCGCTCGGGCAGCTCCGAAAGCTGCATGACCGAGCCACCAAAGCGGGTGGCCAGCCGCTCGCCGCGCTCCAGCGTGCGGTTGGCGATCGCGATCGCCTTGGGGTTGCGCGCCGCAAAGTGCGTGGCGGCCAGCTCGATCATCTCGCCGGCGCCGACGAACAGGATGCGGGTGCGCGTCAGGTCCTCGAACAGCTGGCCGGCCAGCCGCACCGCCGCTGCCGCCATGCTGATCGAATGTGCGCCGATCTCGGTGGAGGAGCGCACTTCCTTGGCCACCGCAAACGAGCGCTGGAACAGCTGGTTGAGGGTGGTGCCCAGCGCGCCCGCGCTTTCGGCGGCACGCACCGCGTCCTTCATCTGGCCGAGGATCTGCGGCTCGCCCAGCACCATCGAATCGAGCCCGCTGGCCACGCGGAAGGCATGGCGCGCGGCCAGGCCATCTTGCAGGGTGTACGAATGCGCCTTCAGCGTGGGCAGCGCCACGCCGCCGGTGTGCGCCAGCCAGCCCAGGGTGTGCTCGACTTCGTGGCGGTCACCGGCGCAATAGATCTCGGTGCGGTTGCAGGTCGAGAGGATGGCCGCTTCGGGGCTGGACTGGGCGCGGCCTGCCAGCGCCTGCCGCAGCCCCTGCACCGTGGGGCCGAGCTGGTCGACCGCAAAGGCGAAACGCCCGCGCAGGTCCAGCGGCGCGGTGTTGTGGTTGATGCCCAGGGCCCAGACAGCCATGGGCTCGAATGTTACCGGCAAAGCACCCGGATCGAGCCTGTGTGCACCGCAGCAAAGGCTGATTTTGTCAATTTAAATTGACATTTGGCCTTGTCGAGGCGGTTGACGGGCGATTTCCGGGGCCAAACCGGGCGGGGCGCCGTGTCATCATCCGCCCCAGATGGACGCGTGGGACCTGATCGTTCACCTTGCCAACTTCCTCGCCCCGGCCGTGGGTGTGGGGGTGCTGGTCGCGTCGGTGGGGGCGCTGCGCCGCTCGCGCGCGGGCAACAAGGCCGGGTGGTCGTGGCCGGTGCAGTGTGCGGTGAATGGGTTGCTGGGCAGCGCCGCACTGGCCGGCGGGCTGTGGCTGTTTGGCCGCGACGGCAAGATGCTCAGCTATGCGGCCCTGGTGCTGGCCGTGGCGCTGGCCCAGTGGTGGGGCGAGCGACCCCGGGGCCAGTGAGGCGGGCGGGTGTCTGGCGATAATTCGCAGCCCATCTGACCTCCGAGCCATGCTGTTCCTGCTGTCGCCTGCCAAGACGCTTGACTACGAAAGCCCGCTGCCCGAGCTGCCGCACACCGCGCCGCAGTTCACCCGGCGCTCGGCCGA
>JBDLRH010000128.1:0-4101 GCA_039800165.1 Pseudomonadota bacterium
ATAAATGGTCAGCAGGGCCACCTGCACGGCGGTCAGGGCTTCCATCTCCACGCCGGTGGGACCCACGGTTTCGGCGGTGGCGGTGCAATGCACCGCGCTGGCTGCTGGATCGATCTCGAAGTCCACCGCCACGCGGGTCAGCGCAATCGGGTGGCACAGCGGGATGAGGTCGCTGGTTTTCTTGGCAGCCTGAATGCCTGCGATGCGCGCGATGCCCAGTACGTCGCCCTTTTTCGCGGTGCCGGCCTGCACCAGCGCCAGCGTGGCAGGCAGCATCGCGATGCGGCCGGTGGCTGTGGCCGTGCGGTGGGTATGCGCCTTCGCGGCCACGTCCACCATGTGGGCCTGGCCCTGGCCATCGAAATGGGTGAGATTGCTCATGGAACAGCGGAACGTTCGCGGGTTGGGGGCATCATACGGGCATGCGCCGTGCGGCATTGGCCCCGACTGTTTCCTGCGCTCCCGTTGCAAGGCCGCTTTCGCGGGTGGCTGGCGCGGGCGCAACGGCTTTGGTCATCGCCGGCCTGCTGATGACTGCGCCGCTGGCCCAGGCTCAGGCTGTGCGCACGCAGCAGGCCCTGCCGGCGCTGGGCGATGGTGGCGACCTCGACATCCGTGCCGAGCGCCGGCTGGGCGACCGCATCGCGCGCGAGCTCTACCGCGACCCGGACTTCATCGACGATGCGGTCGTGTCGGACTACCTGCAAGGCCTGTGGACACCGCTGCTGCAAGCCGCGCGGCTGCGCGGCGAAATCGCACCCGAGCTGGACGAGCGTTTTGTGTGGGAGGTGCTGCTGGGCCGTGACCGCAGCATCAATGCCTTTGCGCTGCCCGGCGGCTATCTGGGCGTGCATCTGGGCCTGATCGCCGCGTCGGCCAACCGCGACGAGCTGGCCTCGGTGCTGGCGCACGAGCTCAGCCACGTCACCCAGCGTCACATCGCGCGCATGATCACCCAGTCCAACCGGCAGATGCCGCTGGTGCTGGGCGCGATGATCCTGGGCGCCATCGCCGCGGGCAAGAACCCGCAGGCCGCGGGCGCCGTGATCACCGGCGCGCAGGCTGCCGCCATCCAGGGGCAGCTGAACTATTCGCGCGACATGGAGCGCGAGGCCGACCGGGTGGGCATGGGCATCCTGGTGCAGGCCGGCTTCGAGCCGCAGGGCTTTGTCACGCTGTTCGAGAAGCTGCAGCAGGCCTCGCGCCTGAACGACAGCGGCGCCTTCCCCTACCTGCGTACCCATCCGCTGACCACCGAGCGCATTGCCGACATGCAGGCGCGGCTGCCGCAAGGCGGGCCGGCCGCCGCCGGTGCCGCCCCGCACCGCCTGCACCATCTGGTGGCGGCGCGGTCGCGGGTGCTGTCGCAGGCGCAGGTGGATGCGCTGCGCGCGCGCGTGGTCGAGGCGCAGCCGGCGCTGGCGGCGTCATCCACCGCCCCGGGCTCGGCAGAGGGCAGCGTGAGCGATGGCGCGCTGTACGCCGCCGCGCTGGCCAGCCTGAAGCTGCGTGACTTTGCAGCCGCCGACCGCTTTGCGCAGGCCCTTGCCGAGCGGGTGCGCAACGATGAACCCGCGGCGCGCCTGGCCTTGCTGTTGCGTGCCGAGATCGCCTTGCAGACGCTGCAGGCCGCACCCGCAGCACCCGGTACAGCCGCCACGCCCGCTGCCCCTGCCACGCCCGCCGCCGCCGCCATGAAAGCCGCAGCAGACCTCAAGGCGCTGATGGCGCAGTGGCCGCTGCCGGGGGACGCCACGCAGGCCGCGCGCGCGCACTGGCTGCTGTGGTCGCAGGCGTGGCTGGCCACCGGGCAGACCGATCTGGCGGCCGCTCGGCTGCAGACCTGGGTGGCGCTGCATCCACGCGATGCCACCGCCTGGCAGCTGCTGGCGTCGGTGCAGCAGCAGCGTGGGCAGGTGCTGCGCGCCATCCGTGCCGAGGCCGAGGCGCAGGTGGCGCGGCAGGACTTGCCGGCCGCGCTGGACCGGCTGCGTGCTGCACAAGACTGGATTCGTCGCTCGCCTTCTGCCGGTGGGGCAGCGGTGGATCACATCGAAGCGTCGATCATCGACACCCGCGCGCGCGAGGTGGCGGCGCTACTTCGCGAACAGGCGCTCGAGCGCTGAGTCCACCACCAGGCCGATCAGCGAATAGATCAGCGAGCCCAGCAGCGCCGCGCCAAAGCCGCTGGCATGAAAGCCGTCGAGCACGCTGGCGGCGGCCCAAAACATCAGCGCGTTGATGATGAAGAGGAACAGCCCGAGCGTGAGCACCGTGACCGGCAGCGTCAGCACGATCAGGATCGGCCGCACGAACAGGTTGAGCAGCCCGATGACAAAGGCGGCGATCAGCGCCGAGCCGAAGCCGCTGACCTCCACGCCGATCGACAGGTAGGCCACCAGCAGCAGCGCCATCGCGCTAAGCAGCCACTTGGCGAGCAGTTTCATCGGCGGCAGCGCAGGCATGCAGGCCGCCGGAGCGGCCTGCGATCAAGCAGGCGCGTTCAGGCCTCGCTGGCCTGGGCGCGCGCCGCCTGGCGCCGGTTGTGCAGCCAGCCCGCGGCCAGCACCGCCACGATGGAGGCGATGCACACGCCCCAGTAGGCCAGCTGGCTGGCCGTGTCCGCGCCCTTGAAGGTGGACTCGAGCAGCTTCTCGTTGACGATCATCTTGCCGGCGGTGAAGGCCAGCACGGCAGCGCCCACGTACATGATGGCCGGGAAGCGCTCCACCAGCTTGAGCACGATGGTGCTGCCGAACACCACGATCGGGATGCTGATCAACAGGCCGATCACCACCAGGTCGAACGAGCCATGCGCCGCGCCGGCCACGCCCAGCACGTTGTCGATGCCCATGATCGCGTCGGCGATCACGATGGTCTTCATCGCGCCCCAGAAGGTGGTGGCGCCTGCCTTGTGCTCGTCACCCTCGTCTTCGGGCTCGGCGATCAGCTTGTAGGCAATCCACAGCAGCGCGAGGCCGCCCACCAGCATCAGGCCCGGCACCTTGAGCAGCCAGACCACGCCGATGGTCATGACCGAGCGCACCACGATGGCACCCACCGTGCCCCAGATGATGGCCTTCTTCTGCAGGTGGGTGGGCAGGTTGCGCGCGGCCAGCGCGATCACGATCGCGTTGTCGCCGGCGAGCACCAGGTCAATCAGGATGATGGCCAGCAGGGCGGACCACCAGGGGGTGGAAAACATTTCCATGGCGAAGGGCTCCGATCAAGAGGAATGGGCAGTTGCCCCGCGCCCGGGCGCGTCGGCATCGGAAGGTCTTGCTCAGCGCGCGCTGCGCGCCCAGGCAACCGGAAGCACATGCAAGGTGCAGGCTTCGTACTGACGGCTGACTGACGGTGGCTGCCCGGACTGCAGGCTGGGCCGTGACGGGAGCTACTCCCCTTCAGGAAGCAGGGATTTTAGTGGATTCCCCGGGCTCGCCGCATGAGCCCGCCCAAGGGCTAAGATCGCGCCCCCTCCATGGCTGCCATCCACATCACCGACATCGAGTCGGCCATCAACCACTGGCGCGAGCGCTCGCCCTCGCCCGACGGCATCACGCTGGCGCCCGAACTGCGTGCGCTGGCCGAGGTGTATGCGCTGATGGTGTACTTCCGCGAGGACGAAGCCGACGAGGACAGCATGCCGCGCAAGGCCTGGGCTGCGTGGAAGGCCTGGTACGACACCACGCCCGACACGCCCTGCATCGCGATCTGCTCGACCAGCCAGGGCGACGAGGTGTGCAAGGGCTGCGGGCGCAGCTTCGACGAGGTGCAGCATTGGCCTGGATACAGTCCGGGCCAAAAGCGCGCGGTCTGGCGCCGCATCACGCTGGCCGGCGAGGCCTGGCGCTTCAACCGCTACGCCGAGCGGGCGGCAGAGGCGTGGGCCGGGGGCAGCGCAGACAGCGGCAATTGATGCTGCGCTGACCCGCCGCCGCGCAACGCACCGCTCAGGCGGCTGTTTCCGCGGCGTCGATCAGGGTGCCTTGTATGCCTTGCGCGTCGGGTGCCCCGCGTGTGCGACGCACGATGGCCGCGATCAGCCGTGCGATGTCCAGCGGCTTGGTCTCGATCTCGTCCATGCCGGCGGCGATTGCC
>JBDLRH010000129.1:0-26992 GCA_039800165.1 Pseudomonadota bacterium
GCAGGTACGCGGCGTGAACGACCTGCCGTACCGCATGCTGCTGCCCCCGGGCGTGGACAACCTGCTGGTGGCCGGCCGCTGCGCATCGATGACGCACGGCGGGCAGTCGGCGGCCAGGGTGTCGGGTGCGTGCTTCGTGATGGGGCAGGCCGCGGGCACGGCGGCGGCCATGGCGCTGGCGGCAGGCGTTGCACCAGCGCAGGTGGCGCCGGGCGAGCTGCAGCGCACGCTGCAGTTACAAGAGGTACTGCTGAAGATCTGAGTTACAGCCGGTTGCGATTTCGTTGCGCCGCCGGCAGGGTACGGCGCCTGCGGTGCGTTACTGTCGACGCTTTACAGATTCGACATCCAAGACGTCCCCAGCGCCCAACATGCCGCCCTCCGAATCGTCAGACGCTCCCGTGGCCACGCAGGCATCCGGTCGGGGCACACCAGCCAATGCTGTGGCCTCCACGGCCCTGAGGCCGACCCTCTGGAACCGGGCCGCCTTTCGTGCGCTGTTCCTCGTCGCCGTCCTGGCGGCCGCCGCCGTGGCGGGCTTGCAGATGTTCGAGCGCACGCTGCTGCGTCAGGTGCAAGACGGCACCGAGGTGGCGAACATGACGCTCACCCGGGTGTTCGTCAACGATGCGTGGGACCGTTTGAGGCCAGACCTGGACCTGCAGGGCAAGCTGTCCAACCCGCGCGACAACCCGGCGCTGCGCGACATTGACGCGGTGGTGCGCAACTTCGCCAAGGGCACCGACCTGGTCAAGGTCAAGATCTACAGCCTGAGTGGCATGACGCTGTATTCATCCGACCCGGCGCAGGTGGGCGAGAACAAGGCGAACAACGTAGGCTTTCAGGCGGCGGCACGCGGGCGGCTTGCCAGCGAGCTGACCTACCGCGGCAAGTTCGGCGGTTTTGACGGCGAACTGTACGAGCGCAACCTGGTGTCGAGCTATGTGCCGGTGCGCTCGGCGCAAGGGGTGGAGGCGGTGGTGGAGCTCTACACCGACCGCACCGTGGCCATCGAGGCCACCGAGCGCATGCGACTGACGGCCTACGCCTACGCCGGCGGCATGGTGGTGGTGGGTTTTGCGCTGCTGTGGTGGGTGGTGCGGCCACCCCGGCGGCCGGCGGCAGGTGCACCAGCGGCGCTGCTGGCGCCCGGTGCTGCGGCAGGCGTATCGGCCGACGCGGTCGACCCGATCCGGCCCTGGCGCGAGGCGCTGCACACCCTGCGCGAGCCGGCGCAACGCCTGGGCGAGGCGGCGCTGGCCCATCGCCTGGCGCCGCCCGATGCCCAGGCGTGGGAGCGCATGGTCGGCGGCCTGCGCCAGGTGTCGCGCCAGCTCGGCGAGCTTGCGCTGCTCGACGAGTTGCGTCAGGCCGCAGGCACGCCGCTTGCGCCCGAGGCGCCGCAGCGCCGCTGGAACGAGGTGCTCGGCCGCAGCGTGGCCAGCTTCGTGCAGCAGGCCGACCATGCCGGCGTCACCGTCGAGCCGCATGTGGAGCCGCGCCTGGGTGGCGTGGCAACCGAGCACGCGGCCACGCTGGAACAGATGCTCTCGCTGATGCTGGATGTGGCCGCGCAGGCCACCGGCGCCGGGCGCCTGCGCCTGAACATCCAGCCCCTTGAGAAGGGCGGCGTGCAGATCGAGGTGGTGGGCGCGCGCACGCCGGGCGCTGCCACCCCTGCGGCTGCGGCGGCCAGCGAGGCGATGCGCGCCTCGGCGCTGGAGGCAATCGCGCTGCTGGCGGCGCAGCTGGACGGCCGGCTGGAGCGCGCCTCGCAAGCGGCGGCCGGTCCGTGGCTCACGGTGGCGCTGGGCCATGCCGGCTGAGCCGATGGCGTCCGCAGAGCCCGGCAGCGTGCCGAAGTCCAGCCTGTGGCAGCGGCTGCAAACCTGGCAGCTGCTCGGCCTGGGCCCGGCGATGTGGCTGTTCATCGCCTCGTGCGTCGGCCTGCCGTTCGTGATGTACCGCGCGCTGGAAGAGCACACCGGGCAGGAAGCGCTGCGCCAGGCGCGTGCGGTCAGCCTGGTGGCCTCGGCGGTGCGCAGCTACTACACCAGCAACGTGGTCGGTCCGGCGCTGCGCAACCAGGGGCAGGTGACGCTGAGTGAAAACTATCACCAGCTCGCAGGCGGCATCCCCATCCCCGCCACCTTCGCGATCGAGCTGGGGGACGCCATCCGCGAGCGCGCCGGCGTGCGCGACTTCGAATTCCGCTTCATGTCCGACCTGCCGTTTCGCAACCGCAGCCGCTCGGCGCTGGATGAATTCCAGCTCGCGGCCTTGCGGGCCTTTCGCGGCGAGCAGCGCGAGGGCGATGCCAACGCGGCAGGCGTGACCAAGCTCGGTGCGGGCAACCTGATGGCCGAGGCCTTCTGGCGTGTGGACCGCCGCGACGACGCGCCGGCGATGCTGCGCCTGGCGGTGCCGGTGCGCATGGAGGCCAACTGCGTGGCCTGCCACAACGGTCACCCGGATTCGCCGGTGCGCAACTGGAAAGTGTCCGACGTGCGCGGCATCCAGGAAGTCGCGGTCGAGTTCGACACCGAAGGGCAGTTGCGCGACAGCATCGGCGCGGTGGCCTACCTGGGCTGGTTCTCCGCGATGGGCCTGCTGGCCCTGCGCGAGCACCGCTCGCGGGTGCGCGCCCTCAACCGCCTGAACGCCGAGATGGACGGTTCTCGCCGCGCGCTGCAAGACAACACCCGGCAGCTGCAGGCCTCCATCCGCGACCTGCGCACCAAGACCACCGTGCTGGACATGGCGCCCTTCGGCATCCTGGTGATGGAGCCGGTCGAGTCGGGCATGCGCATCCAGTACGCCAACCGCGCCTTCAGCGACAGCATGGGCTATGAGCACGACGAAGTGGTGGGCCGCTACCCGCGCTTCCTGTTCGGGCCGCAGACCGACGCGCAGGCGCTGGACGACTTCGATGTGGCGCTGCGCGAGCGCCGCCGCGCCGAGGTGGAGATGCTCAGCTACACCCGCGCCGGCGAGCCGCGCGTGCTGCGCTGGCTGGTGTTCCCGAGCTATGGCAGCGACGGCACGCTGCTGAACTTCGTTGCCTGCCTGAACGACGTGACGGAGATGCGTCAGGGGGAGCTCGAGCGCCAGCAGCTGGCCAGCGAACTGCAGGAATCGACCAAGCTCGAATTCCTGGGCCTGGCGATCGCCGGCATCGCGCATGACCTGAACACGCCGATCGGTGTGGCGGTGACCGCTTCGACCGTGGTGCAGCAGTCCAGCGGCGAGCTGGTGAAGGCTGCCGCGCAGGAGCCGGCGCCGCTGGATCAGGTGCGCCGGCTGTCCGAGCGCATCGGCAAGTCGGCCGAGCTGGTCAGCCGCAACCTGGCGCGCGCCGCGCAGCTGGTGCAAAGCTTCAAGCAGACCAGCGCCGATGCCAGCCGCGACGAGTGGCGGCGCGTGCGGCTGGGCAGCCTGCTGGAGTCGCTGAGCGTCACCATGTCGTCGGTGATGCGTCGCGCGCAGTGCGAGGTGGTGCTGCGCTGCCCGCCGCAGGCCGAGCTCTACACCGAGCCCGGCGCGCTGAGCCAGGCCGTCACGAACCTGATGGTCAACGCCACTCTGCACGCCTTTGAGGGTGTGGAGCACCGGGTGGTGACCATCGAGGTGACCGAGCAGGCCGACACGGTGAGCGTGAGCGTGGCCGACAACGGCCGCGGCATGAGCGAAGAGGCGGCGATGCGCGCCTTCACACCTTTCTTCACCACCCGCCGCGCGCAAGGCGGATCGGGCCTCGGGCTGTTCTCCAGCCGCCGGGTGGTCGAGCAGGTGCTGGGCGGGCGCATCAGCTTCGAGACGGGCGCCGGTCGCGGCACCCGGTTCCTGATCACGTTGCCGCGTCGCCGCCCGGCCGAGGCCATCCAGGCCAGCTCCGGGGCATGACAATGGCGGCTGTGGCCACTTCACGCAACCTGCGTCCCTGGAACATCCTGGTCGTCGATGACGACCCGGACGTCATTGCCGTGACCGAACTGGTGCTCGACGACCTCGAGTTCGACGGCCGGCCGATGCGCGTGATCTCGGCCAGCTCGTTCGAGCAGGGCCGCGCGGCCTTCGAGCGCGAAAGCGACATCGCGGTGGCGCTGGTGGATGTGGTGATGGAGACCGAGCACGCGGGGCTGGACCTCATCAAGCATGTGCGCGGCGTGATGGACAACTCGCTCACGCGCCTGATCATCCGCACCGGCAACCCCGGCGCTGCACCGCCGCGCGAGATCGTGCAGCACCTGGAGATCGACGACTACACCGACAAGGCCGAGCTCACGGCCGAGCGGCTGACCATCACGCTGCTGACCTCGCTGCGCAGCTACCGCAACCTGCTGGCCCGCGTGGGGCTGATGCGCGGGCTGGAGCAGGCGCTGCTGTCGGGCGCGCAGCGCTCGGGCACCGACGTGCGCGCCTTCCTGGGCGAGGTGCTGGCGCAGATGGATTCGGTGGCGCGCGCCTGCGGCGTGGCCGTGCAAGGCGAGGGCCTGGCGCTGGTGGGCGAATCGGTGCAGCTGCGCGCCGTGCCCGGCCTGGGTGCTGCCGCCACGCTGGAGCCGGCCCGCCTGCGCGAGGTGATGGCGCAGCTGGCGCAGGCTCTGGACGAAGCGCCGCACGATGCACAGCCGCCGCTGGTGCTGCTGCCCTCGGGCCTGGTGATCAGCCTGCTTTTGCCCGGGCGCGGACGCCACCACCTGTGGTTGCCGTGCGCCGAGCCGCCCGGTGCCGACAGCGTGGCGGTGCTGCGCCTGTTGCAGCAGGTGCGGCAGGCCGACCTGGCGCGTCTGGCGGCCGCCGAGTCGATGGCCGACATGGCTGCGCTGTCGGCCGACTGGTTCTGGGAGACCGATCTGGCGCTGCGCATCACCCGCAGCACGCTGCAGCAGCGCACCGGCTGGGAAGATGTGGAGGTGGTCGGCGCCTTCCTGTGGGACTTGCCGTTTCACTGGAGCGAGGCCGAGCGCGACGCGGTGCGGCCGATGCTCAACCGCCAGCAACCGTTTCAGGTGCGCTGGCGCGGCGCCACCGAGCAGGGCGGTCGCTGGTACGAGGTGATCGGCAAGCCGATGCACGACACCTGCGGCGACTTCGCCGGCTACCGCGGCGTGGGCCGCGACGTGACCGAAGAACACCTGCGTGAGCAGTCGCTGCGCGACCGCGGCGACGAGCTCGCGCGGCTGGTGGCACTGCAGACCGCCGACCTCAAGGCGGCCAAGGAAATCGCCGAGTCGGCCAATGCCGCCAAGTCGCGCTTCCTTGCGACCATGAGCCACGAAATCCGCACGCCGATCAACGCGATCGTGGGCATGACCGGCCTGACGCTGGACACCGCGCTCAGCGAGGAGCAGCACGAGAACCTGAAGATCGTGCAGCAGTCGGCGCAGTCGCTGCTCAACCTGATCAACGATGTGCTCGACCTGTCGAAGATCGAGGCCGGGCGCATGGAGCTGGAGCGCACCCACTTCCGCCTGGCCGAGGTGGTGGACGGCACGCTGGGCACGCTGCAGTTTGCCGCCGGCACCAAGCAGATCGAGCTGCGCGCATCGGTGGCGCCCGATGTGCCGCCGTGCCTGCTGGGCGACCCGACACGGCTGCGCCAGGTGCTGCTGAACCTGGCGGGCAACGCGGTCAAGTTCACCCAGCGCGGCAGCGTCGTGATTGAACTGACGCTGGAGCGCCGCGACGGTGACGAGTGCACCCTGCACGGCTGCGTGCGCGACAGCGGCGTGGGCATTGCGGCTGACAAGCTCGAGTCGGTGTTCGCGCCGTTCGCGCAGGCCGACAGCTCGACCGCGCGCAAGTTCGGCGGCTCGGGGCTGGGGCTGGCGATCAGCCGGCGCATCGTCGAGCTGATGGACGGCCGCATCTGGGCCGAGAGCGTGCTGGGCCAGGGCAGCCAGTTCCACTTCGTGGTGAAGATGGGCGTGGGCGACCCGGCGCAGGTGGATGCACCGGCTGCGGCGGCACCCGCCGCACCGCGTCGTGCGGTGGACATCCTGCTGGCCGAGGACGACCTGATCAACCAGAAACTGATGCTCAAGCTGCTGGCGCAGCGCGGCCACCGGGTGACGGTGGCGGTCAACGGGCTGCAGGCGGTCGAGGAGTTCGAGCACAAGGTGCCCGACATCGTCATCATGGACATGCAGATGCCGCTGATGGACGGGCTGGAGGCCACGCGGCGCATCCGCCAGATCGAGGCGCAGCGCGGCGGGCATGTGACCATCGTCGCACTCACCGCCAACGCGTTCGCCGAAGACCGCGACGCGTGCCTGGCCGCCGGCATGGACTTCTTTCTTGCCAAGCCGGTCGTGCCCGCGGCGCTGCACGACTACATCGACCGCCATGCGGCAGGCGCGGAGCCTGCGTCCGCACCCACTACACTCTGACTCCGTTTGATCGCCGCCCCTCCCGACGCCATGACCGCCACTGCCTGCCCGGGCCCTGCCGAATGGAAGGTGCTGGTCGTGGACGACCAGCCCGACATGCTGGAAGTCACGCGGCTGGTGTTCGATGACCTCGAATTCGAGGGTCGTCCGGTGCAGGTGCTGACCGCCGCCTCCGAGCGCGAGGCGCGCAACGTCATCGATGAGGTGCAGGACATCGCGGTGGCCTACATCGATGTGGTGATGGAGACCGAGCACGCCGGCCTCGACCTGGTGCGCCATGTGCGCGATGACCTGCGCAACCAGCACATGCGGCTGATCCTGCGCACCGGCAACCCCGGCGCCGCGCGGCGTGACCATGTGGTACGTCACCTCGACATCGACGACTTCCGCGAAAAGCCCGAGCTCACTGCCGAGCGGCTGGAGATCAGCCTGCTGACCTCGCTGCGCGCCTACCGCCGCCTGTGCCAGTGCTGCGGCCTGCCGGGCACGCCGCCGCGCGCCGCTGCGGCTGCCTGAACGTCGCGCCCGTCGCGCTGCGCGGCCGATGCTGCGATGGCGGGCGGATCTGTTTCAACCCTTGTCCGAAAAGAAACATCCAGATTCACTCCTTGCAAAACGTCGGGAGATTTTTGCGTTTCGGCAACCATAATGGGCCGAGGGGCAAAACGCCGCGTCGGCAGGCGCCCCGATGCAGAGGAGCACAACGATGAACGAGAACAGCCGCAGGAGATTTGTGACAGGGGCCGGTTCGGCCATGGTGGCCGCCGCGCTGCCGCTGTCGATGGCGCATGCGCAGCCCCGCAAGAAGCAGTTGCGCATCCTGCAGTGGAACCACTTCGTGCCCGCGTTCGACGAGTGGTTCAACAACAAGTTCATCAAGGAATGGGGCGCGCGCAACGACACCGAGGTGGTGGTCACCAACGTCGGCATGACCGCCATCGAGTCGCGTGCTGCGGCCGAGGTCAAGCGTGGGCAGGGCCATGACCTGTGCATGTTCCTCAGCCCGCCGGCGTCGTACGAAGACCATGTGATCGACCACCGCGACATCTATGCCGAATGCGAGCGACGCTTCGGCAAGCCGCTGGAGATTGCGCTCAAGAGCACCTACAACCCGGTCACGAAAAAGTACTTCGGCTTTTCCGACAGCTACGTGCCCGACCCGGTGAACTACCGCAAGGACCTGTGGGACGAAGTTGGCGTGGTGCCCTCCACCTGGGACGCGATCCGCGAGGGCGGTCGCAAGATCAAGCAGGCGCGCGGCATCCCGGTGGGCATCGGCATGTCGCGCGAGCTCGACAGCAGCATGGCGATGCGCTCGATCCTGGCGGCCTTCGGCGCCTCGGAGCAAAACGCCGACGGCCGGCCGAGCCTGAAGTCCAAGGCCACGCTGGATGCGCTGAAGTACGCCAAGGCGCTGTACCAGGACACGATGACCGACGAGATCTTCTCGTGGGACGCCTCGTCCAACAACCGCCAGATGCTGGCCGGCAAGGGATCGCTGACGCTCAACGCGATTTCGGTCACCCGCACCGGCGAGAACGAGAAGATCGCCATCGCCGACAAGATCTCGCTGCTGCCGCCCGCGCGCGGGCCGGCATCCAGCCTTGGCGTGATGCACCTGATGAACGCCTACGTGGTGTGGAAGTTCTCGCAGAACATCGACGGCGCCAAGAAGTTCCTGGTGGACCTGACCGGCGAGTCGCGCGAAGCCTTCCGCGCCAGCCAGTTCTACAACTTCCCGACCTACCCGCAGCTGGTCAAGGACCTCAACACGCTGATTGCCAGCGACCCCAAGGCCAACCCGACCAACAAGTACGCGATGTTCGCCGACGCCAGCAAGTGGACGATCAACGTGGGCTACCCGGGCTACGCCAACGCGGCCATCGACGAGATCTTCAACGCCTATTTGATCCCCAACATGTTTGCCGACGTCGCCTCGGGCAAGCTGCAGCCCGAAGCGGCCCTGGACATGTACGCGGGCGAAGTGTCCCGGGTGTTCGACAAGTGGCGCGGGCGGGGCAAGGTATGAAGCGCAGGGGTGTCGTTGGCGGGCTGGGCGCGGCGCTGGCGCTGCCGCTGGTGGCGCGCGCCGACCTGCACGGCAAGCCGCGCGGCGAGGACCGCAAGCGCATCTACATCGTCAGCAGCTATTCGCGCGACTACATCTGGTCGCAGTCCACCCAGCGCGGGGTGAACGCGGCCATGCTCAAGAACGGCTACCTTGACAGCGCGGCGCAGGGCGATGCGCTGATGCAGTCGGATGCGGTGGACAGCAAGCGCGCGTCGGTGCGCAAGGTGTGGATGGACACCAAGCGGCGCAACTCCCGCTCGGAAATCGCGGTGACCACCCAGCGCATCATGGTCGACCTCAACCGCTTCAACCCCGACCTGGTGCTGCTGGGCGACGACAACGCGGCCAACTACATCGGCAACCAGCTGCTGGGCACGCGCACGCCGGCGGTGTTCTGGGGCGTCAACGGCCTGCCGCTGAAGTACGGGCTGATCGAGAACCTGGACACGCCAGGGCGCAACATCACCGGCGTGTGGCAGTCGGGCTACTACAAGGAATCGCTGGAGCTGCTCAAGCGGCTGGTGCCCAAGGCGCGCAGCTTCGCCATCCTGGCCTGCGACTCCGAGACCTCGCGGCCCAACGTGAAGATGATCGAGCAGCTGGCCAAGCGCGGCGTGCTGCCGCTCAAACTCAACGAGTCGATCGTCACCAACTCGTTCGAGGACTTCAAGCGCCGCGCTCTGGCCGCGCAAAAGCAGGTGGACGCCTTCTTCGTGCTCAACCACGACACGCTGCGCGACGCCAACGGCCGCCATGTGGAGATGCTCGAGGCCGGGCGCTGGTACCTGCAGAACATCCGCATTCCCGAGGCCTCGCACGAAGACCAGTTCGTCTACGAGGGCCTGCTGCTGACGGCCAACGACTCGGGCTACAACCAGGGCTACATGGCTTTCGAGATGGCCAACCTGATCCTCGACGGCCGCGCCACGCCGGCACGCATGGCGGTGCGCACGCCCGACCGCGGCCCCTACCTTGTCAACAAGCTGCGCGCCGACCAGCTGGGCATTTCCCTGGCGGATTCGATGTACATGATCGACGAGGTGGTCAACCACGCGGTGGCCCTCGGGAAGGGCCGCTGAGGTGCCGAACGGCCGCGCAGGCAACGTCTTTCGCGACAGCATGCTGCACGAGGCGCCGGTCGAGCGCGCCCCGGGCGGCATGCCGCTGTTCTATCGCCTGCTCGCCGCACTGATCATCGTCGGGCTGATCCCGACGGTGCCGCTGTTCTTCCTGCTGTTTCGCTACAACGCCGAAGTGGCGCTGCAGCGCACCGGCAACGACCTGTCGCAGCAGGTCACGCTGCTGGCGACAAGCTTTGACCAGGAGCACCGCACCGCCACGCAGCGCTCGCTCAAGCAGATCGCCACCTCCGAGGCGCTGGCCGCGCTGCTGTCGGGCCCGCTGGAGGAGAGGCTGGTCAACGCCAAGTCGCTCGAGGCGCTGTTCCAGAACATCGCGCGCGAGCATGCGGTGTACTCGGGGCTGTACTTCATCGACGCCGACGGCCATGAAGTGGCCTCGGTGGTGGACCAGCAGCGCAGCGGCCGCTTCGGCGAGAAGCGTTCGTGGACGGCGCTGGATGCCGACAAGCCCAGCCCCACGGTAACTGCGGGCCAGGCGCTGCTCAAGCGGCTGTTCACCACGCCGTCGCTGCTGGCGGCGGGCAACATGGAATGGTTCATGCCGCCGCGCGACATGCTGGCGCAGGGGCCGTTTGTCGACGAGCGCGGGCGGCCTTCGCTGCTGCTGGGGCTGTCGACGGTGGACATCGACAGCGGCGCGCTCAGCGGCGCGGCACTGATCCGGGTGGACCTGAGCGCCTTCCTGGCGGTGCTGCGCACGGTGAAGGTGCTCGACGCCAATGTGGCGTGGCTGCTGGATGCCGCCAACAAGCCGCTGCTGCGGCCCGAGGGCAATGCAGGCCGGCTCGACCCGGCCACGGCGCTGCCCGCCGACCTGGCGCTGGAAGTGCGCCTGGTGCGCGACTCTGACGGCCTGATCGCCTACCGCGACATCGGCACCGCCGGCAACCAGCGGCTGCTGAGGCTGGCCTATGCGGTGCCCGACGATCTGGTCGCGCAAGAGTTCGAGGCCACGCGCAATTTGTTCGTGATTGCGCTGGTGGTGTCGCTGCTGGCGTCGCTGGCGCTGGCGTATGCGGTGTCCAAGACGATTGCGCGGCCGATCGTCAGCCTGGCCGGTGCGGCGCGCAAGCTGTCGCAAGGCGACCTGTCGGCGCGGGTGGACGTGAAGGCCGGCGGCGAGGTGCAGGTGCTGGTGGACAGCTTCAACTCGATGGCCGGCAACCTCGGGCAGTCGCTGCAGGACCTGTCGGCGCAGACGCTGGTGATCGACAAGGCGCCGTTCGGCATCATGATCCTGGACCCGCAGCCCGAGCAGCACCGCGTGCACTACGCGAACGAGGCCTTCAGCCGCCTGCTGGGCTTCAGCGAGGCGCAGGTGCGCGGGCGGCATCCGCGCATGCTGCTGGCCGGCGACGCCGGTGCGGCCAAGGCCGAGCTGATCGAGCGCGCCTTCGCCGAGCTCACCTCGGTGGAGGTGGAGGTGTCCACCCAGCCGCGCGAGGGCCCGCCGCGGCTGATGAACTGGCTGGTGTTCCCCTGCATCTCGAGCGATGGCGAGGTCATCAGCATCGTGGTGTTCCTCAACGACCTGACCGACATCCGCGCCATGGAGCAGGAGCGCGAGCGCCTGGCCGCCGAGCTGCAAGAGTCCAACAAGCTGGAGTTCCTGGCGCTCACCATCGCCGGCATCTCGCACGACCTGAACACCCCCATCGGTGTGGGCGTGACGGCCGCCAGCCAGCTGCAGCGCACGGTGGAGCGCATGCGCGCCGTGATCGACCAGGAGCCCGGCAACATCGAGGGCCTGAAGAACTGGTGCAAGAAGGTCGAGCAGACCACCGAGATCATCAGCCGCAACCTCGAGAAGGCCGGCCAGCTGGTGCAGGGCTTCAAGAAGACATCGGCCAACGCCACGCGCACCGAGTGGGTGACGCTCAATGTGCGCAGCCTGCTGGAGTCGCTGCTGGTCAGCCTGTCGCCGATCATGCGCCGGGCGCATTGCACCGTGCACCTGAGCTGCCCGCCGGTGCTGCAGCTGTTCACCGAGCCGGGCTCGGTGTCGCAGGCCGTCACCAACCTGCTGATCAATGCCACGGTGCATGCCTTCGAGAACCGCGACGACCGGCAGATCGAGGTGACGGTGAGCGACAGCGCAGAAGAAGTGCTGATCAAGGTGGCCGACAACGGCAACGGCATGACCGAAGAGGCGGCGGTCAAGGCCTTCACCCCGTTCTTCACCACCAAGCGTGCCTCCGGCGGGTCGGGCCTGGGCCTGTTCTCGTCGCGGCGGGTGGTGGAAGAGGTGCTGGGCGGCCGTCTGAGCTTTGAGACCACGCCGGGGCAGGGCACCTGCTTCTTCATCCACCTGCCCAAGACGCGGGCCACCGCCCTGAAGGACCCGTTGTGAGCGAAGTCGCTGCCGGGGGCTGTTGCTGGAAGGTGCTGGTGGTCGATGACGAGCCCGATGTGGTGGAGGTCACCGCCATGGTGTTCGACGGCGTCGAGT
This sequence comes from Pseudomonadota bacterium, assembly GCA_039800165.1. GTDB lineage: Bacteria > Pseudomonadota > Gammaproteobacteria > Burkholderiales > Burkholderiaceae_C > JBDLRH01. The sequence continues at coordinate 12,055 of JBDLRH010000129.1, forward strand.
TCGAAGGCGTGCCGGTGCAGGTGTTGCGTGCGGCAAGCGGCGCGCAGGCCTCGGCGCTGTTTGACGCGCATCCGGACATCGCCGTGGCCTACATCGATGTGGTGATGGAGACCGAGCGCGCCGGGCTGGACCTGGTGGGCCATGTGCGCGACCAGCTGCGCAACGGCAATGTGCGGCTGATCCTGCGCACCGGCAACCCGGGGCTGGCCGCGCGCGAGGAGATCGTCCGCCACCTCGAGATCGACGACTACCGCGAAAAGCCCGAGCTGACGGCCGAGCGGCTGGAGACCAGCCTGATCACCGCCCTGCGCACCTACAAGCGGCTGTGCGAGTGTGCAGGCGTCGAGCCCTGGGGCCGCGCCGCCTGAACCTGCGCTCGGTTTGACAGATGTCAACGAGCCGCATCAATTGTTTCCAATTTGCCAGATTTGCGGTTAAGGTGTAACCGAAACGCACAACGCCGGGCGTGAGCAATCCGCTTGCCCCGGCAGCGGCGGCAGGAGCGGTGACACCATGACATGGCTTTCTGGCATTGACGTCGGGTTCTTTGCGACACCCGCTGACGCGCTGAGCGCCTACGCGAGCAGCTACGAACCGGCGCTGGTGTTCGCCTCCATCGCCATGGCGGTGTTCGCCGCCTTCTGCGCGCTGGAGATGGCCGACCGGCCCAGCCACCGCCGGCGCTGGATCGCGCTGGGCTCGCTGATGCTGGGCACCGGCGTTTGGGCCATGCACTTCATCGGCATGGTGGCCTTTCGCGTGGAGTGCGCGGTGGGCTACGAGCCCTGGACCACCGGGCTGTCGATGCTGCCTGGCATTGCGGCAGCAGCGGTGGCGCTGTATGCGGTGTCGCTGCCGCGCATCAGTGCGCTGCGGCTGGTGTTTGCCGGCGCGGTGATGGGTGCCGGCATCGGCCTGATGCACTACGCCGGCATGGCCGCCATCCGCATGGACGGCGTGCTGCGCTACGACCTGCGCCTGTTCGTGCTGTCGATCGTGGCGGCGGTGGCGCTGGCGGTGTCTGCGCTGTGGCTCAAGCGGCGCATCCGCGCATCGGCGCTGGGCCGCCGGCGCTACCTGGCCTCGCTGCTCAGTGCGCTGGTGCTGGGCGTGGCGATCTCGGGCATGCACTACATCGCCATGGAGGCCGCTTACTTCATTCCGGTGGACGGCAAGCCGGCGGTGGCTGCCACCAGCCCGGTGGTGCTGGCCTCGGTGGTGGGCCTGGCCACGCTGATGCTGCTGGGCTTTGGCCTGACCTTCATGGTGCTGAGCTCGCGTGCCACGGCGGCGCGGCTGTTCAGCAACGCCATCCTGCAGGCCACGCGCCAGGGCTTTGTGCTGGTCGACGGCCGCGGCCGCATCGTGGACTGCAACCCGGCGATGCAGACGCTGACCGGCCGCGCGTGCAGCGACCTCGTGGGCCAGCGCCTGGGCAGCATCGCCGCCATCGACGGCATGAGCAGCAGCGAGCGCTTTGAAGCCGAGGTGACGCTGATGCATGCACAGGGCCACCCGGTGGTGTGCCTGGTCGACGGCGGGGTGGTGCCCGGCAGCGACGAGCGCGCACCGTGGCGCTTTGCGCTGTTCAGCGACATCTCGCTGCGCCAGCAGGCCGAAGCCGCGCTGCGCGAGGCGCGTGATCTGGCCGAAGAGGCCGCGCGCACCAAGGCGAACTTTCTGGCCAGCATGAGCCACGAAATCCGCACGCCGATGAACGCGATCATCGGCATGTCTCGGCTGGCCGAACGCGCCAACCAGGACGCGACGGTGGCCGACTACCTGCGCAAGATCCACAGCTCGGGGCAGCACCTGCTGGGCATCATCAACGACATCCTGGACGTGTCGAAGATCGAGGCCGGCCACATGCATGTGGAGTCGATCGACTTCGACCTGGAGCAGGTGCTCGACAACCTGGCCACGCTGGTGGGCGACAGCGCACAGGCCAAGGGGCTGGAGCTGGTGTTCCGTGTCGACCCGGCGGTGCCGAGCTATCTGGTGGGCGACCCGATGCGCATTGGCCAGGTGCTGATCAACTATGCCAACAACGCGATCAAGTTCACCGAGCGCGGCGAGGTGCGCATCGAGGTGAACCTGCGCGAGCACACCGAAGGCGCGGTGCTGCTGCACTTTGCGGTGCACGACACCGGCATCGGCCTCACGCCCGAGCAGCGCAGCCGGCTATTCCAGAACTTCCAGCAGGCCGATGCCGCCACCTCGCGCAAGTTCGGCGGCACCGGGCTGGGGCTGGCCATCAGCAAGAGCCTGGCCGCGCTGATGGGCGGCGAGGTGGGCGTGGACAGCACCCCGGGTGCGGGCTCCACCTTCTGGTTCACCGCGCGGCTGGGCATCAGCCAGCGCCAGCAGCGCGTGCTGCTGCCGCAGGTGGACCTGCGTGGCCAGCGCGTGCTGGTGGTGGACGACAGCCGCACCGCGCGCGAGGTGCTCGGCGAGCTGCTGGGCAGCATGACCTTTGAGGTGACCGCGGTGGACTCGGGCGCCGCGGGGGTGGCGGCGGTGCGCGAGGCGGCACTGCGCGGGCGGCCGTTTGCCGCGGTGCTGCTGGACTGGCAGATGCCCGAGATGGACGGCATCGAAGCCGCGCGGCAGATCCAGGCGCTGGGCCTCGCGCCGTCTCCGCAGTGCGTGATGGTCAGCACCCATGGACGCGAAGACCTGCGCAAGCTGGCGCGGCGCGCCGGCATCGAGCATGTGGTGATCAAGCCGGTGAACGCCTCCACCCTGTTTGACACGTTGATGGGCGCCCTGGGCGGCGAGATGCACGACGCCGGCGAGGCGCCGGTGTTTGCAGCGTCGCCCGACCTCACGCCCGAGCGGCTGGCGCGGCTGGCCGGCGCGCGGGCGCTGCTGGCCGAAGACAACGCCCTCAACCAGGAGGTGGCCTGCGCGCTGCTGCGCGAGGTGGGCATGCGGGTGGATGTGGCGGCCAACGGCGCCGAGGCGCTGGAGCGGGTGCGCAGCGATGCGGGCTACCAGGTGGTGCTGATGGACATGCAGATGCCCGAGATGGACGGGCTGGCGGCCACGCGCGCCATCCGCGCCATGCCCGATCGCGTCATGCTGCCCATCATCGCGATGACCGCCAACGCCGGCCAGGCCGACCGCGATGCCTGCCGCGACGCCGGCATGGACGACTACGTGACCAAGCCGATCGACCCGGACGACCTGTGGCGCAAGCTGCTGCGCTGGACGCGGCAAGCCGCCACGCCGACGGCGCTGGCGCCACCTACGGCGCCAACGGCCGCCCCCACCCCAGCCCCCACCGCAGCGCCGCCCCAGGCGCGCACGTCGCTGCCGCATGTGCCGGGGCTGGATGCCGCCGAGGGCTTGCGTCGCGTGCTGGGCAACCGTGAGCTGTACCTGGACTTGCTGCGCGAATTCATTGCCACCGAGGCACACACGCCGCGGCGCATTGAAGACGCACTGGACGCCGGCGACATTCGCCGCGCCCGCATGCTGGCCCACACGCTCAAGGGCCTGGCCGCCACGCTGGGCGCCGAGCCCATCCGCGCGCGCGCTGCCGCGCTGGAAAACGGCTTGTACGACGGCCTGCAGCGCACCCAGATCACCCCGCTGGTCGAAGCGCTGGCCGAGCCCCTGCACGCCATGGTGGCGGCGCTGGAGCCGCTGCTGGCCGAAGCGGTGCAGTGACCGAAGTCACCGCCCCACAGTGCGGGGAGTGAGGCTCAGGCGTCGGTGCGCGGCGCCAGCAGCTCGGCAATGGCGCGGTACAGCTGCTCGGGCTTGACCGGCTTGGAGAGGTAAGCGTCCATCCCTGCGGCCAGGCAGGCTTCGCGGTCTTCGGCAAAGGCGTTGGCCGTCATCGCGATGATCGGCGTGCGCTGCAACGCCTCGGCGGCTTCGGTCTGGCGGATGCGACGCGTGGCCTCCAGCCCGTCCATCACCGGCATCTGCATGTCCATCAAGATGATTTGCGGACGCTGCGCCTGCCACAGCGCAACGGCCTCGCTGCCGTCCACCGCACAACTGACGCGGTGGCCGCCGTGCTCCAGGATCTTGCGTGCCAGCAGCTGGTTGACCGGGTTGTCCTCCACCAGCAGCACCGACACCGGCTGCACCGGGCGCGCGTTCAAAGACGCTTCTTCCTCACGCGCCGGCGCCTGTGCCACCGGCAGCGTGAGCTCCACATGAAAGCGGCTGCCGCGGCCGGGTTCGCTTTCAGCCCAGATGCGCCCGCCCATCATCGTGACCAGATGGCGGCTGATGGTCAGGCCCAGGCCCGTGCCGCCAAAGCGGCGCGAGATCGACTTGTCGGCCTGCGAAAACGGCTCGAAGATCCGCTCGAGTGCCTCGGGTGCAATGCCGATGCCGCTGTCGCTCACGGTGCACTGAAAGCGGCAGCTGGCGGTGCCCGCAGCGTCTGTGGTGGATGCGAGCACGCGCACCTGCACCGCCACCGTGCCTTGCGACGTGAACTTCACCGCATTGCTCAACAGGTTCAGCAGCACCTGGCGCAGGCGCGTCGGGTCGCCTTGCACCCACTTCGGCAGTTCGGGCGCGAGGTCGGCCTGCAGCGCGATCGACTTGGCCCGGGCGTTGAATTCGAGCGTGCGCAAGGCGCCGCGCACCAGATGGTGCACATCAAAAGGAATCGACTCCAGGTCGAGCTGCCCCGACTCGATCTTGGACAGGTCCAGGATATCGTTGATCAGGCTCAGCAGCGAGGCGGACGACTGGTCGATGATCGACAGGTTCTCGCGCTGCTCGTCGCTCAGCGGTGACTGCAGCATCATGGCCGTCATGCCGACGATGCCGTTCATCGGCGTGCGGATTTCGTGGCTCATCGACGCAAGGAAGGCCGACTTGGCCTGGTTGGCCGTTTCTGCCGCCCGGCGTGCCGCTTCGAGCTCGTCTTCCTTGTTCTTGCGCCAGGTCACGTCGGTGGCGCTGCCGCGGTAGCCGGTGAACACGCCCGCTTCATCGAACACCGGAACGCCCGACACGCTGATCCATTGCGGCTGGCCATCGGGGTTCCTGGCGAGGTAGACAAAGTCGCGCAGCACGGCGCGCGACTCCACCTTTTGCAGATACTGCGCCCACATGGGGTCTGCCTGCGGATCGTCGATGCCAGCCACCTGCCATCGCGTCTTGCCCACCGCGTTGGCCGCTCGCTGGCGCTGGCGCGCATCGCTGGACAGCGAGACAAAGGTCAGGTTGTGCTGCGCGTCCGTCTCCCAGAACCAGTCGCTGGCGGCCATGGAGAAGTCGCGCAGGCGTTGCTGTTCTTCGCGCATGCGCTGCAGCGCCAGCCCGATCTGGCGCAGCAGGATGGGCACCGGCAGCATCACCGCGATGAAGCCCACGGCAGAGACCAACAACACGGCCAGCGGTCGGCCCGGGAACAGCTCTGGCAGATGGATGCCCGCTGCCGGCAGCAGCACCGAAGTCACCGCCACGGCATAGAAGGCCGCGCCGATCGCAATGGCGGCCCGCACGCCACAGACGGCAGCAAATGCCGGCAGGAAGCTGACCGCCATGGTGGCGGGTGCGCCCATGCGTGCCGAGGTCAGCCACAGCATAGTGATCACCGGCAGCATGACGCCGGCGTAAATCCACATCGCCAGCCGCGCCCGGCCGCGCAGCGCCATGGCACGCCCCACCAGCAGGCCGGCGGACATGCAGACCGCCATGACCACGATGCCTTTGGGGTTGGCAAACAGCGAGGGCTGCACCAGGGCCGCCACGCCCAGCAGCGCAAACAAGCCCAGGAACAGTTCGAAGTAGCGCCGGGCCAGCACCGCTGCCTGCTCATCGTCCAGCCGCCAGTCACCCCAGCGCGAACGCGCGGTGCGTGCGGCGTCTGGCGGGGGCCCGGTCAGCGTGGGTGTAGGCGTGGGCGTGGGCGTGTTCATGGCTCCAGCGAGGCTTTCAAGCCGGCCGTGAGGGCGGTCAGGCGCGGTTCACGCTGCGCAATCCGCGCCGGCGGCACGTGGGCGTCAATCGCTTGTGGAGTGATGGCTGTCTCCTGAAGGGCGGTGCGGCCTGAAGTGCAAACGCATTTGTGTCTCCGCCAACGCCAAGGGTAAGTTGCTGCCGGCAGCGTTCAGGCGATGGCGCCTGAGGCTGCGGGCAGGGCCAACCGGGCCTCTGAACGGAGGCCCGGCGGATCAGCTGCGTCGTGGGGGGCGCTTGGGCAGCGCCAGATTGGCGTCGACGAACGACGCCGCGCTTTCGCTCAGGGTCAGGCGCGCCAGCAGCATCGGCTCACCGGTGCGCACCGGGGTGCGATGCACTGCGAAGGCGGCGCACAGGCTGGCGCAGATGCGATCAGTCTGCTGCACCTCATCGTGCGCAGAGTGGTCATGGGCCAAGACCCAATGCAGATGCGTGTGGCCGTGATGGACGTCGACAAGGTCGGCATCCACGGAAAACACGGGCTCGAACGCCGCGCCGCTTGCGTGGCCGGCATGCGGTTCATCATGACAACCCCCGCCCCACGCGCACACCGCCCGCGCAGGCAGCGCGATGCACAACAGCAGAAGGACGAAAAGTCGTACCGGACGAGTCACGCAATCAGCTTACCGGGGGTGGATTGAAGGAGCATGCGGGATAACCCGTGACGTATGGATACGACTTGCAACAGCAGCAGTACCGTTGTGCAAGGCGCAGTGTGATTTCCGCGTGTGCAATGTGTGACAAAAAAGCCCGCGCGAGGCGGGCTCTTTGTGCTGTGCAGGCCATTGGGCTGCACAGGCTTTTGTGTGGCTCCTCGACCTGGGCTCGAACCAGGGACCTACGGATTAACAGTCCGGCGCTCTACCGACTGAGCTATCGAGGAACAGCCCAAGATTATAGCCAAAGTTGGGCCGGCCCTCAGAGGCTGAGCTGCAGCCCGAGGCGTGCGGTGCGCACCGCGCCGGGGTACAGATACACATGACCGAACTGGTAGGGCGATTCGCGCCAGTAGCGGCGGTCCAGCAGGTTGTCCACGCCCAGCGTCCAGCGCGCGGTGCTGCCGCGCAGCGTGGTCTCGTAGTGCAGCGCGGCGTCGATGCGGCCCCAGGCCGCCAGGGTGATCGACCCGTCAGGCAGCACGTTGCGTTCGCCTTCGCGTTGCCACTGCACTTGCGCGGCCAGGCCCGGCAGCGCCTTGGGCTGCCAGCTGGCCTGCGCGCGCAGCACGTTGCGCGGCACGTTGGCCGGGCGCATGCCGTTCAGTGCGGGCTCTTCGACGCTTGCGCGGCGCCTGGCGTCGATGAAGGTACCTGCCACGCTCCACTGCAGCGGCCCGCTGGCCAGCGCCAGGCGTTGCTGCAGGGTCGCCTCCAGGCCGCGGTGCACCGCCTCGCCATCAAAGCGGCCCTCGCAGGGCGTGATGCCCAGGCGCGAGCAGGCGTCCAGGTTGCTGACCGGGCGCGTGATGTCAAACAGCGCCAGCTGCCACGCCAGCGCGCTGCTGCTCACGGCCAGGGCCTCGCTCTTGATGCCCAGCTCGCGCTGGCGCGAGCGCAGCGCAGGCAGCGCCGCGCCGGCATTGCTGTATTGCGAGGCGCGGTTGGGAACCACCTGCGATTCGATGCCTTCGCCATAGCTCGCATAGACGACCGGGCCGGCGGCCAGGCGATGGCTCAGCGCGAACCACGGAGTGGTCATGCGCTGGTCGTAGCCGGTGGGCCGCGTGCCGTTGGTGCGGATGCTCTCGCGCGAGAGTTGCGTGTGGCGCAGGCCGAGCCACGCGGTGGTGTGCGCGCCCAGGCGCACGGCGTCTTGCAGCCACAGCTCGTTGCTGCGCTCGTCGCGGTTGGTGTTCTGGTCGCCCAGCGTCGGGTCGGCCGGTGTGATCAGGGTGCCCGCCACGTTGCCGGTGCCCACGTAGTTGTAGGCCTGCAGGTTGAAGCGCTGGGTGACGCTGCTGCGCAGCAGGCCGAAACTCAGGTCGTGGCGGATGCCGGCGGCTTCGATGCGGCCCTTGAACACCACTTGCGCGGCGCTTTGGCGGCGGCGCTCGCCGTCGCTGCGAAAGTCGTACAGGTCGTAGGTGCCGTCGCTGCAGTAGCGGTCGTAGTTGTTCTCGGCGCTGCATCCAAACGGAAAGGCAATCCGGTCGTCGCTTTTCAGGCGCTGCGTACCCGCCTGCGCCACCATGCGCCACTGCGTGTTCAAAGTCAGCTCGTAGCGCAGCGTGCCGGTGATGCCGCCCAGCACCGTGGGTTGCGACCAGGGCTGGTTGTTCAGGTTGATGCGCGGGTCCACCGGCGCGGGCAGCGTGTTGCCCAGCAGGCTGAAGCCGGCCTGCGTGGGCTGGCTGCGCTGGCTGGTCTCGATTTCGGCTTCCAGCAGCTGGTCGCGGCCGAGCTTCCATTCGGTGGCCAGCGACAGCAGCCGGCGCTCGCCGTTCAGGGCGCGGGTGGTGGGGCGCAGCGTCTCGTGCGCCGCGTTCAGGCGCCAGCCGAAGGCGCCGTCTGCACCCGCGCGACCGCTCAGGTCGGCGGCAGCCAGCACGCTGCGGCGCTGCGTCCATTCCAGCCGCACATCGCGCAGCTCGCGCGCGGTGGGCCGCTTGACGACGAAGTTGACCAGCCCGCCGGGTGCGCTGGTGCCGGCCTGGATACCGCTGGTGCCCTTGAGGATCTCCACCCGTTCCTTGTTGTCCAGCGCGATGAAGGTCTCGGCGTTGGTCGGCAGGCCCTCGCGCCGGTAGTTGAAGCGGTTGTCGAGCACGAAGCCGCGCACGGTGAGGTAGTCCCAGTACCCGCCGGCGTTGTAGGCATCGGTGACCGAGCTGTCCAGCGCGGTCAGGTCGGCCAGGCGGCGTGCGCCGCGCTGCTCGATCGTGTCGCTGCCAATCACCGTGGCCGACAGCGGCAACTCGCGCAGCGGCGCATCAAAGCCCGCCACATCGGCCTGCGCGGTGGGGCTGGCGTTGACGGTCACCCGCGGCAGCGTGGCCTGTGCCACCATGGTGGCGCCGGGTGTGGAGGACGTTTGCGCCCAGGCCGCGCTGGCCAGGGACAGGGAAATGCACAGCGCAGCGGCGTGCGCCACCGGCGAAAGATGGAATCGGTATGCCATGTCGTGTCGTGAGTTCAGCACTCGGTCAATCAACATCCATGGCAGGTGGGCTGGCGGCGCGACGATGAAAGGCCGCGTGCTGCGGCGCCGTCGCTTGGCTGGCTTCCCTGCGCGAGGATTACCTCAATCAGGTTCAAAGGGACTTTCTCAGCCGCCTGCCAGTGCGAAGAAGCATCCTCGCGAAAGACAGGGCAGCACCCCTAGCGAATGCGCGCCCAGTACTGCGGCGCGCGGTGCGGATTGTAGGTGGACTGGGTTACCGCGCCTCGCGCGGGGGCATGGCGCGTGGGTACGAAGCCCGCGCAGGGCGCGCCGCGGTCAGTCGTTCGCAGGCGGCTGCACCCCCAGCAGCCGGTGCAGCCGCGGGCTGGTGGTGGTGTATTGCAGCAGCGGCGGGCCCTGATCCGGGTAGACGATGGGCGCTGCCGCAAAGGCCGCCAGCGTGCACTCGTGAAAGCCCGACAGGATCAGCTTCTTCTTGCCCGGGTAGGTGTTGATGTCGCCCACCGCAAACAGGCCCGGCACACGGGTGGAGAAGGTCGCGGTGTCCACCGGCACCTGCTTGCGCTCGAGGTCCAGGCCCCAGTCGGCGATCGGGCCGAGCTTGGGGCTCAGGCCCAGGCACACCAGCAACGCGTCCAGCGGCAGTGCCTGCACCTGGCCGTCGCTGCCGGTCACCTCGGCCGCACTCAGGCGGCCGCCTTGCACCTGTGCGCCGGTCACCTGGCCCACCACAAAGCGCATGCGACCCGCGTCGCACAGCGCACGCATCTGCGCCAGTGCGTCGGCGCTGGCCTGCAGCGTTTCGCGGCGATGCAGCAGCGTCACGCTGGCGGCGCGCCCGGGGCCGTCGGCCGCAAGCTTCAGCGCGACTTCAAGTGCGGCGTCGTCGCCGCCGACCACCAGCACGCGCTGCCCGGCCAGGTCGGGGGCGTCGCTTGCGCGGTGGAACACCTGCGTGCCTTCGAAGGCCGCCAGCCCCTGCACCTTGAGGGTGCGCGGCTCGAAGGCGCCCACGCCCGCGGCAATGAACACCGTCTTGCTGACAAAGCGTGTGCCCCTGGAGGTGGCCACATCAAAGCGGCCGTCTTCGCGCCGCTGCAGCAGCCGCACCGTCTGCCCGAGGTGGAAGGCCGCGTCGAAGGGCGCGATCTGCCTGAGCAATGCATCGGCCAGGCCGCGGCCGGTGCACACCGGAATGCCGGGGATGTCGTAGATGGGTTTGTCGGGGTACAGCTCCACCGGCTGGCCGCCGGGGCGGGGCAGGGAGTCGACCACATGGGCCCGGATCTCCTGCAGCCCGAGCTGGAACACCTGGAACAGGCCCACCGGGCCGGCGCCGATGATCAGCGCGTCGGTCTCGATCGCTGCGCCCGCCGGGCCGGGAGAGGTGGTATCGGTGGAGGCCACGTGCTTCAGCGGCCGTCTTGCGTGCCGTCAGCGGACCAGTTCGGACAGCTTGCCGGTCTTGTCCTTCCAGTCGTCGGCGTCGGGCAGCGGCGCCTTGCGCTTGGTGATGCTCTTCCAGCCGGCATTCTTGGCCAGGTCGGCATTGAGCTGGATGAACGGCACCTGGTCGGCAGGCACATCCTCTTCGGCGTAGATCGCGTTGACCGGGCACTCGGGGATGCACACCGCGCAGTCGATGCACTCGTCGGGGTCGATCGTCAGGAAGTTCGGCCCCTCGCGGAAGCAGTCCACGGGGCAGACGTCCACACAGTCGGTGTATTTGCAGCGGATGCAGGCTTCGGTGACGACGTGGGTCATGACGATGAAAGCGGCTATCGGTAAAACCTAGGATTTTACTGGGGTTCCCCGATCAGGACGGCGCCTGCGGTTTTGTGCGTGGCGGTGTCCACCAGCACCAACTGGCCCAGACGGCGCGAGCGGCCGAACGGCTGCACCGGCAGCGCGTCCTGAAACACCAGCTCGGCCCGGCCGATGGCATTGGCCTCCAGCGCGGTGGCGTCGGTGCGCGCCAGGGTGTGGATGTCCAGGCGGTGCAGCACGCGCCGCACCTTGGTCTTGACCCAGCGGTGGCCGTGCAGCGCCCAGTACACGCGGCCGGCCACCAGCGGCTCATCATCCATCCACGCCACCGTGGCCTGCGTCTCGCGCTGCGGCTGTGCGCCGCTTGCTTCAGCGGCGTCCGGCTCCAGCAGCAGCCAGTCGCCACGCGACACGTCGAGCTCGCGGTCGAGCACGATGCCGGCGCTGCGGCCGGCCGCCACATCGGCGGGCTTGCGCACATGGTCGAGCACCTGCGCAATGCGCGCGGTCTGGTTGCCGGGCAGCACCCGCACCGCCTGGCCGGGCTGTGCCGTGCCGCCGGCCACACGGCCCCAGAACACGCGACGGCCCTGCGAGGTGTCGGCTGACGACGAAAACTTCTCGACCCACTGCACCGGCAGCGCAAAACCCTCTTGCGTGTCGGCGGGCGTCACCGGCAACTGCTCGAGCAGCTGCAGCAGCGACGGGCCCTGGTAGCCGCACCAGCCCGGCGCGGCGCTGGCGACGTTGTGGCCCAGCAGGGCCGAGATCGGCACGGCGGCGCGCACGTCGATGCCGGCAGCACGCGCGAATGCGTGGATGGCAAGCGTGATGTGCTCACAGGCCAGCGCCGGGTCGTCCACCGCGTCGAGCTTGTTGATCGCAAACACGATGGAGGGCACGCGCAGCAGGTGCGCCAGCAGGCTGTGGCGGCGCGTCTGCGGCAACAGCGACAGCGCCGGGTCACGCCAGTCGAGCTTGGTGGCGTCCACCAGCACCACCGCCGCGTCGGCGTTGGAAGCGGCGGTCACCATGTTGCGGGTGTACTGTTCGTGGCCCGGGGCGTCGCCGATGATGAACTTGCGCGCCGGGGTCGCAAAGTAGCGCCAGGCCACATCGATGGTGATGCCTTGCTCGCGCTCGGCGCTCAGGCCGTCGGTCAGCAGCGCCAGGTCGGTTTCGCCCGAGCGCTGCACGCCGGCCAGCTGGTCTTGCAGCACGGCCTTGCTGTCCACCAGCAGGCGACCGATCAGCGTGCTCTTGCCGTCATCGACCGAGCCGCAGGTGATGAATCGAAGCGCGTCCATCAGAAATATCCATCTCGTTTGCGTTTTTCCATCGACGCGTCGCTGGTCTTGTCGTCCATGCGTGTGGCGCCGCGCTCGCTGACATCGGCAGCAATCGTCTCGATCACCACTTCGGCGGCATTGGCCGCGGGGCTTTCGACCGGGCAGGTGCAGGTGATGTCGCCCACGGTGCGAAAGCGCACGGTGCGCGTTTGCACCTGCTCGCCCTCGCGCGGCGGGGTGAGTGCGGTCACCGGCACCAGCAGGCCGCGGCGCTCCACCACCTGGCGTTGATGTGCGTAATAGATCGACGGCAGCTCGATCTGTTCGCGGGCGATGTACTGCCACACGTCGAGCTCCGTCCAGTTGCTGATCGGGAACACGCGGAAGTGCTCGCCGGGATGGATGCGGGTGTTGAACAGCGTCCACAGTTCGGGCCGCTGGTCCTTCGGCTGCCACTGGCCAAAGCTGTCGCGGTGGCTGAAGATACGCTCTTTCGCGCGCGCCTTGTCCTCGTCGCGTCGCGCGCCGCCAATCAGCGCATCAAAGCGGAACTCGTCAATCGCCTCCAGCAGCGTCACCGACTGGTGCGCGTTGCGGCTTTCGCCCGGGTGGGCCAGGCGCACGGTGCCGCGCGCCATCGAGTCTTCCACGCTGCGCACGATCAACTCGGCGCCGAGCTCGGCCGCACGGCGGTCGCGGAATGCGGTCACCTCGGGGAAGTTGTGGCCGGTGTCGATCATCAGCAGCGGGTAGGGAATGCGCCCGCCACGCTCGCGGTCGATGAAGGCCTTCTCGGCGCACTTGAGCAGCACCAGCGAATCCTTGCCGCCGGAGAACAGCAGGGCGGGGCGCTCGAACGCCGCAGCCACCTCGCGCAGCACGAAGATGGCTTCTTCTTCCAGCGCGTCCAGGTGGCTGTTGTCCAGTGCGCTCAGCACGCTGGCGTCGGTACGGGCATTCATGCGCTCACCTCCTGCTTCTTCACATGCAGGCCGCATTCCTTGGCGGCCTCGTCTTCCCACCACCAGCGCCCGGCACGGAAGTCCTCGCCCAGGCTGATGGCGCGGGTGCACGGCGCGCAGCCAATGCTGGGATAGAACTGGTCGTGCAGCGGGTTGTAGTCCACGCGGTGCTCGGCGATGTAGTGCCACACGTCGCCCCAGGTCCAGTTGGCCAGCGGGTTGAGCTTGACGCGGCCGGTGGCGGCCTCTTCGCTGGTGTCGATCAGCGGTACCTCGGCGCGCGCGGCGGACTGCTCCCGCCGCAGGCCGGTGATCCAGGCGCGCTGGCCCTCAAGCGCGCGTTTCAGCGGCTCCATCTTGCGGATGCCGCAGCAGGCCTTGCGCTGCTCGATGCTGCGGTAGATCGCGTCTTGCCCTTCGCTGCGCACGAAGTGGATGACCGCCTCGTCGTGCGGGCGCAGCACATTGACCTGCAGGGCACTGCGCGCGCGGGTGCGCTCCAGCAGCGCCAGCGTCTCGTGGTGCAGTGCGCCGGTCTCCAGCACGAACACCGCAATATCCAGCCCCAGCGACTCGATCAGGTGGGTGATGACCACGTCTTCTGCGCCCAGGCTCGAGGCCTGGGTGAGCGGTGCAAAGTCGCGCGCAGCACGCACCAGCAGTGCCTGGGTTTCGGCGAGCTTGTCCGCATAGCCGCAAGAGGCGCGCGCATTGCGTTCGGTGGCGCGCAGCGGCGCAGACTGGGGGCGGTTCATGCGGCCTCCGTGGCAAATCGCGGCGTGGCGTCGACCGCATCGCCCTGATAGAAGCCGGCAAAGCGCGCGAGCTGGCGCTGTGCGACGTGAAGCTGCTGGTCGGCGCGCAGCACCGCGCTCGAGAAACCGCTGCGCTGCATCTGCACCAGCTGGTCCACCAGCACGTCGCCTGTGGCGCGGATGTCGCCGGCAAAGTTCAGGCGCCGGCGCAGCAAAAAGGCCTGGCTGAAGGCGCGGCCATCGGTGAACTTCGGGAAGGCGAGTTCGATGCGCTCGATGCCCTGAAGCGCGCCTTGCTGCGCCAGCACGCGCGGGTCGGCGTCGTTGGGCAGGCGCAGCACGCCGGGCTCGGCGCCGGGCGGTGCGTGGTCGGTGCCGGGGGAAAGAAGCAGTTGCATGGTGGGGCGTTTGTTGAATCAGGCTGCCGCAGCGGTTGCCGCCGGGCCGTCGGTATCTGCATCAGCCGCGGGCGCACGCGCCGCATTTGCCGCTGCCTTGAACGGATCGGCGCCCAGGCGACGCAGGGTGTCGATGAAACGCTCGGCGCGGCCGTCGGTGGTGGACAGGCGCTGCGCGCGGTAGGTGTCCAGGATGGCCTCGATCACCTCGGGCACCTCGGCCGCGCTGAACGAGGGGCCGACCACCTTGCCCGGCTGTGCGGCGCCGCTGAGGGCGGAGCCGTCCGAGCCGCCCAGCGTCACCTGGTACCACTCGCGACCGTCCTTGTCGACACCGAGGATGCCGATGTGCCCGCTGTGGTGATGCCCGCAGCTGTTGATGCAGCCGCTGATGTGCAGGTCGATCTCGCCCAGGTCGTGCAGCTCGTCCAGGTCCTGATAGCGCTCGGTAATGGCCGCAGCCAGCGGCAGCGAGCGTGCATTGGCCAGGGCGCAGAAGTCGCCACCGGGGCAGGCAATCATGTCGGTCAGCAGACCGATGTTGGGTCGCGCAAAGCCCGCCTTGCGCACCGCGCGCCACAGCTCGGGGAGCGCGTCGCAGCGCACCCAGGGCAGCACCAGGTTCTGCTCGTGCGTGACGCGCGCCTCGCCGGCGCTGAAGCGCTCGGCCAGATCCGCTGCCACTTCAAGTTGCTCTGCCGTGGCGTCGC
>JBDLRH010000130.1:0-14253 GCA_039800165.1 Pseudomonadota bacterium
AGGAAGAACTTGGACAGCGCTGCGGCCAGCAGCGTGATGCCGAGCACGCAGCCGATGAAGGTGACCGCGAAGTCGTAGCCGGTGAAGCCCTTGGCCACGATCAGCAGCGACGGCGAGAACACGAAGACAAACGGCACCAGCGCCTTGGCCAGGCCCAGGCGGAAGGCCATGTTGCCGGTCTTGAACGGGTCACTGCCGGCCATGCCGGCGGCCGCGTAGGCCGCCAGTGCCACCGGCGGCGTGATGTCGGCCAGCACCCCGTAATAGAAGACGAAGAAGTGCGCCACCAGCGGCTGCACACCCAGCTGCACCAGCGTGGGTGCTGCCACCGTGACCATGATGATGTAGTTGGCGGTGGTGGGAATGCCGCAGCCCATGAGGATGCACACCACGCCGGTCATCAGCAGCGCCATGAACAGGGTGAGGCCCTGCGTGCCGGCCACCCAGGCCGGGATCACCGCCGACAGGCCACCGGCGATGGTGGTGGCCCAGCTGGTGATGATGTAGCTGATCTTGAAGCCCACACCGGTGAGGGTGACCACGCCGATCACGATGCCCACGGTGGCCGCGGCCGCGCCCACCGCCAGTGCGTACTTGGCGCCGGTCTCGAAGGCTTCCACCAGCACCGACGCCGCGATGCGGCCGCGCACCGCGGCGAATTGCCAGCCCAGCCAGCCAAGCAGCGATCCGCCAGCAAACAGGCCGAGCTTGATCCACTCGCCCTGCGTGCCCCAGTCCACAAACGCGATCGATGCCAGCACCGCGTGCAGCGCCACCAGCAGGGCCCAGTTGGCGGGGCGGTTGCCCTGCACCTGGGTGGTCAGGCCGACGATCATGCAGGAGGTGATGCCGACAAACGCCGCGAGGTAGGGGGTACGGCCCGACACCAGGATGGCGATCAGCAGCACCAGCGGAATCAGCGTGGGCCAGCGCTGGCGCAGCGACTCGCGCAGCTTGGGCATCTCTTCGTCGGTCAGGCCCCGCAGTCCGTAGCGCTTGGCCTCAAAGTGGACCTGCATGAACACGCCGAAGAAGTGCATGAAGGCCGGCACCACCGCCGCGGCAATGATGGTCTGGTAGGAGACGTTGAGGAACTCCACCATCAGGAAGGCGGCAGCGCCCAGCACCGGGGGCGTGATCTGCCCGCCGGTGGATGAGGCCGCTTCCACCGCACCGGCGAATTCGCGCTTGTAGCCCACGCGGATCATCGCGGGGATGGTGAGCGAGCCCACCGTCACCGCGTTGGCCACCGACGAGCCGCTGAGCGTGCCGAACATCGCCGAGCCGAACACGCTGACCTTGGCCGGCCCGCCGGCGTAGCGGCCAGCCACGGTGGAGGCGATGTCAAGGAAGAGCTGCCCGAGGCCGATGCGGGTGGCCATCACCCCGAACAGCACGAAGTGAAAGACGTAGGTGGCCACCACGCCCACCGCCACGCCATAGATGCCCTGGCTGGTGAGGTACTGGTGGTTGATCATCTGCGACCAGGTCGCGCCCGCATGCTTGAGCAGCCCGGGGAAGTGCGGGCCCAGCAGCGCGTAGGCGGTAAAGCCGATCGCGATCAGCGGCAGCGGCCAGCCCATGCTGCGGCGGGTGGCCTCCAGCAGGGTGATGAACAGGACGGAGCCGAACAGCACGTCCACGGTGCTGGGGTTGCCCACGCGAAACGCGAGGTCGTCGAACACGTAGGGGATGTACAGCACGCTTGCCGCGCAGGCCAGGCCGAGCAGCCAGTCCGCCAGCGGCACGCCGCCGGGCGACAGCCAGCTGTGGGCACGCGGGTTCTCGTAGGCCTTCTTGCCTGCGGCGAACACCAGGAAGATCAGCCCCAGCACGAAGGCCAGATGCACGCCGCGGTGGGTGGTCTCGCGCAACAGGCCGAAGCCGGCGGTGTAGAAGTGAAAGACCGACAGCGCGATCAGCAGCCACTTGACGATGACGCTCGCTGGCGGCACCGTGGGGCGAAAACGCATCTCGGGGTCGAACTTTTCCTCGAGCTCCTGCAGGTGGCGGTCGTCCAGCGTGGCGGCGGTCATGGGCGTGTTCTTGGGGAAAACAAAAACAGGGAGGCGGGCCTCCCTGTCGAGTGTCGATGCGCGGGCTGCAGCCCGCTGCACACGGTGTGCGGCCTCAGCGGATCAGGCCGACCTCACGATAGTATTTCTCGGCACCCGGATGGAACGGGATGGCCACGCCCTTGACCGCGTTTTCCTTGGTGATGAACTTGCCGCGCGCGTGACCTGCCTGCAGCGTCTTCTGGGTGGCGTCGCTGAACAGCGACTTGGTGATCTGGTAGACCGTTTCCGTGTCAGCCTTGGCGCTGGTCACCCACTGCGCACCGACCGCCAGTGTCTGCACCGCAGGCACGTCCTTGTAGGTGCCGGCGGCGATGGTGTCCACCGCGAAGTACGGGTTGGCCATGCGCAGGCCGTCGGCTTGCGGGCCCGTCAGCGGCACCAGTTCGATGCCCGCGCCGCTGGAGGCGAGCTCCGCAATCGCGCCGGCCGGTGCGCCGCCGACGAAGAAGAAGGCGTCCAGCGCGCCGTCCTTGAGCTTGTCGCCGGCCTGGTTGGGCTTGATGTACTCGGGCTTGATGTCGGATTCCTGCACGCCGTAGGCGGCCAGCACCATGCGCGCATTGATCAGCGTGCCCGAGCCCGGCTCGTCCAGCGCGACGCGCTTGCCCTTGAGGTCGGCCGGGGTACGGATGCCCTGGCCCTTGCGCGCCACCAGGTGGATGCTCTCGGGGTACAGGTTGGCAATCATGCGCAGGTCGCCGATCTTCTTGCCCTGGAAGGCAAACGTGCCGTTGTAGGCCCAGGTGGCCACGTCCGACTGCGAGAAGCCCGACTCAAGTGCGGCCCCTGCGATACCGTTGACGTTGGCCACCGAGCCGTTGCTGGCCTGCGCGGTCACGACGATCTTTCCGGGCTGCGACACCGCGTTGGCAATCATGCCGCCCACGGGGTAGTAGGTGCCGGCGGTGCCGCCGGTGCCGATGCGGAAAAACTGCTGGGCGTGGGCGGTGCCGGCCAGGGCGGCGGCGGCCACGACGGCGGTGATGAGTTGCTTCAGGTTCATGCGGGTCCTCGTTGGGCGAGTGGTCGGAAAGGCTGACAGTGGACCACAACCGGCGCCCGCCGGGCCATGGTGAAAGCCCTGAGGCCCGGCCCGCAGCCAGCGCCCCCCAGGCTCAGTCGATCGAGGCGCTCCAGCGCGGGCCCCAGCCGCTGTCCTCGCGCTGGCCCTGTGCGGCATCGAGGTCGCGGCGCTCGCGCTTGGTGGGGCGTCCGGCGTGCCGGGCCAGCGCCGGTTCGGGCGCCTCGCGCCGCTGGCGGGCGGCCTGCTCGCGTGCGGCGATGCTGTCAGCGGTTTCCTCGTACAGGGCCTGCGCCTCGCTGGCCGGGCCGCGTCGCTCGCTCAGGGCGCGCACGATCACGGTGCGCTGCATCCAG
Source organism: Pseudomonadota bacterium (assembly GCA_039800165.1). Classification (GTDB taxonomy): domain Bacteria; phylum Pseudomonadota; class Gammaproteobacteria; order Burkholderiales; family Burkholderiaceae_C; genus JBDLRH01. Next base: position 3,456 of record JBDLRH010000130.1, read on the forward strand.
CCCTGCCGCAGGTGCAGGGTGTCGCCGGGCCGCAGTTCGCGCGCCGGCTTGGCATCGGCGCCATTGACCTGCACCCGGCCCAGCGTGATCTCGTCGACAGCCAGGGCACGCGTCTTGTAGAAACGCGCCGCCCACAACCACTTGTCCAGACGCATGCCGACGCGGTGCTGCTCAGTCGCGCGCGCCCATGGCCAGAGCGGCTTCGCGCTGCAGCGCCAACTCGGCGGTGTCGGCCGGCTCGCGGGTGGGCCAGCCCTGCAGATGGGCGGCGGTCAGCTCGCCGAGGGCGGTGATCCATTCAGGCGCGTCGTTCAGGCAGCCGATGTAGCGGAACTCCTGGCCGCCCGCTTCCAGAAAGGCTTCGCGCGCTTCCTGGTTGATTTCTTCCAGTGTCTCCAGGCAGTCGCTGGTGAAGCCCGGGCACACCACATCGACCTGCCGAGTGCCGCTGCTGGCCAGCTCGATCAGCGTGGGCTCGGTGTAGGGCTCAAGCCATTTGGCCTTGCCAAACCGCGACTGGAAGGTGACGGTGTACTGCTCCTTGCGCAGGCCGAGTTCTTGCGCCAGCAGCCGCGCGGTCTTGTGGCATTCGCAGTGGTAGGGGTCGCCCAGCAGCAGCGTGCGCTCGGGCACGCCGTGGAAGCTCATCACCAGCTGCTGCGGCGGCTGACCATCTGTCCAGGCGTGGCGGATGCGGGCTGCCAGCGCGCGCACGTAGGCCGGGTGGTCGTGGTAGCGGTTGACAAAGCGCAGCTCGGGCACCTGGCGCGCCTGCGCGGCCCATGCATACACCGCATCGAACACGCTGGCGGTGGTGGCCGCGCTGTACTGCGGGTACATCGGCAGGATCAGGATGCGCGTCGCGCCCTCGGCCTTCAGCGCATCCAGCTGGCTGGCAATCGACGGGTTGCCGTAGCGCATGGCGGCGCGCACCAGCACCGCGTGGCCCTGCGCCCGCAGCGCCTCACCGAGCAGCGCGGCCTGTCGCTGCGTCCACACCAGCAGCGGTGAGCCCTCGGGCGTCCAGATGCTGGCGTACTTGGCGGCCGACTTGCGCGGGCGCACCCGCAGGATGATGCCGTGCAGGATCAGCCACCACAGGATCTTCGGGATCTCGACCACGCGCGGATCGGACAGGAACTCGGCCAGGTAGCGGCGCAGCGCAGCGGGCGTTGGCGCGTCGGGGGTGCCCAGGTTGCACAGCAGGACGCCGGTCTTGGCGGCCTGTCCGTGCCGGTAGGCGGGTTCAGATTGCATGCCCATTGCGATATTCTCCCCGACCATGCTTGATACGGCGCGAATCAAGGCCATTGCCCTGGACCTGGATGACACCCTCTGGCCGATCTGGCCCACCATCCGCCGCGCCGAGCAGGCACTGCACGACTGGCTGACACGGCACGCGCCGCGCACCGCCGCCACCTTCGGTGATGCCGAAGCGCTGCGCGCCATCCGCGAACAGGTGGGCGCCTTGCGGCCCGACCTGCGCACCGACCTGAGTGCCCTGCGGCGCGAATCGATCCGGCTGGCGCTGTCGCACAGCGGCGACGACACCGCCCTGGCCGAGCCGGCGTTCGACGTGTTCTTTGCCGAGCGGCAGCGGGTGGACTTCTTCGACGATGCGCTGCCCGCGCTGTCACGGCTGGCGGCGCGCTACCCGCTGGTGAGCCTGTCCAACGGCAATGCCGACCTGCAGCGCGTGGGCCTGGCGGATTACTTTCGCGCGGCAGTAAGTGCGCAAAGCGCCGGCGTGGCCAAGCCCGATGCGCGCATCTTCCATGCCGCCGCCGCCGCTGTGGGAGTGCAGGCGCACGAGGTGCTTCATGTGGGCGACGACGCGCACCTCGATGTGGTGGGTGCGGTGGGGTGCGGCATGCAGGCGGTGTGGGTCAACCGCGACGGGCACGACTGGCATGCACGGCTGGCGGCGCAGGGCGCTGCCCACCATGCACACGCCACGCCGCATCTGACGGTGCAGACGCTGTCGCAGTTGTGCGACCGGGTGCTCAACCCGCGCTGCGGCCTGTGATGCGGGCAGCCACCGCCAGGCCGCTGCGCACCGCGCCTTCCAGCGTGGCCGGGTACGGGCCTTCGGTGTAGTCGCCGCAGGCCCACAGCCCCGGCGCGATGGCCAGGGCGGGGCGCTTCAGGCCGGGTGTGCAGGCGAAGGTGGCGCGCTTTTCCACCACGGTCTGCACCGCTGTCACATCGTGCCAGCCGAGCGCATGCGCCTGCCCGATGACCTGCCGGGTGAGCTCGTCGCGCTCGAGCGTGCTGGCACTGACCACGAAGGCCTTGATGCCAGGGCTGGCGTGATCGTTGTGCCGAGGCCTGGCGGCAGCGGGCTGCCTGGCCGACTGTGCAAGCCACGCGCGATCGAACACGAACTGCGCAGGTGCGCCCGGCCCGCTGCGCAGGCTGAGCATCGGCTGCGCAAGCGCCGGGCCACCTCGCGCATAGACGGTGGCAATCGCTTCGTGGCGCAAGGCCGCGGCGCAGCGGCTCCAGTCATGCAAAGTGGCCGCCCAGGGTTCGCCGGCTGCTGTGCCAACGGTGTCGGCCAGGCGCTCGACCAGCCGTGCGGCCTCCCGGGGCGGTGTGGCCAGTACCACGGCGTCGAAGGTGTGGCCCTGCACCTGCCAGCCTTGCCAAGTTTGGCGAGGGTGGTGGGGGTGTGCGGTATCGCCCGCTGCACCCGCGGCTTGCCACGCGAGTGACTCCACCCGCTGGCCGATCGCCACTTCTGCCCCGTGGGTCTGCAGCCAAGCCATGGCCGGGTCGGGCAGCAGGGTGCCGAGGTCGTGGCGCGGAATCAGCAGGTGCGAGCTGCCGCGCGGGCCCAGCAGCGCATCACGCAGCACCGTCAGGAATACCTGCGCCGACGCCTCGGCCATCGGCGTGTTGAGTGCCGACACGCACAGCGGCTCGATCAGTTCCTCACGCACGCGGGCCGGCAGGTGCCGGCACAGCCGCTGCACCGTCCACGCAGCGTCGCAGGCAAAGCGGCCGGCGCGCCACTGCGCGGCGGTGCGCAGTAGCGCCAGCCGCTCGCTCAGGCGCCAGCCGCGTGAGCGCAGCACACCCCAGGCGATGTCCAGCGGCGCAGGCCAGTCGGGCAACTGCAGGCCGCTGCCGTCGGGGTAGCGCAGCGACAGTGGCTGGCGGTGCAGCAGCGCTTGCGGGTCGGCACCCACCGCACGCATCAGGCGCAGCGTCTCGGTGTAGGCACCAATCAGGATGTGCTGGCCGTTGTCCAGCGCGTTTGCCGCGGCGTCATCGATGCGGCGTGCACGGCCGCCTGCGGTGCGGGCGGCCTCGAACACGGTGACCGCATGGCCCGCAGATGTCAGCCCGACGGCCGCGGCCAGGCCTGCCCAGCCGGCGCCGACGATGGCGATGCGCTGCGGCATGGCGGCGTGCGCCTTCAGAAGCGGCCGAGCGCTTGCACCTTCCACGCCAGCCACAGCTTGCGCAGCGGCGTGAGGCTGGTGCGCCGGTCGAGCACCAGGAAGCCGTCGCGCTCGATCTCGCGCAGCAGGGTGCGGTAGATGCTGGCCATCATCAGGCCGGGTTTCTGGCTGCGCCGGTCGATCTCGGGCAGCAGCGCAAGCGCTTCGTCGTACAGCGTGTGCGCCCGCTGCGCCTGAAAGCGCATCAATTCCACAAAGCGCGGTGTGTGCAGTCGCTGCAGCACTTCGTGCGCCTTCACGTCGAACTGCTGCAACTCGCTGACCGGCAGGTAGATGCGGCCGCGCAGCGCGTCTTCGCCCACGTCGCGGATGATGTTGGTGAGCTGGAACGCCAGCCCCAGCTTGTGCGCGTACTCGGTGGTGCGATCTTCCGTCTGGCCGAAGATGCGCGCTGCCACCTCGCCCACCACGCCCGCCACCAGGTGGCAGTAGCGCTGCAGTCCGATGTAGTCGAGATAGCGGGTCTGCTCGAGGTCCATCTCGCAGCCGTCGATGATCGCCAGCAGTTGCGGTGCCTCGATGCGGTAGTCGGCGGCCAGCGGCATCAGCGCCTTCATCACCGGGTGGGTGGGTTCGCCGGCGAAGGCCTTGGCGACCTCGCTGCGCCACCAGGCCAGCTTGGTGCGCGCCACACCGGCGTCCTGCACTTCGTCGACCACATCGTCGACCTCGCGGCAAAAGGCGTAGAAGGCGGTGATGGCCGCGCGGCGCGGCGGCGGCAGGAACAGGAAGGCGTAGTAGAAGCTGCTGCCCGATGCGGCAGCCTTCTGCTGGACATACTCTTGCGGGGTCATCTGCGCGTGGATTGTCGCTGCACTTGCTGGCGCTGCCGCACCGTCCGCCGCGACTCAGCCCATGCGCCAGGCGCGCCACAGCAGCCGCGGCACATCGGCCTTGCCCACCGTCGGGCGATGGGTCAGGCTGCGGTAGCCGCCTTCGGCGATGCGCTCGGCAATCCGCAGACCGCCTTGCACCACCAGGCGCAGTTCCCAGCCGGCGCGGCCCGGCACCTGCAGCGCCAGCGGCGCGCCAGAGTGCATCAGTTCCTCGGCCCAGCGCACGAGGTCGGCCACCAGCGCGCGGGTGTGCGGCGTGTCCGCACCGGGTGCGATGGCGCTGCGCTGCAGGCCGTGCGCGGCCAGATCCGCATCGCTCAGGTAGTGGCGACCGCGTGCGATGTCGCGCCCGAGGTCCTGCCAGAAGTTGATGAGCTGCAGCGCGGTGCAGATCGCGTCGCTCTGCGCGAGCGAACGCGCGTCGTGGATGCCCCACAGATGCAGCAGCAGCCGACCCACCGGGTTGGCCGAGCGGCGGCAGTAGTGCAACAACTCGTCGCGGTCGCGGTAGGCCTCGCCGGCGCCGGTCTTGCGCACATCCTGCTCAAAGGCGCTCAGCAGGTCGAGCAGCAGCCCCACGGGCAGCCGGTGCGTGGCGATGGCTGATGCCAGCGGCACGAACACCTGTGGCCAGCGCGGTGACGTGGATGTGCTGCCGCCCTGTGAGGCGCAGGCGCTCAATTCAGCGCGGTAGGCGGCCAGGTCGACCAGCCGCGCGTCGGCGCTGGCCTCGCCCTCGTCGGCCAGGTCGTCTGCGGTGCGGGCGAAGTGATAGATGGCGGCGATCGGTGCGCGCAGGGCCGGCGGGCACAGCCAGGAGGCCACCGGAAAGTTCTCGTAATGGGTGACGGGCGGCGGATGCACGGCGGCCATGGCAAAGGCATTGTGCTTGACAGGGGAAGGACCAATCACTAGATTACTAACCGGTCAGTCAGTAATTTTCAGGGGGCGTACCGGCGCGCTGCCATGCGCTGCGGCGCTTGCCATGCCGGGCGGCCCCCGTGCCCGACAAGCCGGTGCCCGCTGGCGCCCCACCTGCGTAGCCTGCCGATCATCTGCGTTCTTCCGTTCCCGCCCATGCTCTTGACTTTGATACTCAGGCCCCCGCGGCTGCGCCGGCGCGGCGCGATGCTGGCCACGATCACCATCGGCGCCGCCCTGCTTGCCGGCTGCCAGAAAGCCGAGCCGCCCATCGAGCCGGTGCGCTCGGTCAAGCTGGTGACCGTCGGCGCTTCTGACGTGCAGTCACAGCTGGAATACGCAGCCGAGGTGCGGGCCCGTACCGAGGCGCGTCTGTCGTTCCAGATCGCAGGCAAGCTGCTCAGCCGCACAGCCGAGGTGGGGCAGCGGGTGAAGGCCGGTCAGGTGCTGGCCGAGATTGACGCGCGCGACTACGAGCTTGGCGTGCGGTCGGCACAGGCGGCGGTGGCAGCGGCGCAGACCCAGCGCGACTTGGCCGAGGCCGACTTCAAGCGCTTTGCCGCACTGCAGGCGCAAAACTTCATCAGCGGCGCCGAACTCGAGCGGCGCGACACCGCACTCAAGGCGGCCGAGGCGCAGCTGGCGCAGGCCCGCGCCCAGCTGGCGGTGCAGTCCAACCAGAGCGGCTATGCACGGCTGGTGGCCAGCGCCGGCGGCGTCATCACGGCGGTCGAGGCCGAGCCCGGGCAGGTGCTGACGGCCGGCATGCCGGTGCTGCGCATCGCCTACGACGGCGCGCGTGACGCCGTGTTTGCGGTGCCCGAGTCGCGCATCGCGTCAGTGCGCGTCGGCCAGCCGGTGCAGGTCAGCCTGGCAGGGCGCGATCAGCCCTGGCGCGCCACGGTGCGCGAAGTGGCGGCCAGCGCCGATGCGCTGACGCGCACTTTCGCCGTCCGCGCGGCGCTGCCGGCATCGGCGGACGCACCGCTGGGCGCCACCGTCACCGTGCGCAACGAAGCGGCATCCGCATCGAAGGCGCTTGCCCACGCGCTCAAGTTGCCGACCACCGCCTTGCGCCAGGACGGCAACGCCACCGCGGTGTGGATCTTCGACCCGGCCACAGGCACCGTGCGTTCGCAGCCGGTGCAGGTGGCGGGCGCCGACGGCAACGATGTGGTGATCGCCGCCGGCGTGCAGCCGGGGCAGCAGGTGGTGGCCGCCGGCGTGCATGTGCTGCAGGCCGGCCAGAAGGTCACCGTGTGGCAGCCGGTGCGCGCCGCGGCCAACTGAAGACAGGTACCGCATGACCGACCGCGCCACGCCGCGCAGCGCGGCAGAGCCTTCTGCCGAGCCCGCATCGCGCTTCAACCTCTCGCGCTGGGCGATCGAGCATCCGGCGCTCACACGCTACCTGATGGTGGTGCTGATGGTGCTGGGCTTTGCCGCGTACTTCCAGCTCGGCCAGGACGAAGACCCGCCGTTCACCTTCCGTGCGATGGTGGTGCGCGCCTACTGGCCTGGCGCCACCGCGCAAGAGATGGCAGACCAGGTCACCGACAAGATCGAGCGCACCCTGCAGGAGGTGCCCTACGCCGACAAGATCCGCAGTTACTCCAAGCCCGGCGAGGCGCAGATCATCTTTCAGCTCAAGGACTCGTCGCGGCCCGCGGACGTGCCGCAGATCTGGTACCAGGTGCGCAAGCGGGTGGGCGACATGCGTGGCACCCTGCCCGCAGGGGTGATCGGGCCGTTCTTCAATGACGACTTCGGTGATGTGTACGGCGTGATCTACGCGCTGGAGGCCGACGGCTTCAGCCCGGCCGAGATGCGCGACTTTGCCGACTCGGTGCGCCAGCAGCTGCTGCGCGTCCAGGACGTGGCCAAGGTCGAGCTGTTCGGCGTGCAGGACGAGAAGGTGTTCGTCGAGGTCTCGCACAAGCGCGTGGCGCAGCTCGGGCTGGACATGCAGCAGGTGCTGGCTCAGATCGGCCAGCAAAACGCGGTGGAAAGCGCCGGTGCGGTGCGGCTGCCGCAAGACACGGTGCAGGTGCGCGTGGCCGGTGCGTTTGGCTCGCTCGACGACCTGCGCGCGCTGCCGATCCGCGGCGCGTCGGGGCAGCAGCTGCGCCTGGGCGACATCGCCACGGTCACGCGCGCGCCGGTGGACCCGCCGCAAGTCAAGGTGCGCCACCAGGGCCGCGAGGTGATTGCGCTGGGTGTGTCCATGGCCAAGGGCGGCGACATCATCGCGCTGGGTCGCTCGCTGCGCACTGCGGTCGCATCCATCCAGTCGGCGCTGCCTGCAGGCGTGACGCTGGCGCAGGTGCAGGACCAGCCGCGCGCGGTTGCCACTTCGGTCAACGAATTCGTCAAGGTGCTGGTCGAGGCGGTGGTGATCGTGCTGGCGGTCAGCTTCCTCAGCCTCGGGCTGCACAAGCGCGCAGGCAGCCACCCGTGGTGGAAGCGCTGGTATGTGGACATGCGGCCCGGCCTGGTGGTGGGCATCACGATTCCGCTGGTGCTGGCGGTCACCTTTTTGGACATGCACTACTTCGGCATCGGGCTGCACAAGATCTCGCTGGGGTCGTTGATCATTGCGCTGGGCCTGCTGGTGGACGACGCGATCATTGCGGTGGAGATGATGGTCCGCAAGATGGAGGAGGGCTACGACAAGTTGCGCGCGGCCACCTTCGCCTACGAGATCACCGCCATGCCGATGCTTACCGGCACGCTGATCACTGCGGCGGGTTTCCTGCCGATCGGCCTGGCGAACTCGGTCACCGGCGAATACACCTTCGCGATCTTTGCCGTCACGGTCATTGCCTTGCTGCTCAGCTGGTGGGTGTCGGTGTACTTCGTGCCCTACCTCGGCACGCGGCTCTTGAAGGTGCCGCCGCACGCGGCGGACTTCGGCACGCCGCACGAGCTGTTTGACGGCCCGTTCTACCGCCGCTTCCGGCGCACGGTGAACTGGTGCGTGCAGCACCGCTGGATCACCATCGCCGCCACCGTGGCCACGCTGGCGCTCGGCGTGGTGGGCATGGGCCGGGTGCAGCAGCAGTTCTTCCCCGACTCGAGCCGGCCCGAGATCCTGGTGGACCTGTGGTTGCCCGAAGGCGCCTCGTTCACCGCCAACGAAGACGTGGCGCGCCGGGTCGAGCGCCGCCTGGCCACCGAGGCCGGGGTGCAGTCGGTCACCACCTGGGTCGGCTCGGGCGTGCCGCGCTTTTACCTGCCGCTGGACCAGGTCTTTCCGCAGACCAACGTGTCGCAGCTGATCGTGCTGCCGCAAGACCTGAAGACCCGCGAGTCGCTGCGCGTGCGCCTGCCCGCGCTGCTGGCCACCGAGTTCCCCGAGGTGCGCGGCCGGGTGAAGCTGCTGCCCAACGGGCCACCGGTGCCGTATCCGGTGCAGTTCCGCGTGGTCGGCCCCGACCCGGCGCAGCTGCGCACGCGTGCCGACGAGGTCAAGGCAGCGATGCGCGCCAACACCCGCATGCGCGGCGTCAACGACAACTGGAACGAGTCGGTGAAGGTGCTGCGGCTGCAGGTGGATCAGGCCAAGGCGCGCGCCTTGGGCGTGAGCAGCCAGTCGATCGCGCAGGCTTCGCGCACGCTGCTGTCGGGCACCGCGATCGGCCAGTACCGCGAGGGCGACCGGTTGATCGAGATCGTGCTGCGCCAGCCGCGCGACGAGCGCGATGCGCTCACCGATCTGGCCAATGCCTACCTGCCGACTGCCAGCGGTCGCTCGATTCCGCTGGCGCAAATCGCCACACCGGTGCTGGGCTGGGAGCCTGGCGTGATGTGGCGCGAGAACCGCGACTACGCGATCACCGTGCAAGGCGACATCGTCGAAGGCCTGCAGGGCGCCACCGTGTCGACCGAGTTGCTGCCTGTGCTGCGCGCGATCGAGGCGAAGTGGCCCGCCGGCTACCGCATCGAGGTGGCCGGGGCGGTGGAGGAGAGCTCCAAGGGCTCGGCCTCGATCGCTGCGGGCGTGCCGCTGATGCTGTTCGTGGTCTTCACGCTGCTGATGCTGCAGCTGCACAGCTTCAGCCGCGCGCTGCTGGTGTTCCTGACCGGCCCGATGGGCATTGCCGGCGTGGCCGCAGCGCTGCTGGTGCTCGACCGGCCGTTTGGCTTCGTCGCGCTGCTGGGCGTGATCGCGCTGATGGGGATGATCCAGCGCAACTCGGTCATCCTGATCGATCAGATCGAGCAGGACCGTGCGATGGGCGTGCCGGCGTGGGATGCGATCGTCGAATCGGCGGTGCGCCGGCTGCGGCCGATCGTACTGACCGCTGCGGCGGCGGTGCTGGCGATGATTCCGCTGTCGCGCTCGGTGTTCTGGGGGCCGATGGCGGTGGCCATCATGGGTGGCCTGATCGTGGCCACCGTGCTCACCTTGCTGGCGCTGCCGGCGATGTATGCCGCCTGGTTCCGCGTGCAGCGCCCGGGCACTGCGCCCGCGCCTGTCGGGGCACCTGCGGAACGGTAGAATCCCGGGTTTTCCGATTTCCGGGACGGCTGCGATGCGCCTGCGTCGCCGCCGGCCGTGCCGGTCTGCCGCGCGGGTGGCGAAATTGGTAGACGCACCAGGTTTAGGTCCTGACGCCTTCACGGGCGTGTCGGTTCGAGTCCGACCCCGCGCACCACGCATGCCAACCGTGCCGCAGCCCGCTGTGCACGCACTCCGCACGCTTTGATTGAACTGGGATCACTTATGTCCATCACCGTTGAAACCCTCGAGAAGCTCGAGCGCAAGATCACCCTCACGCTGCCGGTCGGCACGATCCAGACCGAGGTCGACTCGCGGCTGCGCCGCCTGGCACGCTCGGTCAAGATGGACGGCTTTCGTCCCGGCAAGGTGCCGCTGAACGTCGTGGCGCAGCGCTATGGCTATTCGGTGCACTACGAGGTGATGAACGACAAGGTGGGCGAAGCCTTCGCACGCGCCACCTCGGAGGCCAAGCTGCGCGTGGCCGGCCAGCCGCGCATCACCGAGAAGGAAGGCGCGCCCGAGGGCGAAGTGGCCTTCGATGCGGTGTTCGAGGTGTTCCCCGAGGTCAAGATTGCCGACCTGACCGGCGTGGAGATCGAGCGCGTGAATGCGCAGGTCGATGACGCCGCGATCGACAAGACGCTGGACATCCTGCGCAAGCAGCGCCGCACCTTCGCGCAGCGTGCCCAGGCCGAGGCCGCACAGGACGGCGACCGTGTCACGGTCGACTTCGAGGGCAAGATCGACGGCGAGCCGTTCGAGGGCGGCAAGGCCGAGGCCTTCCAGTTCCTGCTGGGCGAAGGCCAGATGCTCAAGGAATTCGAGCAGGCCACCCGCGGCATGAAGTCCGGCGAGAGCAAGACCTTCCCGCTGGCCTTCCCCGAGGACTATCACGGCAAGGACGTGGCCGGCAAGACCGCCGACTTCCTGGTCACCGTCAAGAAGATCGAGGCCGCCCACCTGCCGACGGTGGACGACGCCTTTGCCAAGACGCTGGGCGTCGAAGGCGCCACGGTGCAGGCGCTGCGCGAGGACATCCGCAAGAACCTGGAGCGCGAGCTCAAGTTCCG
>JBDLRH010000131.1:0-3996 GCA_039800165.1 Pseudomonadota bacterium
CCGATTGACAGCCGATGCTTGAAGCCTAAACAATTGGCGCATGAACATCCTGTGCATCGGCGGCGGGCCCGCCGGCCTGTACTTCGCGCTGCTGATGAAGCTGCGCGACCCGCAGCACCGCGTGGTGGTGGTGGAGCGCAACCGCCCTTACGACACCTTCGGCTGGGGCGTGGTGCTGTCCGACCAGACGCTGCAGAACCTCAAGCGCGCCGACCCGAAGAGTGCGGCGCTGATCGGTGACGCCTTCAACCACTGGGACGACATCGAGGTCTTCTTCAAGGGCCGCTCGGTGCGCTCCACCGGCCACGGCTTTTGCGGCATCGGCCGCAAGCAGCTGCTCAACATCCTGCAGGACCGCTGCGCCGACGTGGGCGTGGAGCTGGTGTTCGAGACCGATGTGTCCGACGACCAGGCGCTGGCCGCCCGGTACCGCGCCGACCTGGTGATCGCCAGCGATGGCCTGAACAGCCGCATCCGCACCCGGTACGCCAGCACCTTCGAGCCCGACATCGACACGCGGCTGTGCCGCTTCGTCTGGCTGGGCACGCACAAGACCTTCGACGCCTTCACCTTTGCGTTCGAACAGACCGGGCACGGCTGGTTTCAGGCGCACGCCTACAAATTCAACGCCGACACCTCCACCTTCATCGTCGAGACGCCCGAGCCGGTGTGGAAGGCGCATGGCCTGGATGCAATGAGCCAGGACGAGGCCATCGCTTTTTGCGAAAAACTGTTCGCCAGGTACCTCGACGGCCACAAGCTGATGAGCAACGCATCGCACCTGCGCGGCTCGGCCATCTGGATCCGCTTTCCCCGCGTGGTGTGCAAGACCTGGGTGCACCGCGAGCAGATCGCCGGCAAGAACACGCCGATCGTGCTGATGGGCGACGCCGCGCACACCGCGCACTTTTCGATTGGCAGCGGCACCAAGCTGGCGGTGGAAGACGCGATCGACCTGGCCGATGAGTTCGCGGCGGCGGCCAAGAGCGGCGACAGCATCGATGCGGTGCTGCAGCGCTACGAGGCGCGGCGCAGCGTCGAGGTGCTGAAGATCCAGAATGCCGCGCGCAACTCCACCGAGTGGTTCGAGAACGTCGATCGCTACACCGGCATGGAAGTCGAGCAGTTCGCCTACTCGCTGCTCACGCGCAGCCAGCGCATCAGCCACGAGAACCTGCGCCTGCGCGACGCACAGTGGCTCGAGGGCTACGAGCAGTGGCTGGCCGGCACGAAGCGGCCGGTGCTGCCGATGCTCACGCCGCTGAAGGCGCGCGAGCTCACGCTGAAGAACCGCATCGTGGTCTCGCCGATGGCGACCTACCACGCCATCGACGGCGTGCCGCAGGACTTCCACCTGGTGCACCTGGGCGCACGCGCGCTGGGCGGCGCGGCGCTGGTGTTCGTCGAGATGACCAGCCCCACCCCCGAGGGCCGCATCACGCCCGGCTGCCCCGGCCTGTGGAACGACGCGCAGCAGCAGGCCTTTGCACGCATCACGCAGTTCGTACACGCCAGCAGCAGCGCGAAGATCGGCCTGCAGCTGGGCCACAGCGGCCCCAAAGGGTCGACCCAGCTCGGCTGGCAGGCGATGGACGAGCCGCTGCCAAGTGCCGATGGCCGCGCAGACTCCGCGCCCAACTGGCCGCTCGTCGCCGCAAGCGCTGTGCCCTACGGAGCGCAGAACCAGGTACCGCGCGCCCTGACCCGCGCGGACATGGACCGCATCCGCGATGCGTTTGTCGAATCGACCCGGCGTGCCGCTGCCGCCGGCTTTGACTGGCTCGAGCTGCACTGCGCACACGGCTACCTGCTCTCCAGCTTCATCTGCCCGCTGACCAACCGGCGCACCGACGAATACGGCGGCTCGCTGGAGAACCGCTGCCGCTTCCCGCTGGAGGTGTTCACAGCCATGCGCGCGGCATGGCCGGCCGACAAGCCGATGAGCGTGCGCATCTCGGCGCACGACTGGGCACCTGGTGGCAACACGGCCGACGATGCGGTGGCCATCGCGCGGCTGTTCAAGGCCGCAGGCTGCGACTTCATCGACGTGTCTTCGGGCCAGACCACGCGCGAGGCCAGGCCGGTGTACGGGCGCATGTACCAGACGCCGTTTGCCGACCGCATCCGCAACGAAGCGGGTATCCGCACCATCGCGGTGGGCGCGATCAGCGAGGCCGACCACGCCAACAGCATCATCGCCGCCGGCCGTGCCGACCTGTGCGCGGTGGCGCGGCCGCACCTGGCCGACCCGGCCTGGACGCTGCACGAAGCCGCGCGCCTGCAAAGCCGCGATGTCGAGTGGCCGCTGCCCTACCTGAGCGGGCGCGACCAGCTGTACCGCGAACTTGCGCGGGCACAGCAGATGGCCGCAGCCGCTGCAGCCGCCGCATCACCGGCTGCGGCGCGCGAGGAAGAAGGCTGAGGGGCGCGCATGGACCTGGAAGCCCGAGCGCACAGCGAACACCCCGAGGCCTTGCGCCTGTGGCTGCGCCTGCTGACCTGCACGCAGCTGGTGGAGCAACGCATCCGCGGCCAGCTGCGCGCGCAGTTCGAAACGACGCTGCCGCGCTTTGACCTGATGGCGCAGCTTGAGCGCGCGCCCGAGGGCCTGAAGATGAACGAGCTGTCGCGCCGCATGATGGTGACGGGCGGAAACGTCACCGGCATCACCGACCAGCTGGTGCGTGAAGGGCTGGTCGAGCGCATGGGGGTCGAAGGTGACCGCCGCGCGTTCCGGGTCAAGCTTACCGCGCGCGGGCGCCGGCAGTTCAACCAGATGGCCCGCGCCCATGAAGAGTGGATCGTCGAGGCCTTTGCCGCGCTGTCCGATCGCGACCTCACCACCCTGCACCGGCTGCTGGGCAAGGTCAAGCAGTCCCACCAACCCACGCCTGCCCCATGAAGCACTACATCTCTGCCTCCAACCCGATGCGTGCACAGTTCACGCCATCGGCCCCCTACGCCGCGCGGCATTTCCAGTGGTCGTTTGCCGACGGCGTGGGCACGGTCACGCTGAACCGGCCCGAGCGCAAGAACCCGCTCACCTTTGACTCGTACGCCGAGCTGCGCGACCTGTTCGGATCACTCAAATACGCCACCGACGTGAAGGCGGTGGTGGTGACCGGCGCGGGTGGCAACTTCTGCTCGGGTGGCGACGTGCACGAGATCATCGGCCCGCTCACCAAGATGAGCATGCCCGAGCTGCTGGAGTTCACCCGCATGACGGGCGACCTGGTGAAGGCGATGCGCAACTGCCCGCAACCGGTGATCGGTGCGATCGACGGTGTGTGCACCGGCGCCGGCGCGATGATGGCGCTTGCGTGCGACCTGCGCTACGGCACGGCGAACACCAAAACCGCCTTCCTGTTCACCCGCGTGGGCCTGGCGGGCGCCGACATGGGTGCCTGTGCGCTGCTGCCGCGGGTGATCGGCCAGGGGCGCGCCAGCGAGCTGCTCTTCACCGGCCGCGCGATGACGGCACAGGAAGGCCTGGTCTGGGGATTCTTCAATGCACTGTGCGAACCCGGCGCGCTGGATGCGCATGCACAGGGCGTGGCGCGCGAACTGGCCAGCGGCCCGACCTTCGCGCACGGCATGACCAAGACCATGCTGCAGCAGGAATGGGCGATGACGATCGAGCAGGCGATCGAGGCCGAGGCACAGGCGCAGGCGATCTGCATGCAGACGCACGACTTCACCCGTGCGTACGAGGCTTTCGCCGCCAAGCAAAAACCGGTCTTCGGCGGCGATTGAGCGGCGGCGATTGAGCGGCGGCGATTGAGTCCACATCCACCATGCAGCCCACATCCCTCACACCACCGCAGCAGCATCTGGCGCTGCCTTTTTTTGACGATGCGCACCGCGCGTTTGCGCCGCAGCTCGCGCGCTGGGCGGCAGCGCAGCACATCGATGAATCGGACGACCGCCAGGCCTGCCGCGACTGGGTGCGCGCACTCGGCGCGGGTGGCTGGCTGCGCTACTGCGTGCCGGCCGAGT
>JBDLRH010000132.1:0-40807 GCA_039800165.1 Pseudomonadota bacterium
GCCGAGATGGTGGCGCGGGTGAAGGCCGACCCCAAGTCGGGCAGCTACGGCACGCCGGGCCAGGGCACCCTGCCGCACTTCATGGGTGTGCTGATGGAACAAAGCGCGGGCATCACGCTCACGCAGATCCCGTTCCAGGGCGGCGCGCCGGCGAACACGGCGCTGCTGGGCGGCCACATCGGCTACAAGTTCGATGTGGTGTCCGAGACCGCGCAGCTGCACAAGGAGGGCAAGGTGCGCATCATCGCGGTGACCGGTGGCACGCGCGATCCGCAGGTGCCCGAGGTGCCCACCCTCAAGGAGCAGGGCATCAACATGGAAGCCACCGCATGGTTTGCGATGTACGGGCCGGCAGGCATGCCGCCCGAGGCACTGCAGCGGCTCGAGCGCGCGGTGATGCGCGCGGTACGCAACCCGGCCATGCAAAAGCGCCTGGTCGACCTGGGCTACGAGCCGATCGGCTCGACCTCGGCCGAACTGGCCGCCGCGCAGCGCAATGACCTTGCACGCTGGGAAAAGCCGATCAAGGCCACGGGTGTCAGCCTCGATTGAACGTGCCATCAAACCACCCGTATCAGGAGACCGCATGAACCATCCTCATACCCTGACTCCAGGCGTGCGTGCGCTTGCGTTCACCCGCCGCGCCCCTGTGTGTGCCGCGCTGGCCAGCGGCATCGCGCTGCCGTGGGCGGGTACGGCGCTGGCACAGGCGCCGGCGTGGCCGACCAAGACGGTGCGCTTCATCAACAGCTTTCCGCCTGGCGGGCCGTCGGACATCCTGGCGCGCGCCGTCGGCGAGCAGTTGCAGCGGCAGTTCAACCAGTCCTTCGTCGTCGAAAACCGCGCCGGTGCGGCCGGCAATGTCGGCGCCGAGGCGGTGGCCAAGTCGGCCGCGGACGGCCACACGCTGCTGTGGGGCATCGACACCACCCACACCATCAATCCGCACATCTACAAGGCCATGCCCTTCAAGGATGCCGACCTCAAGCCGCTGGTCATCCTGTCGAGCTCGGGCCTGCTGCTGGGCGTGCATCCGAGCACCGGCTTCAAGTCGCTGAAGGACTTCCTCGCTGCTGCGCGCGCGAAAGAGCAGAGCTTCAGCTCGGGCGGCAATGGCTCGCCGGGGCACCTGTGGGTGAACATGATCAACGAGGCCGCGGCCACGCGGCTGGTGCACATCCCCTACCGCGGCAATTCGCCGGCGGTGATGGCGGTGGTGTCGGGCGAGGTGCAGGGCGGCACGCTCGCCACGCCCGGCATGCTGCCGCAGGTGAAGGCCGGCAAGGTCACGCCGCTGGCGGTGACCAGCCGCACCCGCTCGTCGATCGCGCCCGAGGTGCCCACCGTCGGCGAGCTGGGCATGCGCGACCTGGAAAGCGAAGTGCTGTACGTGGTGATGGCACCGGGTACCACGCCCGAGCCGCTGATGCAGGCGATGTCCAGGGCTATCCTCGACGTGATGGCGCGCCCGGAGATGCGCGAGCGGCTCAAGACGCTGGACATGGCCTGGGAGGGCCTGACCGGCAGCGACGCCGAGCGCCGCCTGCAGCGACTGAGCGACCGCTACGGCCGCATCATCCGCGCCACCGGCATGAAGGTGGATTGAAGCGTCATGACCCATCCGGTGCAGCGCCCCAACATCGTCTTCATCGTTGCCGACGACCTCGGCTTCGCCGACCTGGGCTGCTACGGCGGCCGCGATGCCGCCTTCGGCAAGGTGTCGCCGGTGCTCGATGCGCTGGCGGCCAACGGCATCAAGTTCACCCAGGGCTATTCCAATTCGCCGGTGTGTTCGCCCACGCGCTTTGCGCTGATGACCGCGCGCTGGCAGTACCGCCTGCGCGGCGCCGCCGAAGAGCCGATCAACAGCAAGAGCAAGGGCAGCACCACGCTGGGCCTGCCACAGGAGCATCCCACCCTGCCCTCGTTGCTGCGCGATGCGGGCTACCGCACCGCCCTCATCGGCAAGTGGCACCTGGGCTACCCGCCCAACTTCGGGCCGCTGAAAAGCGGATACGAAGAGTTCTTCGGCCCGATGTCAGGTGGCGTGGACTATTTCAGCCACTGCAGCAACAACGGCACGCACGACCTGTACTTCGGCGACGCCGAGAAGCACGAAGAGGGCTACCTGACCGACCTGATCTCGCGCCGCGCGGTGGACTACGTGCAGCGCATGGCCCGGCAGGACGCACCGTTCTTTTTGAGCCTGCACTACACCGCACCGCACTGGCCCTGGGAGACGCGTGACGACGCGCACCTGGCCGCAGAGGTGAAGAGCAACCTGTTCCACCTGCACGGCGGCAATGTCGAGACCTACCGCCGCATGATCCACCACATGGACGAAGGCATCGGCTGGATCGTCGAGGCGCTGCGCGCACAGGGGCGGCTGGACAACACGCTGATCGTCTTCACCAGCGACAACGGCGGCGAGCGCTTCTCCGACAACTGGCCGCTGGTGGGCGGCAAGATGGACCTCACCGAAGGTGGCATCCGCGTGCCGTGGATCGCGCACTGGCCCGCAGTCATCCGCCCCGGCGGCATGAGCCGCCAGCCGTGTATGACGATGGACTGGTCGGCCACCATGCTGGAGCTCGGCGGCGCCACGCCGCACACCGGCTATCCGCTGGACGGCGTGTCGCTCAGCGGCGTGCTGCGCGATGCGTCGCACCAGTTCGCGCGGCCGCTGTACTGGCGCATGCTGCATCGCGGTCAGCGCGCGCTGCGCGACGGCGACTGGAAGTACCTGCGGGTGGATGGCAACGACTACCTGTTCAACATCCCGGCCGACGAGCGCGAGCGCGCCAACCTGGCGCCACGCGATCCGGACCGGTTGGCCCGCATGCGCGCCGCCTGGGAGGCGTGGGAGGCCACCGTGCCGCCGATCCCCGCCGACGCCACGGTAAGCCTCGGCTATTCATCCAAGGACATGCCGCAGCGCTGAGGCGCAGGCCGGCGCCCTGGCCGCAGCGCCGCGCGTCTACCATCACGCCATGTCGTCTTCTGCCAGCCTTCGGCGCTGGCTGCCCTTTCTGAGCTGGCCGCGCCCCGGGGCGGCGCAGCTGCGCGCCGATGCGCTGGCCGGCTTCACGGTGGCGCTGGTGATGGTGCCGCAGTCGGTGGCTTATGCGGGCCTCGCGGGCATGCCGCTCATCACCGGCCTGTACGCTGCACTGATCCCGGCGCTGCTGGCCGCGCTGTTTGGCAACTCGACGCGGCTGTCGGTGGGGCCGGCCGCGCTGAGCTGCCTGCTGGTGTTTGCCTCGCTGTCACCGCTGGCCGAACCTGGCAGCGCACCATGGGTGTCGCTGGCGGTGTGGCTCGCGCTGCTGTCGGGGCTGATGCAGTTCGCGCTGGGCGCAGCACGGCTGGGCTGGGTGCTCAACCTGATCAGCGCGCCGGTGCTGACCGGCTTCACCCAGGCCGCGGTGCTGCTGATCATCGCCTCCCAGCTGCCGCCGCTGCTCGGGCTGCGCGGCCACTTGGGCAGCCTGTGGAGCGCGCCGCAGTTCGATCTGCGTGCGCTGGGCTTTGGCCTCGCCTGCCTGGGCCTGATCCTGCTCGGGCGGCGGCTCGCACCGCGCCTGCCGGCCATCATGCTGGTGGCCGCGCTTGCCGCGGTGGTCAGCGCGGTCGTGGGCTTCGAGCGCCTGGGCGGTGCGGTCATCGGTGCGCTGCCCACCGGCTGGCCGTCGCTGTACTGGCCCGACTTTCCGGGCTGGGCCACACTCGGCCAGTTGCTGATTCCGGCCTTCGTGATCGCGCTGGTGAGCTTTCTGGAGACCACCTCCAGCGCCAAGATCGAAGCGCAGCGCGACGGCCGCATCTGGCGCGACAACCAGGACCTGGTGGCGCAGGGCCTGGCCAAGATGGCCTCGGGCCTGAGCGGCAGCTTTCCCACCAGCGCATCGTTCTCGCGCTCGGCGCTGATGCTGTACGCGGGTGCGCGCAGCGGCTGGGCAGTGGTGGCCTGCACGCTGACGATCGCACTCACCCTGTGGCTGCTGACGCCGGCGCTGCACCATGTGCCGCGCGCCACGCTCGCAGCCATCGTGGTGGCAGCCATCGTCAGCCTGGTGCAGCCGGCGTCGATCCAGCGGCTGTGGCGCATCGGCCGCGTCGAGGCACTGATTGCGCTGGCCACCTTTGCGATCACGCTGGCCAGCGCGCCGCACATCCACTGGGGCGTGGTCGCGGGCGTGCTGATGAGCCTGACGCACTTCCTGTACCACCGGCTGCATCCGCGCATCATCGAGATCGGCCTGCACCCCGACGGCAGCCTGCGCGACCGCCACCTGTGGAAGCTGCCACCGCTGGCGCCGCGCCTGTATGCGCTGCGCATGGACGACGAGCTCGACTTCGCATCGGCCAGCGCCTTCGAGCGCAACATCACCGAGCACCTGGCTGCGCATCCGGGCACGCGCCATGTGTGCCTGTTCGCGCAGCCGATCAACCGCATCGACATCTCGGGCGTGGAGGTGTTCATGCAACTGCGCGAGCGGCTGGCCACACTGGGGGTGACGCTGCACATCAGCGGCATCAAGCTGCCGGTGGAGCGGGTGCTGCTGCGCGCAGGCGCCCTGCAGCCCGGCGAGCTGCTGCAGATGTACCGCACCGACGCCGAGGCGCTGCAGGCGCTCAGCCGGCTGCAGTGACGATCCAGCCCTCCAGCGGGTCGATGCACTCGGGCAGTCCGTAGCGCGGCGCCCCCTGCTGCGCCGCCCAGGCCGCCTGCATCAGGCACAGCACCGCATCGAGCAGGTCGCCGCTGCCGTCATCGGCCAGGCGATCGCGCTGCGCGTGGGTGAGCTTCAGGCGCAGGCCCAGGCGGCTGCGGCCATCTTCCAGCGCCTGCAGCAGGTCCTTGCGCGCGATCAGCCGCTCGGGCGTGTGCTTGGCGCGGTCGTCGCTCTTGTAGCTGCGGCTGCCGATGAGCTCGCGCGCGAGCAGGCCGGGGTAGGCCTCGAGTGCGACGCGCTGCGGGTCGCCCTTGCACAGCCCCGGCAGCGTCGCCCCGGCGGCACGCAACAGCGGCACCCCCGCATGCAGCATGAAGGCCACGGGCGGGTTCACCCACTTCATGCTGGGGCTGGAGCCCGCCGGGCCGTCGGTGGCGCGGTGCGCGAACTTGCCGCCTGCGGGCCGCGCATTGCAGAACGCCGCGAACTGATCGCGGATCTGCTCGCGCGACAGCGCGGCGTAATGGTCCATGCAGGCCGCCCACTCAAGCGGCCAGGCAAGCGTCTGCACCAGTTCGCGCGGCAGGCCGAAGGGCAGGTCAAAGCCACCCACCCACGCGCGCGGCTGCGCCAGCCAGGCGCCGAAGGCCGGCAGGCTGTCGAGGGTTTCCATGCCGTCGAGCACCACCCGGCCGCGCTGCTCGCGGCCCAGCGCCAGCACGATCGGCTTGCGTCGGCTCGGCGCGCTGGAGAAGTCGCAACCCAACAAGCAATCGGGGTCAGATTCCAATTGATTTCCCGGCGTGCGCCGCAAGAAACGAAAAACGGGGTCTGACCCCCATTAATTCGACCCCCATCAATTCAGGGCGGCGAGCAGGTCGGGCGGCAGGCGCTCGCTGCGCAGCGGCGTGCCGGGGCCGGCGGCGTAGCGGCACCACACCCGCGACTCGCTGCCGCGCGCCAGCACCTCGCCATCGCGCTCGCCGCCCGCGCGCACCACCTCGTGCGCAAGCGTGAACGAACTGCGACCGTGGCGCGCCAGATGCGTGCGCACTTCGCAGGCGTCGCCGAACAGGGGCGAAGCGATGAAGTCGCACTGCGCGTTCACCAGCGGAATGGTGAAGCCTTCGTCGCGCATGCGCTGTGCGCCGTAGCCGCAGGCGGCCAGCAGGTCCCAGGCGGCCTGGTCCATCCAGCGGTAGTAGGTGGGGTAGTAGATGATGCCGGCCGGGTCGCATTCGCCCCACGCCAGCGTGCGCGCCGAGCGAAACACCCGCAGCGTCACCGCATCAGGCACGGCCGATGATCGATGCGGTGGCCATCAGCTCCTCGAGCAGAGCCAGCGACATCTGGCCCGACACCGCATACGGGTCCAGCTCGGGCATCTCGGAGTACTTCAGCACGATCGAGGTGTTGAGCTTGGCCAGGTTCACCTGCCCCATGGTCCAGCCGCCGAAGCGCCGCTCGGTGATCTCTTCGTAGTGCAGCAGCACCACGTCCTTGTGGCGCTTGTCACCGACGATGTGCGCATACAGCGCATTCACCTGGTTGCGGCCACCTTCGATGGCCTGCAGGAAGATGCCGCCGCCGTAGCACAGGATGCCGGTGATGCCGTTGGCGAGGTTGTGGGTGCGCGCGGCACTCAGGATGGATTCGGTGGCGGCGGTCGGGTCGGCATCGACCGCACGGCTCACGTAGAGCAGACGGACCAGCATGGGGTCACTCCGAAGACTTGCGGGGGATCAGGGCGAGGAATTCACGGCGCAGGTTCGGGTCCTTCAGGAAGGCACCGCGCATGACCGAATTGATCATCAGGCTGTCCATGTCCTTCACGCCGCGCCAGGCCATGCAGTAGTGCGAGGCCTGCATCACGATGGCCAGGCCGTCGGGCTGCGTCAGCTCCATCACCAGATCGGCCAGCTGGATGACCGCCTCTTCCTGGATCTGCGGTCGGCCCATGATCCACTCGGCCAGCCGCGCGTACTTGGACAGTCCGATCACGTTGGTGTGCTCGTTGGGCAGCACGCCGATCCACACCTTGCCGATCACCGGGCAGAAGTGGTGGCTGCAGGCGCTGCGCACCGTGATCGGGCCCACGATCATCAGCTCGTTGAGGTGCTCGGCGTTCGGGAACTCGGTGACGGTGGGCGACTTGACGTAGCGGCCGCGGAACACCTCGTTGACATACATCTTGGCCACGCGGCGTGCGGTGTCGCTGGTGTTGTGGTCGCTCTCGGTGTCGATCACCAGGCTTTGCAGCACGCCGCGCATCTTGACTTCGACTTCGTCGAGCAGCGCCTCAAGTTCGCCGGGCTCGATGAACTCGGCGATGTTGTCGTTGGCATGAAACCGCTTGCGCGCGGCCTGTATCCGCTCGCGGATCTTCACCGAGACGGGTGTGCCCTCATCTTGATCGGCTGGTTTCATCGTTCCCTGGGCTTTCATCAGCATGGGTCATGGTACCACCCTGCCCTGCCGGGCCCGCTTGTAACAGCAGCCCTTCCAGCTCGGCCAGCGTCCCCGCCTCGTGCAGGGGTTTGTCGGTTCGCAGCCGCAGCATGCGCGGAAAGCGCAGCGCGATGCCGCTCTTGTGGCGGGTGCTGCGCGCGATGCCCTCAAAGCCGAGTTCGAACACCAGCGTGGGCCGCACGCTGCGCACCGGGCCGAACTTCTCGAGGGTGGTCTTGCGGATCACCGCATCGACTGCCTTGAACTCCTCATCGCTCAGGCCCGAGTACGCCTTGGTGAACGGCACCAGCTGCAACGCGCCCGGCTCAGGCGGCATGCGCTGCGCGATGGCCTCCACCACCGCCTGTGCCTCGGCCGCATCGCGCGGCGTTCGGTTCCACACCGCAAAGGTGTAGTCGGTGTAGACAGAGGCGCGCCGGCCGTGCCCGGCCTGGGCATAGATCAGCACACCGTCGACCGACAGCGGATCGATCTTCCACTTGAGCCACAGGCCCTCGGCCTTGGTGCGGCCGCTGCCATAGGCGGCATCGCGGTGCTTGAGCATCAGGCCTTCCACGCCCAGCGCGCGGCTGCGTTCACGCTCGTGCGCCAGTGCGGCCCAGTGGGCACCCGACACCAGGGGCGACAGCAGCCCGCTGCGCTCGGGCGGCAACGAAGACATCAGCCGCTCCAGCTGCGCACGACGCGCATGCTGCGGTACGGCGCGCAGGTCGTCGCCCGCCAGTTCGAGCAGGTCGTAGGCCATGAAGCGCACCGGCAGCTCGGCCATCAGCTTGCGCGACACCGTCTTGCGGCCGATGCGCCGTTGCAGCTGGGCAAACGGCGCGGGCTGGCGCAAGGCGTCGGCGGGGTCCCACACCAGCACCTCACCGTCAAGCACCGTGCCCTCGGGCAGCGCCTGCGCCCACTGCACGATCTCGGGAAAGCGGTCGGTCACCAGCTCTTCACCGCGCGACCAGATCCAGCACTGCCCGGCGCGCCGCACCAGCTGCGCGCGGATGCCGTCGTACTTGCGCTCGGCCAGCCATAGCATGGGTGGCCCGAGCCGCGCCTCGAACTGATCGAAGCTCACCTCCACCGCATGCGCCAGAAAGAAGGGATAGGGCTGCCCCGGATCGCGCGGCGCATCGGCACCCTGCGGTGCGACCAGCGCCTCGAAGTCCTGCGCACGCGGCTGGCGCTTCGCATCGGTGTAGCCCATCATGCGCTGCGCCAGCAGCTTGGCGTCAAGCTGCGCATGCGCCGCCAGCGCGCGCTGCACCAGCAGCCGGCTCACACCCACGCGAAAGCCGCCCCCCACCAGCTTGACCCACAGGAATCGGCTGGCAGCATCCAGCGCCGACCAGTCTTCGCGCACCCGCTCCCGCAGCGCATCGTCGTCCAGCCCGCGCAGGGGCAGCAGCCGCTGCTCGACCCAGTCGGCCAGGCCCAGGTCATGGTCTGCCGTGGGTGCCGGCAGGATGTTTGCGATGGTCTCGGCCAGGTCACCCACCGCCTGATAGCACTCCTCGAACAGCCAGTCCTCGATGCCCGCGAGCTCACACGCCAGCGCCCGCATGCGCGACGTGGGCACCACCTGACGCGGCTTGCCACCCGCGAGGAAGTACACCGCCCACGCGGCATCGCGCGCGTCGGCATGCGTCAGGTAGCGCTGCAGCGCCGTCACCTTGGCGGCGGTGGAGGTGCTGGCATCGAGCTCGGCAAACAGCGCGGCGAAGGCCTTCATGCACTGCGCTCCTCTTGCGCATCGCCAAACTCGGTCTGGAAGGCACCGGCCTGCAGGCCCTGCGACTGCAGGTAGCGCACCATCACCGCCACGCTGCCGTGGGTGACGATGATGCGCTGGGCGCCGGTGGCGCCAATCGCGCTCAGCAGGCCGGGCCAGTCGGCATGGTCGCTGAGCACAAAGCCGCGGTCGTGCCCGCCGCGGCGGCGCGCGCCGCGCAGCTGCATCCAGCCGCTGGCAAAGGCGTCGCTGCAGTCGCGAAAGCGCCGCATCCACGGGCCGGCCGCAGCGCCGGGCGGGCACAGCACCAGCGCGCGGCGCAGCCCGTCGGCATCCACTTCGGGCGCGCTGGCGGTGGCCGGCAAGGCCACGCCCGCTGCGCGGTAGGCGCGGTTGATCGACTCCACCGCAGCATGCACCACGATCGGCCCGATCGATGCGTCCACCCCGCTCAGGATGCGCTGCGCCTTGCCGAAGCTGTAGCACAGCAGCATGCTCGCGCGGCCGGCTTGCGCATTGGCGGCCCACCAGGCATTGATGTCGGCAAACACCGCCTCGTCGGCGCGCCAGCGATACACCGGCAGGCCGAAGGTCGACTCGGTGATGAACACATCGCAGCGCACCGGCTCGAACGCGCTGCAGGTGCGGTCGGGCTGCACCTTGTAGTCGCCGCTGGCCACCCACACCCGGCCGCGATGTTCCAGCCGTACCTGTGCCGAGCCCAGCACATGCCCCGCCGGATGCAGCGACAGCGTCACGCCGTGGTGGGTGATGCGCTCGCCATAGGCCAGCGTCTGCAGCGAGATGTCGCCCAGCCGCGCACGCAGCACGCCCTCGCCCGGCGCAGCGGCCAGGTAGTGGCCGTGGCCCGGGCGCGCGTGGTCGGCGTGGGCATGGGTGATGACCGCGCGCGCCACCGGCCGCCACGGGTCGATGTAGAAGTCGCCGGGCGGGCAGTACAGGCCCTCGGGCCGCTGGACGATCAGTTCGTCGTGCGCCAGATCATGTGCCATCGCGTGATTCGCTTGAGCGTCGACGTCCGTACCGGGTCTCTGTGCCGGAGATCAGTACCGCATGCCGGTGAGGAACAGCGCGGTGCGCATCAGCGCCAGCGCGATGCGCTCATGCACCCGCTCGCCCCACGAGCGTTGCGCCAGTTGCTGCGGGTCGATGCGCCGGCTTTCGTTTGCCAGCGCATGCAGCAGCCGCCTGCGCAGCGCGCCGGCAAAGCCCGCATCGTCCACCAGCACATTGGCCTCGCGCGCCAGCAGCAGGCTCAGCGGGTCCAGGTTGGATGAGCCCACCGTGGCCCAGCGGCCATCGATCACCGCCACCTTTGCATGCAGGAAGCTCGGCTCGTATTCGTGGATCTGCACGCCTGCAGCCAGCAGCTCGCCGTACACCGAGCGGGTGGCGTAGTACTGCATGAAGTATTCGTAGCGCCCCTGCAGCAACAGCTGCACCCGCACGCCGCGGCGCGCCGCGTGCATCAGGGCCGCACGCAGCTTGCGCCCGGGCAGGAAGTAGGCGTTGGCCACCAGCACTTCCTCGCGCGCCTCGCCGATGGCCTTGCGGTAGGCGCGCTCGATGTCAAAGCGGTGACGCAGGTTGTCGCGCAGCACCAGCGCAGCCAGCGTGCCGGGGCCCGCCGCGCGCACCGCCTCGCGCGGCAGCGTGGTGCCCGCAGGTGCCGGGCGACGCCACGCGCCGCGCAGCGCCCGACGTGCCTGTGCTGCCGCGCGCACCAGATCGAAGGCCTCTGCGATGTCGCGCTGACGCAGCCGGCGGCCCACCTCCATGCGCTGCCACAGCTGCTGCATCGCGATGTGCATCGCAGAGGCCAGCGGGCCGTGCAGGCGCACCGCAAAGTCCAGGCGCGGCGCGGACAGCGGCCCGTGGTTCGGGTCGTGCCAGTCGTCGAGCAGGTTGATGCCCCCGCAGAAGCCGACCTCGCCGTCGACCACCGCCAGCTTGCGGTGCAGCCGCCGCCAGCGGCTCGGGATCAGCAGGCCCAGCGTGCCCAGCGGCGCGAACACCCGCAGCTCCACGCCGGCGTCGGCCAGCCGCTGCGCCCACGGCGCGGGCAGTGCGGGCGTGCCCACGCCGTCCACCGCCACCCGCACCCGCACGCCGCGGCGCGCGGCGCGCTCCAGCGACTCGAGCAGCGGCACGGTGGCACCCTGCACATCAAGGATGTAGGTCTCCAGGCGCACCTCGTCGCGCGCGGCGTCGATGGCAGCACACAGCGCCTCAAACAGCGCACTGGCACCCTCCAGCAGCGCCAGCGCATGACCCGGAACAAAGACGGCAGCAGCGCGCGGCATCTCAGAACCCGAACTCGGCAATCAGCGGCAGGTGGTCCGACATGCGCCACCACGCAAGGCCGCGCGGCACCTGCACGCCCAGCGGCGTGAGGCCGCGCGCGTAGGCGTAGTCCAGCTGGGCAATCGGCAGGCGCGCCGGATAGGTGGCCGCGCGCGGCGCCGCTGCGTCGTGCAGCCCCATCGCGGCCATCGCCGGTCGCAGCCGCGCACCCCAGTCGTTGAAGTCGCCCGCCACCACCAGCGGCTCGCGTGCGGGCACCTCGCGTTCGATGAATTGCCGCAGCTGCGCGACCTGGCGCCGTCGGCTTGCCGCGATCAGGCCCAGGTGCACCGCAATCACGTGCACCACCTGCCGGCCGATACCGATGCGGGCATGCAGCAAGCCGCGCTGCTCGAAGCGGTGATCGGACATGTCCTCGTGCGCATGCGAGTGCACTTCGTGGCGCGACAGGATGGCGTTGCCGTGCTCGCCATGCCGCGTGATCGCATTGGTACGGTAGACCGCGTGGTAGCCCTGGGGCGCCAGGTAGTCGGCCTGCGGCACGCGCGGCCAATGCGCGAAGAACTGTTCTTCACGCCGGTGCAGGCGCCGCACCTCCTGCAGGCACACGATGTCGGCGTCGAACTGCTCGACCGCCAGCGCGATGTTGTGGATTTCCAGCCGCCGTGTGGGCCCCAGGCCCTGCACGCCCTTGTGGATGTTGTAGGTGGCGATGCGCACGCGCTCCATCGGCCAACCTTATCGCAAATCGCCGCCCCCTTGCGTTGCGGGGGCGCGCCCTCAGGCGCCGGGCCGGTGGCTGCCCACAAAGCGCGGCAGCATCAGGATGGCCTCGGCATTGGACGGCGAAAAACAGGTGTCGGCCGCCTGCGTCCACGGCAGCCACTGCTGCTCGGTGTGCTCGCGCGGGTTGAGCTGCACCGGCCGCGCCCGCGGTACCCGCAGGCCAAACACCCGCTCGGTGTTGCGCGTGACGCCCGGCGCGTAGCGGTGCAGCCAGCGCGGGTAGATGTCGTAGATGTTCTCGATGCCCCAGTCGAGCAGCAGCGCGTGCCGTGCATTGCGTGGCGAGCAGTCGATGCCGGTCTCCTCGGCCACCTCGCGCACCGCGGTGGCGGCCCAGTCTTCCGCCGGCTCATCCTTCGCGCCGGTGACCGACTGCCAGGTGCCGGCGTCGGCGCGGCGGATCAGCAGCACCTCCAGCGCCGGGGTGTGGATCACCACCAGCACCGACTCGGGCACCTTGAAGCGTACCGGCGCGTTCACACCGCCACGGATTGCGCGCGTCGCAGCCAGTGTGCCAGCCGCTCGCGCAGAAGCTCGAAGTCCACCGGCTTGTGCAGCACATCGTCGATGCCGGCGGCCTGGCACAGCTCATGCACGCCGGGCTGCAGGTTCGCGGTGAGTGCAATCACCGGCACGCGCGCGCCGGCGGGCTGCGCTGCCTCCTGGCGACGGATCTCGCGCGTGGCCTGCAGGCCGTCCATCACCGGCATCTGCAGGTCCATCAGGATCAGGTCAAAGCGCTCGCCGCGCACCAGCCGGTCCAGTGCCTGCTGTCCGTCGCCTGCAACGGCACTGTCCAGCCCCAGCTTGTCGAGCATGACCTGCGTGAGCGTCTGGTTGATCGGATGGTCCTCGACGATCAGCACGCGCTGGCCGGTGCTCACGCGCTGCACCGGGGCGCTGGACGCCAGCACCGCCACCGGTTCGTCCGCGGGTGCCGCAGGCGCGGCCACACGCTGGGCACGGATGCGCACCCAGAAGTGCGAGCCGACACCCGGCTCGCTTTGCACGCCCACCGAGCCGCCGAGCAAGCCGGCCAGGCGATCGACGATGGACAGCCCCAGCCCGGTGCCGCCATAGCGGCGGGTATCGGAGTTGTCGACCTGGCTGAACGGCTGGAACAGCACCTTGAGCTTGTCTGGCGGGATGCCGATGCCGGTGTCGCGCACCGACAGCTCCAGCAGGGCCTCGTCCGGGCCCAGGCCTGCGGTGTCGCTGCCGGCCGGCAACGCGCGGCCCTGCAGGTCGATGCGGCCGCGCTCGGTGAACTTGACCGCGTTACCCACCAGGTTGAGCAGGATCTGGCGCATGCGCTGCGGGTCGATCCGGTAGCGCTGGCCACTGGCGCCGTCCCACTGCACCGCCAGCTCCACGCCCTTGGCGCGGGCCTGCTCGCGAAACAGCGCCGCCACATCGTGCAGCACCTGTGCCGGGTCCTGCTCGGTCCAGTGCAGCTCCATCTTGCCGGCCTCGATCTTGGAGAGGTCGAGGATGTCGTTGACCACATTGAGCAGGCCCTGGCCCGACTGCTGGATGATCTGCGCGAATTCGATGCGCTCGGCCTCGCTCACCTCCCTGGCCTGCAGCAGCTGCGCCATGCCCAGCACACCGTTGAGCGGCGTGCGCAACTCGTGGCTCATGGTGGCCAGGAAGCGTGTCTTGGCCTCGCTGGCGGCTTCGGCGCGCTCGCGCGCCTCCACCAGCTCGGTGATGTCGACGCGGAAGCTCACCGTGTAGCCCGCGGGCGTGCGCCGCTCGATGCCCTGCACCCAGTGGCCGGTTTCCTCGCGCGCGGTCCAGGTGCCGCCTTTGCGGTAGGCCTCGATTCGCCGGGCGATCCACTCGCGGTTGTCAGCGTCGCTGTGGTCGGCGCGGTTGCGTCGCGACCACGCGTTGATCAGGTCCTCGAAGGCCACGCCCGGGCGGATCATGTCGGTGAGCGACGGGAAGGCCAGCCGGTACTTGCGGTTGCAGTACACCAGCCTGTCTTGCGGGTCGTAGATGGCAAAGCCCTGCTCCACCGCATCGATGGCCGCGCGCAGCCGTTCCTCGCTGGCCATGAGCTGCTGGGTGCGGTCGATCACACGGTGCTCAAGCTCCTCGTTGATCTCGCGGTACGAGCGCATCGCACCGGCCAGCGCGCGCGACAGCAACCCGATCTCGTCGCGGCCCTCGTCAGGCTGCATGGCGGCGGCGGTGCCGGCTTCGCAGTGGCTGGCCAGCGTATGCAGGCGCGCGGTGATGCGCTGCCCCAGCCGGATGGCGAGGTACCACGCCGCCATGCCCAGCAACACCGCCAGCACCACGCCTGCGATCAGCCGCTTGATGATCGGCGCAAGCCACGGGTTGACCGCGGCATACACCTCCACCCGCATCGGGCCGCCTTCCACCGGATGCAGCAGCGCCAGGTCGGTGCTGGTCAGCATGAAGTGGCCGGTGTCGGGGTCGCCGTGCTCGGCCAGCATGCGATCGCCCAGCATCAGGTGCGCGCCCGACTCCGCCGCCAGGCCACTGGCGCGGCGACGGAACTCGGCCGAGAGGTCGACCGCATTGACCAGCGCGCCGATCGCGTCCTTGGTGTACGGGTAGAGCACCGGCTCGACCGCCAGCAGCATCGGCTTGCCGGCCATGTCAATCACCTGCAGCTGCGCGGCGCGGCGGTCCATCGCGCTGAGCACGGCGCGCTCGAGCTGTTCGCTGCGGATGCCTGCGGGCAGCTGACCAAGCACCAAGCGCGCGCGGTAGTCGGTGAGCAGCAGGCCGGTTTCGATGGCGGACTTGCTGCGCGTCTCGAGGTAGGGCTTGAGGTACACATCGCGCCCGGCGGAATCGCTCAGGCTGGTCCACACCAGCGAGCTGCGTCCGAGCGCCTGCAGATCCGCGAGCACGAAGTTGACATCGGTGGCGATCGCCTCGGTCAGCACCCCGCCTGCGTTTTCGTTGGCCTTGCGCGTGCTGCCCGGAATCTCGATCAGCGTCAGCAGCATGAACACCGCAAACAGCGCCGCGACGGTGAGCATGGTCAGCCCGAACGACGCCTGCGCAACGCGCACGGCGACGGGCTGGTCGCGGCCGTCGAACAGCTTCACGGGGGCGAGCTGCGGCCCGCCGGGATCGGCACCAGCCGGTCGTCGGCGGTGTAGCGGGCAAAGAAGATGTTGCGCGCCGACAGCGCCTCGTGCCGCGTGGCGGTGAAGGGCTGCGCATAGCGCTGGATCAGGCCGTCATAGGGCCCGAGCTGCTCCATCGCATCGCGCACCTTGCGCCGGTCGGTGGTACCGGCTTTCTGGATGGCTCGTGCCAGCAGGTGCGTCAGGTCATAGGCGTGGGCCACGCCCACCGGGCTCTTGACGTGCTCGGGGCCGCTCACACCCCAGCGACGCTGCAGCGCCGACAGCACGCGCCGCGCCGCAGGCGTGTTCTGGCCGATGAAGCTGTAGGTCTGGATCACGGCCAAGTCCACTTGTTCAAGCGCATCGCCTGCCAGCTTGGGAAACTCGCCGCCGGTGATGCCCCAGTGGCTGATGATGGGCAGGCGCTGCTCTTTGGGCAGGGCCGCCACCTCCTTGACCAGGATCGAGCCTTCGCCCTCGTTGGCCACCAGCACGATGGCCTGGGCGCCGGCAGCGCGCAGCTCCTGATAGGCGCCGATCAGTGACGCATCACCCCAGTTGTACCAGCGGTGCCCGGTGAGCTTGACCTTGCTCGCGGCCACGGCCTTTTCAATCGCCGCCTTGTTGCTGCGGCCCCAGGCGGTGTTGGGCAGCAACATGCCGATGCTGGAGGCCTTGTGCTGCTGCTCGGCAAAGCGCACGAAGGCGGGGCCGGCCCATTCGTCCTTGAGCGACAGGCGGAAGGTGTAGCTTGGCCGCTGGCTGTGGTCGGTGAAGCCGTCAGCCGAGCCCCAGGGGTTGAGCATCAGCAGCCCCAGCTCGTGCACCAGCGGCACCGCTTCGATGTAGATCGGGCTGAACTTGCCGCCAAACACGGCCACGAGGTCGGGCTTCTTGGCCAGTTCGCGCAGGTTGTCCAGGCCAATCGCGGTGATCGAACGGTTGTCGCGCACCACCAGTTCGAGCGGCCGGCCGCCGAGCACGCCGCCGGCCTTGTTGATCTCCTCGATGGCGATCTCGATGCCCTGTTGCACCGCCTGCGCCGAGGTGCTGGTCCGGTGGCCGAACTCGGCATCGATGCCGATGTACACCGGCGCCGCCGCTTGAGTACCACCCGCCCAAGCCAGCACCAGCCACAGCAGTGAACGCCACCACGCTTTCGACATGCTCCGCACCTCTTGTTTGAATTTCGCACAACTGTAACACGCGCTACCTCGTGTTACTTCAAACTATAGGGCGGGCAGCGTCCCTCGCCGTGCGAGCGATTCTCACACGTTTGACAAATATCAATGCTTCAACGCGAAGCCGGCACGCGGTTGGCGTGCACGGCGCCTGCTTCGCAGGCCACGGGCGCCGTGCCAGCGCCCGCCCGGGGAGACCGCGCTCAGGCCGCTTGCGGGTTGCGCAGGCGGATGTGCAGCTCGCGCAGCTGCTTCTCGTCGACCATGCTCGGCGCCTGCGTCAGCAGGCACTGCGCGCGCTGCGTCTTCGGGAAGGCGATCACGTCGCGGATGGACTCGGCGCCGGTCATCAGGGTGACGATGCGGTCCAGGCCGAAGGCCAGGCCACCGTGCGGGGGCGCGCCGTACTGCAGCGCATCGAGCAGGAAGCCGAACTTGAGCTGCGCCTCCTCGGGCGTGATCTTCAGCGCGTCAAACACCTTCTGCTGCACATCAGCGCGGTGGATGCGCACCGAGCCGCCGCCGATTTCCCAGCCGTTGAGCACCATGTCGTAGCCCTTGGCGATGCAGCGCTCGGGCTCGGTCGCCATCCAGTCCTCGTGGCCGTCCTTCGGCGCAGTGAAGGGGTGGTGCACCGCGGTGTAGCGCTGGGCTTCCTCGTCGAACTCGAACATCGGGAAGTCCACCACCCACATCGGCGCCCAGCGGTCCTCGAACAGGCCGCTCTTCTTGCCGAACTCGCTGTGGCCGATCTTGATGCGCAGCGCGCCGATCGCGTCGTTGACGACCTTGGCCTTGTCGGCGCCGAAGAAGATCAGGTCGCCATCCTTGGCACCGGTGCGCTTGAGGATCTCGGCGATGGCCCTGTCGTGCAGGTTCTTCACGATCGGGCTTTGCAAACCGTCGCGACCCTTGGCGGCCTCGTTGACCTTGATCCAGGCCAGGCCCTTGGCGCCGTAGATCTTGACGAACTCGGTGTAGCCATCGATCTCGCCGCGGCTCATCTCGCCGCCGCCCGGCACGCGCAGCGCCACCACGCGCCCGCCCTTGCTTTGCGCCGGCGTGCTGAACACCTTGAAGTCCACATCGGCCATCACGTCGGTGAGCTCGGTGAACTCGAGCTTGACGCGCAGGTCAGGCTTGTCCGAGCCGAAGCGACGCATCGCCTCGGCGTAGGCCATCACCGGGAACTCGCCCAGATCGATGCCCAGCGTGTTGCGGAACACCGTGGTGATCATCCCCTGGAACATCGCGCGGATTTCTTCTTCGGTGAGGAAGGAGGTCTCGATGTCGATCTGGGTGAACTCGGGCTGGCGGTCGGCGCGCAGGTCTTCGTCGCGGAAGCACTTGGTGATCTGGTAGTAGCGGTCGTAGCCGGCCACCATCAGCAGCTGCTTGAACAGCTGCGGCGACTGCGGCAGCGCAAAGAACTGCCCGTCGTGCACGCGGCTGGGCACCAGGTAGTCGCGCGCGCCCTCGGGCGTGCTCTTGGTGAGCATCGGCGTTTCGATGTCGACGAAGCCGTTGGCGTCCAGAAACTTGCGCACTTCCATCGCCACGCGGTAGCGCAGCATCAGGTTGTTCTGCATGTAGGGGCGGCGCAGGTCGAGCACACGGTGCGTCAGGCGCGTGGTCTCCGACAGGTTGTCGTCCTCCAGCTGGAACGGCGGCGTGACCGACGGATTGAGCACCTTGAGCTCGTGGCACAGGATCTCGATCTGGCCACTCTTGAGCTTTTCGTTGGTGGTGCCGGCCGGGCGCGCGCGCACCAGGCCCTTGATCTGGATGCAGAACTCGTTGCGCAGGCCCTCGGCCTCCTTGAACATCTCGGGGCGGTCGGGGTCGCAGACCACCTGCACATAGCCCTCGCGGTCGCGCAGGTCGACGAAGATCACGCCGCCATGGTCGCGCCGGCGGTTGACCCAGCCGCACAGGGTCACGGTTTGGCCCAGCAGGGCTTCGGTCACGAGACCGCAGTAGGTCGTACGCATCTGGGACATGGCTTCACTGCCGCCCGCACGGGCGGTTCACTTGATGTTGGGGTTGGACGGTCCGCCGGGCACCACAACGCCCATGGACACGATGTACTTGAGCGCGTCGTCCACGCTCATCTTGAGTTCGACGCACTCGCTGGCACGCGCCATCACGAAGTAGCCGCCGGTGGGGTTGGGCGTGGTCGGCACATACAGGCTGACGTAGTCGCCCTGCAGGTAGTTGGTGACGTCGCCCCCCGGCTTGCCGGTGACGAAGGCGATCGTCCACAGGCCCTCGCGCGGCCACTGCAGCAGCACCGCCTTGCGAAACGCGTTGCCGGTCTCGGAGAACAGCGTGTCCGACACCTGCTTGACGCTCAGGTAGATGGAGCGCACCACCGGAATGCGGCCCAGCAGCCCGTGCCACCAGCGCAGCAGCGTGCGGCCGAAGATGTTGCTGGCCGCCGCGCCGATGACCAGCAGCAGCACCAGCGCCAGGATCACCCCGAAGCCCGGGATGTGCATGCCCAGCAGCTTGTCGGGCTGCCACTGCGGCGGCAGGATGACCAGCGTCTTGTCCAGCGTGTCGACGATCCACTCGATCACCCAGACGGTGATGATCAGCGGCACCACCACCAGCAGGCCGGCAAAGATCCACTTGCGCAGGGCTGCCAGGGGCGTCGTTCGGTGGGGTTGGGTCAAGGTGGGGCCGCCGTGAGGGGAAGGGGTGGATCGGGACGACTCGAAACGAATCGCGAAAAAGGGCGCCGGGTGCGCCGCTCAGTGGCAGGCGCAGGAGCCGCCGCAACCCGCCGCGCCGGCCGATGCGGTCGCCGATTCGGTCTTGCCGGAATCGGATGCGCCCGCGCTGCCGCCCTCCGCCGGCTTGGAATCGCCACCGCTCGCCGCAGTGCTCGCGCCGGCCGCCGCGCCTGAAGCAGTACCTGCGGCGGCGCCAGCGGCAGTGTTGCCGCCACGGAAGTCGGTCACGTACCAGCCCGAGCCCTTGAGCTGGAAGCCGGCGGCCGTCAGCTGCTTGGCAAAGCTCGCCCGGCCGCAAGCCGGGCACTCGGTCAGCGGCGCATCGGAAATTTTCTGCAGAACGTCCTTGCTGTGCCCGCAGGACCCGCATTTGTAGGCGTAGATTGGCATGGCGTCTCAGCAATTGAAAGCAAAGCCTTCAATTATAGGAGCGCCCCCGCCCGAGAGCGCCCCCGCCCCGCTTTGCCCTGGCAGCGGCACCCGCCGCTCAGTGGCGGTGCGGCACCGCGTGGCCGCGGTTGGCAATCACCTGCGGCGCGAGCGAGCCCACCACCATCAGCACCGCCGAGACGAACAGGCCGATCAGGTTGGCCGGAATCATCGACTCGGGCGCAACGGCGGTGGCCGTGAGCCACGCGCCCACGCCGCCGATGGCGGAGAACAGCGCACCCTGGGTGTTGGCACGCTTCCAGTACGCCCCCGCCACCAGCGGAATGAAGGCGCCGGTCAGCGTGACGTTGTAGGCGTTTTGCACCATCTCGTACATGGTGCTCTTGCTGTTGAGCGCAAACACCAGCGCGCAGGCGGTGAAGGTCACCAGGATGATGCGCAGCGTCAGCAGGAACTGGCGGTCGCTCATGTTCGGCACGAAGGGCCGCAGCACGTTCTCGGTGAACAGCGAGGTGGGCGCCAGCAGCGCGCCCGATGCGGTGGACAGGATGGCCGACAGCAGCGCGCCGAAGAACAGCACCTGCGCCCACAGCGGCATCTTGCCCAGCACCAGGTCGGGCAGGATGCGCTGGATCTCGCGCGCGTCTTCGGCCTCGAACAGCTTGCCCAGGCCCGGGTCGGCCACGAAGGCCGCGTAGGCGATGAAGATCGGCACGAAGGCAAAGCAGAAGTACACCAGGCCGCCGATGACGGTGCCGCGCACGGCGGTCTTCTCGTCCTTGGCCGAGGTCATGCGCTGGAACACGTCTTGCTGCGGGATCGAGCCGAAGGCGAAGGCGAAGAACGCACCGGCCATGGCCCACCAGCCGGCGCTGTCCGACGGGAAGAAGTTGAGCTTGCCGTCTGCCGCCGCCTGCGAAATCACCTTGGTGGCGCCACCCGCCAGGTCGCCGACCAGCACCGCCACCAGCGTCAGGCCGATCAGGATGACGACGGTCTGGAACAGGTCAGTGAAGGCCACCGACCACATGCCGCCGAAGATGGTATAGACCAGCACCACACCCGCGCCGATCAGGATGGAGGTGTTGAAGTCGATCGCACCGCCTGACAGCACATGGATGACGAGGCCCAGCGCGGTGAGCTGCGCCGAGGTCCAGCCGAGGTATGAAGCGACGATGGCCACGCTGGTCAGCACCTCCACGCCCTTGCCATAGCGCTGCTTGTAGAAGTCGCCGATGGTCAGCAGGTTCATGCGGTAGAACAGCTTGGCAAACAGCAGCGCGGCCAGCACCAGGCACAGCGAGGCGCCAAACGGGTCGCCGGGGATGCCCTGCAGGCCGTCCTTGGCGAAGGTGGCCGACACCGACAGCACCGTCTCGGCGCCGAACCAGGTGGCGAACACGCAGGCCACGTTCATGTACAGCGGCAGGCTGCGGCCCGCGACCATGTAGTCGGCGGCAGTGCTCACGCGGCGGGCGGCCAGCAGGCCGATGACGATGGTCACCAGCAAGTAGGCGACCACAAAGAAGATCAGTGAACTCATCAGGCAACTCCTTGGTGAGCAAAGCGGCGCCGCCGGCGCAGCCACACGGCGGGCGCATTCTAGGTGCGCTCAGGCCTTCACCAAAGCCGCACCCGCATAACCACTTGCATCGCAAGCAATCCCAAAGCAAAACCGATGCCACCGAATATCAGGGTTTGCAGCAATCGGTTGGTGCGGCGCTGCTCGCGCAACAGCTCTTCCATGTCCTTGCGCGGCTGCCTGTGGGCGTCGCGCAGGTAGTCGTGCAGCAACCGAGGCAGGTCGGGCAGCATCTTGGCGTAGCGCGGCGCCTGCGCCTTGAGCTCTTCCCAGAGCTTTTGCGGGCCCACCTGCTCGAGCATCCACTTCTCGAGGAACGGCTTGGCGGTGCTCCACAGGTCCAGCTCGGGGTCGAGCTCGCGGCCCAGGCCCTCGATGTTGAGCAGCGTCTTTTGCAGCAGCACCAGCTGCGGCTGGATCTCCACCTGAAAGCGGCGCGAGGTCTGGAACAGCCGCATCAGCACCATGCCGAGCGAGATTTCCTTGAGCGGGCGGTCAAAGTACGGCTCGCAGACCGAGCGGATGGCCGCCTCGAGCTCGTCGATGCGGGTGTCCGGCGGCACCCAGCCGCTTTCCACATGCAGCTCGGCCACGCGCTTGTAGTCGCGCCGGAAGAAGGCGGTGAAGTTCTGCGCCAGGTATTCCTTGTCGAACTCGGTGAGCGTGCCGACGATGCCGAAGTCCAGCGAGATGTAGCGGCCGAAGGTCTCGGGCGCGATGCTCACCTGGATGTTGCCCGGGTGCATGTCGGCATGAAAGAAGCCGTCGCGAAACACCTGGGTGAAGAAGATGGTGACGCCGTCGCGCGCGAGCTGCGCGATGTCCACGCCGGCCTCGCGCAGCCGGTCGACCTGGCTGATGGGCACGCCATTCATGCGCTCCATCACGATCACTTCGGGGTGGCAGAAATCCCAGAACATTTCCGGAATCAGCACCAGGTTCAGGCCGGCCATGTTGCGGCGCAGCTGCGCGGCGTTGGCCGCCTCGCGCACCAGGTCGAGCTCGTCATGCAGGTACTTGTCGAACTCGCCGACCACCTCGCGCGGCTTCAGGCGCTTGCCGTCCGACGACAGGCTCTCGACCCAGCCGGCCATCATGCGCATGAGGCTCAGGTCTTTCTCGATGACCGGCAGCATGCCCGGGCGCAGCACCTTGACCGCCACCTCGCGCTCGTCGCCGTCGCGGGTGCGGATGGCCGCAAAGTGCACCTGCGCGATCGAGGCGCTGGCCACCGGCTGGTGATCGAAGCGCACGAAGATCTCGGCCAGCGGGCGGCGGAAGGCGCGCTCGATGGTCTGCACCGCCACCGCCGAATCAAACGGCGGCACGCGGTCCTGCAGGCGGGCCAGTTCGTCGGCGATGTCGGCAGGCAGCAGGTCGCGCCGGGTGGACAGCACCTGGCCGAACTTCACGAAGATCGGGCCCAGGCGCTCGAGCGCTTCGCGCAGGCGCTGGCCACGCGGCGCGCGCAGGTCGCGGCCCAGGGAAACAATGCGCGCCACCAGCAGCAGCCCGCGATGGCGGAAGCTGCTGAGCACCAGTTCGTCCAGACCGTACCGCAGCACGATCCAGACGATGAACACCCCGCGCAGGAAACGCGTCATGCGCCGGGCGTCGGTTCAGCCTGGGGGGTGCGGCGCAGCCGCTCGCGCAGGCCCAGCGCCAGCCGCCGCGCGGCGCTGCTCAGGCCGTGCGCCGGCACATCGCCCAGCAGCCGTGCCAGGTCTTCCTCGATGTCCCAGCGCACATGGTCGATCAGCCAGTTGACTTCGGCGGCCAGCTGCACATCGCCTTCAATGCGCACCGCCGGCTTGTCTCCGCGCAGCGCGGCCTGCAGCAGCGCCGACGGCGCCACATCGGCAAGCGTCAGGCTGAGGTCGTTGGGCACCTGTGCGTCGGCCAGCTCCAACAGGCCCGCGGGCGTGACCGCCAGCCGCAGGCTGATGTCGCGCCAACCGAGCTGCGCCACACGCCCGGCCTGGCGGCGCAGCCGCTCCAGTGCGGCGGGCTCTTGCTGAAGGATGTGGTTGAGCAGCAGCACCAGCCGCTGCTGCGCTTCATGCACCGCCCACGCGGGCGGGCGCAGCGTGCTGCCCAGCCGGTCGGCGACCGCGTCGATCAGCCCAAATGGCAGGGCGGGCAGGCCCGCAATGGAATCGGGGGACGATGTCACCATGGTCCCCCGATTATTCACGAACGCATCAGGCCCCTTCAGTGGCCTGATGGCCCCGAGGCGCCGCCGCTTACTGCAGCGCCTGCACGCCGGCAACCAGCCAGCCGGACTGGCCGCTCTTGGGCTTGGTCATGTTCCAGACCTCGCGGAACGGGCTCGGGCCGGCCGAGGGCTCCTCGCGGATCATGCCGGAGAACTCGACGCTGGCCATGTAGGCGTCGCCCAGGTCCTCGATGCCCAGCAGCTGCGCATCGAGCATCACCACGTCGGTCTGGTTGGCCTGGCCGCCGGTGTGGTTCTCGCGCTCGGCCAGCTGGGTGCGGATCTCGCTGAGCATGCCGTCGGTCATCATCGAACGCAGGGTGGCCAGGTCGGCGCGGTCCCACGCGGCCTGCAGCGTGATGAAGTTGCGCTTGGCGGCCTCGACGAAGCTGGCGCTGTCGAAGTCGGCCGGGATGTCCCAGGTGAACTTGCCCGGGTTGGCACCGCCCAGCGCCGAGCCGATGCGGATGCCGCCCGAGGACTCGCGCTCCCACGGACGGGCCGAGGCGTCGTTGCCCACCTTGTCGGGGTTGTACTCACGCAGCACCGGCGCGTTGCCGGCCGCACCGGCACCCTGCATCGCGTAGGGGCTGGCCTGCGACTGCGCGCGGCGGCGCATGATCATGCCGATGACCGCCAGCGCCACGAGGGCCAGCAGCGCAAACAGCAGGATGTTGGCGAAGGCTTCGCCGAAGCCCAGGCTGTGTGCCAGCCAGGCCAGGCCCAGACCGGCGGCCAGACCGCCGAGCATGGCGCCCCAGGGCTTGCGCTGCGCCGCAGCCGGATTGGCAGCGGCGGCAGGCGACGGCTGGGCGGCCGCAGGCTGGGCCTGCTGCTGTGCCGGTGCCGGCTTGGCCGCCTCGCGCTGGGTGACGTTGTTCGATTGCTGGCCGACCGACCGGCCACTGCCCAGGCGCTTGGCCGCCTCGGCATCCACGCTGGCCAGGACCATCATGGCTGCCAGCAAAAGCGAAAACAGCTTGCTCATCGTTTGCAGACCTCTTCACTACAGGGGACAGGAAAACTCGACAGCCGTCATGGTGCACCATTTGCGCCGCAACGGATACCCACATGCAGGGCAACCACACCGCCAGTCATGTTGTGGCAGTCCACATGGCCGAAGCCGCACTGCTTCATGAGCGCGCGCAGTTCCTCCTGGCCCGGGTGCATGCGGATCGATTCGGCCAGGTAGCGGTAGCTGTCGGCGTCGCCGGTGACCCACTGGCCCAGCCGCGGCAGCACGTTGAAGGAATACCAGTCGTAGGCCTTGCGCAGCGGCTCGGCCACCCGCGAGAACTCCAGCACCAGCAGCTTGCCGCCCGGGCGCAGCACACGCGCCATCTCGCGCAGGGCGGCGTCCTTGTGGGTCATGTTGCGCAGGCCGAAGGCCACGCTCACGCGGTCAAAACTGGCGTCGGCAAAGGGCAGCCGCTCGGCGTCGCAGACGGTGGTGGGCAGCACCACGCCGGCATCGAGCAGCCGCTCGCGGCCGGTGCGCAGCATCGCCTCGTTGATGTCGGTGTGCACCACGGTGCCGGTGGGCCCGACGCGGCGCGCAAAGCCCAGCGCCAGGTCACCGGTGCCGCCGGCGATGTCCAGCACCCGGTGGCCCGGCTGCGCGTCGGCGACCTGCAAGGCGTAGGCCTTCCAGGCCCGGTGCAGGCCACCGGACATCAGGTCGTTCATCAGGTCGTAGCGCGAGGCGACCGAGTCGAACACGCCGCGCACGCGGCGCGCCTTTTCGCGCTCGTCAACCGTCTGGAAACCGAAGTGGGTGCTGGCCATGCTTGTGTGTGTATCGGCGCCGGATGCTAGGGCCAAAGCCCCGCGCCTGCCTGACAACCCTGCTGCCGCGCCGGATTTCGTGGCCTGCGCGAGACAGCGGCGGTGGCCTCAGTGGTGGTGGCCGCAGGCCCCGCCGGCTGCCACCGGCATCGGATCGTCGCGCTCGGCGCCGGCTTCGCGCAACCGGCGCTCGTACTCGGCCCACAGGGCGCCCTGCTCGGCACCGAGCCGGTACAGGTAGGCCCAGGTGAACAGCCCGCTGTCGTGGCCGTCCGAAAAGGTGGGCTTGACCGCATAGTTGCCCACCGGCTCCAGCGCGGTCAGGGTGACGTTGCGCTTGCCGGTCTGCAGCACCTCCTGGCCCGGGCCGTGGCCCTGCACCTCGGCCGAAGGCGAGTACACCCGCATCAGCTCGAACGGGATGCGGAAGGTCTGGCCGTCGTCAAAGCCCACCTCGAGCTCGCGCGACTTCTGGTGCACGGTCAGGCCGGTGGGCGTGGGAGAGCGGGTATCGGTCATGGCAACAGGATCAGGCAAGGGCAATGCCCCGGAGGGCGGCAGGGGCTTCAGCGGCGCAGCAGCGCCTGCTGGATGGCGCGGTCGACCTGCGGCACCAGCGCGCTCAGGCGCACCAGCAGCCGCTCGTCGGGCTCGCGCTGGGGTGCTGCCCACACCGGCTGCGGAAAGTGGCGGTCCGTGGCAAAGCGCGCGATCACATGCCAGTGCACATGCGCGACCATGTTGCCCAGGCTGGCCAGATTGATCTTGGTCGGCTGCAGTTCAGCGCGAACCACCTCCTCCACCTTGCACACCGCCTGCATCAGCGCGCTGCGCTGCTCGGGCAGCAGGTCGGTGAGCTCGGCCGCGTGGCCGTTGCAGATCACGCGCCAGAAGGCCGGGTGGTCGGGGTTGTCGAGCACCCGCACCACCCGCCAGTCGCGGTTGCGGGCCACCAGGTGCACTGCGCGCTCATCGTCGGGCCCGCACAGGGCGCAGGCGTTCGCGGCGGGCGGCGCGTCGATCACACCAGCACGCGCTCGATGCCGCCGGCATTGGCTGCCGACACGTACTCGGGCATCCAGTTCTCGCCGAGGATCTGGCGCGCCATCTCGACCACGATGTAGTCGGCCTCGAGCAGGCCGTTGTTCAGGTCGTTGCCGTAGCGGCTGAGGCCCTGCAGGCAGCTCGGGCAGGAGGTCAGCACCTTCACGTTGCCCTGCTGCGGCAGCGTGCCGGCGTCGCGCAGCGCGGCCTCGCCCTTCCTCAGCTCTTCTTCCTTGCGAAAGCGGATCTGCGTGGAGATGTCGGGCCGCGTCACGCCGAGCGTGCCGCTTTCGCCGCAGCAGCGCTCGCTCTTGAGCACATCCGGGCCCACCAGCGCCTTGACCGTCTTCATCGGGTCTTGCAGCTTCATCGGGCTGTGGCAGGGGTCGTGGTACAGGTATGCCCCCCCGGATTGAAGCGTGATCCCGCGCTCGAGCAGGTACTCGTGGATGTCGACGATGCGGCAGCCGGGGAAGATCTTGTCGAACTGGTAGCCCTGCAGCTGGTCGTAGCAGGTGCCGCAGCTCACCACCACCGTCTTGATGTCCAGGTAGTTCAGCGTGTTGGCCACGCGGTGGAACAGCACCCGGTTGTCGGTGATGATCTTCTCGGCCTTGTCGAACTGGCCGCTGCCGCGCTGCGGGTAGCCGCAGCACAGGTAGCCCGGGGGCAGCACCGTCTGCACGCCGGCGTGCCAGAGCATGGCCTGCGTGGCCAGGCCCACCTGGCTGAACAGGCGCTCCGAGCCGCAGCCCGGAAAGTAGAACACCGCCTCGGTGTCCGACGAGGTGCGCTGCGGGTTGCGGATGATCGGGACGTAGTCCTGGTCCTCGATGTCAAGGAGTGCGCGCGCCGTCTTCTTGGGCAAGCCCGCCGGCATCTTCTTGTTGATGAAGTGGATCACCTGCTCCTTGAGCGGAGCGCGGCCGGTGCTGGCCGGCGGCCTGGCGGTCTGGCGGCGTGCCATGCCACCGAGCAGGTCGTTGACAAAGCGCTGCGCCTTGAAGCCCACGTCCACCATCGCCGAGCGCATC
Source organism: Pseudomonadota bacterium (assembly GCA_039800165.1). GTDB lineage: Bacteria > Pseudomonadota > Gammaproteobacteria > Burkholderiales > Burkholderiaceae_C > JBDLRH01. The sequence goes on from JBDLRH010000132.1 coordinate 27,062, forward strand.
AGCTTGATCGTCTCGGGGTTGGTGGCGTTGAGGAACAGCATCGCCGCCGCATTGCCGGGGCGGAACGACTTCTGGCCCATCTTGCGCAGCAGGTTGCGCATGTTCATCGACACGTCGCCGAAGTCGATCTTCACCGGGCACGGGCTTTCGCACTTGTGGCACACGGTGCAGTGGTCGGCCACGTCCTCGAACTCCTGCCAGTGCTTGATGGACACGCCGCGGCGCGTCTGCTCTTCGTACAGGAAGGCCTCGACCAGCAGCGAGGTGGCCAGGATCTTGTTGCGCGGGCTGTACAGCAGGTTGGCGCGCGGCACGTGGGTGGCGCACACCGGCTTGCACTTGCCGCAGCGCAGGCAGTCCTTGACGCTGTCGGCGATCGCGCCGATGTCCGACTGCTGCATGATCAGCGACTCGTGCCCCATCAGGCCAAAGCTCGGCGTGTACGCATTGGTGAGGTCGGCGAACATGGGGCCCGTACGCTCGGCACTGTCGTGTCCGCGCTGCTCCCCGAGGGGGCGCGTTTCGCCCTGGGGCGGCACTGCGGCAAAACCGTCTGGCTGTCGCGGCGGCCGCAGCAGCTTGCCCTTGTTGAAGCGGCCTTCGGGGTCGACGCGGCGCTTGTAGTCGGCAAACGGCGCGAGTTCGGCGTCGCTCAGGAACTCGAGCTTGGTGATGCCGATGCCGTGCTCGCCCGAGATCACGCCGTCGAGGCTGCGCGCCAGCGCCATGATGCGTTTGACCGCCTCGTGTGCGGTCTGCAGCATCTCGTAGTCGTCGCTGTTGACGGGGATGTTGGTGTGCACGTTGCCGTCGCCGGCGTGCATGTGCAGCGCCACCCACACCCGGCCCTTGAGCACGCGCTGGTGGATCGCGTTGCATTCGCCCAGGATCGGCTGGAACGCCGCGCCGGAGAAGATGTTTTGCAGCGGTGCACGCAGCTGCGTCTTCCAGCTCGCGCGCAGGGCATGCGACTGCAGCTGCGAAAACAGCGTGTCCACCCCGGCGAGCCAGCCGCGCCAGAGCTCGCGCACCTCGCGCACAAGCACCAGCGCCTGGCCCACGCGGTCTTCGAGCAGCTCGGCCGAGGCGATTTCGCCGGCGTCGTCCTGCTTGCCCAGCGGCAGGTTGCCGCGGGTGAAGAAGGCCTCAAGCTCGTCGGCCAGGCGGATCTTGTTGCGCAGGCTCAGCTCGATGTTGATGCGCTCGATGCCGTCGGTGTATTCGGCCATGCGCGGCAGCGGGATCACCACGTCTTCGTTGATCTTGAAGGCGTTGGTGTGGCGGCTGATGGCCGCGGTGCGCTTGCGGTCCAGCCAGAACTTCTTGCGCGCCTCGGCGCTGACCGCCACAAAGCCTTCGCCGCTGCGCGAGTTGGCAATGCGCACCACCTCGCTGGTCACGCGCGCCACCGCATCGGCGTCGTCGCCGGCGATGTCGCCGATCAGCACCATCTTGGGCAGGCCGCCGCGCTTGCTCTTGGTGGCATAGCCCACCGCCTTGAGGTAGCGGTCGTCCAGGTGCTCACGGCCGGCGAGCAGAACGGGGGGGGGGCCCTGTTCATTTCCGCCGGCGCCGGAGCGCTTTTGCAGCGAGAACATGAAGTCCTTGATCTCGACGATGCTTGGCACCGCGTCGCGCGCGTGGCCGAAGAACTCGAGGCACACGGTGCGGGTGTGCTGCGGCATGCGATGCACCACCCAGCGTGCGCTGGTGATCAGGCCGTCGCAGCCTTCCTTCTGGATGCCGGGCAGGCCGCTCAAGAACTTGTCGGTGACGTCCTTGCCCAGGCCTTCCTTGCGAAAGCTCGGGCCGGGGATGTCCAGCCGCTCGGTGCGCTGCGGCTGGCTCCAGTCGATCTTGGCGCGGTCGGCGCCGAAGTAGCGCAACTCGAAGCTTGCCACTTCGGCGTCGTGGATCTTGCCGAGGTTGTGGTTCAGCCGCACCACCTCCAGCCACTCGGCCTGCGGCGTGACCATGCGCCACGACGCCAGGTTGTCGAGCGCGGTACCCCACAGCACCGCCTTCTTGCCGCCGGCGTTCATGGCGATGTTGCCGCCGATGCACGAGGCTTCGGCGCTGGTCGGGTCGACCGCGAACACATGGCCCGCGCGCTCGGCCGCATCGGCCACGCGCTGGGTCACCACGCCGGCCTCGCTCCACACCGTGGGCACCGGGCGGTCCAGCCCGGGCAGCGCAACCATCTCGACCTCGCTCATCGCCTCGAGCTTTTCGGTGTTGATCACCGCGCTCTTCCAGGTCAGCGGGATCGCGCCGCCGGTGTAGCCGGTGCCGCCTCCGCGCGGGATGATGGTCAGGCCGAGCTCGATGCAGCCCTTGACCAGGCCGGCCATCTCGGCCTCGGAGTCGGGCGTGAGCACGACAAACGGGTACTCCACCCGCCAGTCGGTGGCGTCGGTGACATGGCTCACGCGGCTCAGGCCATCGAAGCGGATGTTGTCGGTGGCGGTGTGGCGCTTGAGCAGGCGCAGCGTGCGCCGGCGCAGGGCCTGGGTTTCGTCGAAGGCCGCGTCAAAGGTCTGTACCGCGCGCTCGGCTGCAGCCAGAAGCTCGGCCACCAGCGCATCGCGCTGCGGGTCGGCCTGCGGCGTGCGGCGCTTCTGGATTTCGCCCAGCCGGTGGTGCAGGGCCTCCACCAGCAACCGGCGGCGCTTCGGGTTGTCCAGCAGGTCGTCCTGCAGGTAGGGATTGCGCTGAACCACCCAGATGTCGCCCAGCACCTCGTAGAGCATGCGCGCCGAGCGGCCGGTGTGGCGCTCCGCGCGCAGCTGGTCGAGCACCTGCCAGGCGCGCTGGCCCAGCAGGCGGATCACGATCTCGCGGTCGGAGAACGAGGTGTAGTTGTAGGGGATCTCGCGCAGCCGCGGGGCGGCCTCGGCGGCAGCCAGCAGGTGGGTGAGTGCGGTCGGTGCGTTCATGGGGCCAGCGCAGACACAGCCGCGGCCCGCCACGAAAGCCCGAAGCCACGGCGGCGACTGAGGGGAAATGGTACCGCAGCGCAGCAAAATGCCCGGCGGCCCGGCCCCAAAGCACTCCCGCACCGCGGGGGCATGGCCCCCGGGGCGCACCCGGGCGCCCTGCCAGGCCCGCCGCTGTCATGGAAACCCCGGTGGCAGGCCTGCTCTGTCGCGTTGTAACCTCGCCATCACAAAGTTGTCATAACAAGCCGCAACACTGCGGCACTTTCATCCAAGGAGATTCCATGAAGACCAAGCTTTCCGTGGTGGCGCTGACCGCCCTGCTGTCGGTGTCCGTGCAGGCGCAAACCGAGATCCAGTGGTGGCATTCCATGGGCGGTGCCCTGGGTGAATGGGTCAACGACCAGGCCAAGGACTTCAACAACAGCCAGAAGGACTACAAGGTGGTGCCCGTGTTCAAGGGCAGCTACGACGAGTCGATGACCGCCGCGATCGCCGCCTTCCGCGCCGGCAACGCGCCGCATATCCTGCAGGTGTTCGAAGTGGGCACCGCCACCATGATGGCGTCCAAGAACGCGATCGTGCCGGTGGGTGAGGTGATGAAGAAGGCCGGCGTGACCTTCGACCCCGGCGCCTACGTGCCGGCGGTGGCGGGCTACTACACCGCGCCCAACGGCCAGATGCTGAGCTTCCCGTTCAACAGCTCGACCACCGTCTTCCACTACAACAAGGACGCCTTCAAGGCCGCGGGCATCGACCCCAACACGCCGCCCAAGACCTGGCCCGAGGTGGCCCTGGCAGCGGCCAAGCTCAAGGCCAGCGGCCACAAGTGCCCGTTCACCACCAGCTGGGTGAGCTGGACGCAGCTCGAGAGCTTCTCGGCCTGGCACAACACCGAGTTCGCGACCAAGGGCAACGGCATGCGCGGCATTGACGCGCGGCTGACCTTCAACAGCCCGCTGCATGTGCGCCACATCGAGAACCTGGCCAACATGGCCAAGTCGGGCCTGTTTGTCTACAAGGGCCGCGGCAACGCGGCAGACGCCACCTTCGTGTCGGGCGAATGCGCCATGACCACCGGGTCGTCTGCCCTGTACGGCAACATCAAGCGCAACGCCAAGTTCGAGTCGGGCATCTCCACCCTGCCCTACTACCCCGACGTGCCCGGCTCCCCGCAGAACACCGTGATCGGCGGCGCCAGCCTGTGGGTGATGGCCGGCAAGAAGGACAACGAGTACAAGGGCGTGGCGCAGTTCTTCGCGCACCTGTCCAAGCCGGAAGAGGCGGCCAAGAGCCACCAGCGCACCGGCTACCTGCCGCTGACCAAGGCCTCCTACCAGATGACCGAGAAGAGCGGCTTCTACAAGCAGAACCCCGGCACCGATGTGTCGGTCGAGCAGATGATCCGCAAGACCACCGAAAAGTCGCGCGGCATCCGCTTGGGCAACTTCGTGCAGATCCGCACCATCAACGACGAAGAGCTCGAGCAGGTGTGGGCCGGCAAGAAGAGCGCCAAGGAAGCGCTGGACGCCGCAGTCAAGCGCGGCAACGAGCAGCTCGAGCGTTTCCAGAAAGCCAACAAGGGCTGACAGGCTCAGCCCGCATGGTCGCTCTGGCGGCCATGCTGCATGCGGCCGGCGCCCATTTCGGGCGCACGGCCGTATCGATTTGTTGAGGCATGGAAAAACGCGTCCGATTTCACTCCCGCTGGCTGCCCTGGCTGCTGATCGCCCCGCAAATGGCGATCGTGCTGGTGTTCTTCTTCTGGCCTGCCGGCCAGGCACTGCTGCAGTCGGTGCAGCGGCAAGACGCCTTTGGCTCCAGCACCGAGTGGGTGGGCCTGGAAAACTTCGCCGACCTGTTCGGCGACGAGTCGTACCTGGCCTCGTTCAAGACCACCGCGCTGTTCTCGGTACTGGTGGCCACCATCGGCCTGAGCGTGTCGCTGCTGCTGGCGGTGATGGCCGACCGCGTGCTGCGCGGCGCGGGCTTCTACAAGACGCTCCTGATCTGGCCCTACGCCGTGGCGCCGGCGGTGGCTGGCGTGCTGTGGATCTTCATGTTCGCCTCGCCGATGGGCATCGTTGCCTGGGCGCTGCAGGAAATCGGCATGCAGTGGAACCACCTGCTCAACGCCAACCACGCGATGGCGCTGATCGTGATTGCCGCGGTGTGGAAGCAGATCTCCTACAACTTCCTGTTCTTCCTGGCCGGGCTGCAGTCCATCCCGCGATCGCTGATCGAGGCCGCCGCGATTGACGGCGCCGGCCCGGCACGGCGCTTCTGGACCATCGTCTTTCCGCTGCTGTCGCCCACCACCTTCTTCCTGCTGGTGATCAACATCGTCTATGCCTTCTTCGACACCTTCGCCATCGTCGACGCCACGACGCACGGCGGGCCGGGCAAGGACACGGCCATCCTGGTCTACAAGGTGTACTACGACGGCTTCAAGGCGCTGGACCTCGGCTCATCGGCCGCACAGTCGGTGGTGCTGATGACCATCGTGATCGCGCTGACGGTGGTGCAGTTCCGCTTCGTCGAGAAGAAGGTCCAGTACTAGGGACGCGCCGCAATGATCGAACGCCGCCCCGTGGCCACCTTCATTTCGCACCTGGTGCTGATCCTGGGCGTGGCCGTGGTCGCCTTTCCGCTGCTGCTGGCCTTTGTGGCGTCCACCCAGTCGGCGCAGGAGATCGCGCAGTCGCGCCCGCTGTCGCTGGTGCCGGGCTCGAACTTCTTCGAGACCTACCGCATCGCGCTGTTCGGCGGCGAAAGCAGCATGGGCAGCAAGTACCCGCCGGCGCTGCCGATGATGGGCATCAGCCTGGTGAGTGCGCTGGTGATCGCGATTGGCAAGATCATCATCTCGCTGCTGTCGGCGTTTGCCATCGTCTACTTCCGCTTTCCGCTGCGCACCCTGGTGTTCTGGATGATCTTCGTCACCCTGATGCTGCCGGTGGAGGTGCGCATCGGCCCGACCTATGAGGTGGTGTCCGACCTGGGCATGCTCAACAGCTACGCCGGCCTGACGGTGCCGCTGATCGCGTCGGCCACCGCCACCTTCCTGTTCCGGCAGTTCTTCCTGACGGTGCCCGACGAACTGGTGGAGGCCGCGCGGGTGGACGGCGCGGGGCCGATGCGGTTTTTCTTCGACGTGCTGCTGCCGCTTTCGCGCACCAGCATCGCCGCGCTGTTCGTCATCCAGTTCATCTACGGCTGGAACCAGTACCTGTGGCCGCTGCTGGTGACCACCAACGAAGACATGTACCCGATCGTGCTGGGCATCAAGCGGCTGATCGCGGGCGAGGCCTACACCGAATGGAACGTGGTGATGGCCACCGCCATCCTGGCCCTGCTGCCGCCGGCCATCGTCGTCATCCTGATGCAGAAGTGGTTCGTCAAGGGCCTCGTCGACACCGAAAAATAATGTCCTCCCTGTCCTTTCGCAACGTCGTCAAGCGCTACGGCACCGGCAAGCAGCTGCTGCAGGTGATCCACGGCGTCAACGCCGAGATCGCCCAGGGCGAGTTCGTCGTCATCGTCGGCCCCTCGGGCTGCGGCAAGTCCACGCTGCTGCGCATGGTGGCGGGCCTGGAAGAGATCACCGGCGGCGAGATCGCCATCGGCAACCGCGTGGTCAATGCGCTGGAGCCGGCCGAGCGCGACATCGCGATGGTGTTCCAGAACTACGCGCTGTACCCGCACATGAGCGTGTTCGACAACATGGCCTACGGCCTGAAGATCAAGAAGGTGCCCACCGACGAGATCCGCGCGCGGGTGGACAAGGCGGCCAAGATCCTGGAGCTGAGCCATCTGCTCGAGCGCAAGCCGCGCCAGCTGTCCGGTGGCCAGCGTCAGCGCGTGGCCATGGGCCGCGCCATCGTGCGCCAGCCGCAGGTCTTCCTGTTCGACGAGCCGCTGTCCAACCTGGACGCCAAGCTGCGCGCGCAGACCCGCATCGAGATCCAGAAGCTGCACCGCGAGCTCGGCATCACCAGCCTGTTCGTCACCCACGACCAGGTGGAGGCGATGACGCTGGCGCAGCGCATGATCGTGATGAACGCCGGCGTGATGGAGCAGTTCGGCACGCCCGAAGAGGTCTATCACCGCCCCGCATCCACCTTCGTCGCGGGCTTCATCGGCTCGCCGCCGATGAACCTGCTGAAGTCGGCCCCGGGCACGCGTGCCGGGCAGCTGATGGGCATCCGCCCCGAACACCTTGACCTGTCGTCCTCGGGCTGGGCGGTCGACGTCGACACGGTCGAGTTGCTCGGCGCCGAGCGCCTGGTCTATGCCCGCCTGGGCGACGAGCCGCTGATCATCCGCATCGACGAAGGCCAGGCTGCACCTGCCGTGGGCGCGCGCATCCATGTCACGCCGCGCGCCGACCGGCTGCACTGGTTCGACGCGACCAGCGGCAAGCGCATCGATTGAGCCGACCCGCCCATGAACGCCTGGCCCTACCCCTTCTGGATTGCGCACCGCGGCGCCGGCAAGCTGGCGCCCGAAAACACGATGGCGGCCTTTCGCCTCGGCGCGCAGCACGGCTACCGCATGTTTGAGTGCGACGTGAAGCTGTCTGCAGACGGCGTGCCCTTCCTGATGCACGACGCCACGCTCACCCGCACCACCAACGCAGTCGAGCGGCTGGGCGCCGAGGCCAGCGCCATCGGGGGCGATCACGCCTGGAGCGTGCTGTCGCAGCTCGACGCCGGCGGCTGGCATTCGCCCAACTACGCCGGCGAGCCGCTGCTGGGCTTCGACGCGCTGGCGCGCTGGTGCCTGGCCGAGGGGCACTTCATGGATGTGGAGATCAAACCCACCCCGGGGCTCGAGCGCCTGACAGGCGAGGTGGTGGCACGCGCCGCGCAACGCCACTGGCACGGCGCTGCGGTGCCGCCGCTGCTCACCTCGTTCCAGCCCGACGCGCTGGCCGCCGCACAGGCCACCGCGCCCGAACTGCCGCGCGGTCTGCTGCTCGACACCCTGCCCGAGGGCTGGCTGGCGATGGCGCAGCAGCTGCAGTGCGCAGCGGTGGTGTGCAACCATCGGCTGTGGAATCGCGACAACGTGGCGCAGGTCCATGCCGCGGGCATGCGCGCCCTGAGCTACACCGTCAACGACAAGTCGGCAGCGGCGCACCTGATCGCGCTGGGCACCGACGGCATCGTCACCGACGCGGTGGACCAGTTCGCGCCCTGATCGGGGGCCTCGCGCCCAAACAAAAGCCGCCCGAGGGCGGCTTGTCTGTCAGGGCATGCGGTACCCCGTCACTTGAGGTCGCCGGCCAGCGAGGCCAGCGTCTCGGGCGCGATGTTCACATGCGCCGGGTAGTGGGTGTGGTCGCAGCCCAGCTTCACGCTCGCGCCTGCCTTGATCGCCTGGCACATGGCAGCGGTGAACTCGAAGCGCACGAAGTGCACCGACGAGGTCTTCTCGTCGTTCTCGCGGTCCAGGTCCTCGTCGGCGATCGCGTACACGCGCTCGTGGCCCTCGACCTCGACGAACATGCGGTCTTCCACCCCGATCAGGCGTGCGAGTTCGCGCTTGCGCTCGTTGATGTCGGGGTACTCGATCAGCATCGTGGCCTTCCAGTTGCTGCCGTCCGGCACCAGCGGCGCGTAGGCGTCGATCTCCGACTGGATGCCCTCTTCCTCGAAGATCTTCTCGATGCGCAGCATCTCCTGGATCTGGTAGCGGATGGTGGCCTCGCTCTCGAACTGCAGGGTGATGTGGTCGCCCAAGCCCACGCTGCGCATCTTGCGGTGCGCAATCACCTCGGCCTTGTGGTTCTTGCGGAACCTGGAGTAAGCCTCCAGCGTCATCAGGCTGTCGGCGGTGATCTTGCCAGTCAGTTGCATCATGTTCATCGTCCCTTGATTCCAGTCGGTGGGTTCACTTCAGGCCATAGGCCATGCGCACCAGCGTCAGCGGATGCTCGAGCTTGGGCGCGCCGAGCTTGTTGACCTCGAAGCCCTGCGCAATGTGGTGGCCGCCCAGCGGGCAGTCCGAGCTGATGAAGTCGGGCAGGCCGGCCGCGGCCTTGACCTGGCCTTCGGCGTCCTTGCCCGAGCCGGGGTGCTCGGCCATCTTCTTGAACAGCGGCTTGCCGATCTTCATCGCCATCTGGTGGTAGGCCTTCTTCACGCCGTAGGTGCCGGCGTGGCCCGAGCAGCGCTCGTTGGTCTGCACCCAGGTGTCCGGGATCAGCTTGAACATCTCTTCGGTCTTCTTGCCGATGTTCTGCACCCGGCCGTGGCAAGGGATCTGGTAGCTGATCTTGCCCAGCGGCTGGCTGAATTCGGTCTTGAGCAGCCCGTCGCGACGACGCGCCATCAGGTACTCGAACGGGTCCCACATCGCTTCCTTGACCGCCTGCACTTCGGCGTCACCCGGATACATCAGCGGGATCTCCTGCTTGAACATCAGGGTGCAGCTCGGCACCGCGCTCAGGATGGCGTAGCCCTCGCGCGCGTACTTCGCGAGCACCGGGATGTTGGCTTCCTTGCTTTCGTTGACCGACTCGAGGTCGCCGAGCTCGAGCTTGGGCATGCCGCAGCACTTTTCCTTGCTGACGAGTTCGTACGGAATCTGGTTGTGGTCCAGGATCTTCAGCAGGTCGTGGCCGATGCCGGGCTCGTTGTAGTTGACGTAGCAGGTCGAGTAGATGACGACCTTGCCCGGCGTCTTCTCGCCGTTCTTCACCGCATGCGGCTGGCTCTTGGCCGCGCCCGAGCGGAACCGGGTGGTGGCCAGCTCCGGCAGCCAGGCGTTCTTGTCGACGCCCAGCATGTTCTCCATCAGGCCGCGCGCGGCCTGCGTCTTGTTGACCGCATTGACCGCCTGCACCACGATCGGAATGCCGGCGAACGAGCCGTGGGTGTCGGTGGAGGCGAGGAACTTCTCGCCGGCGCCCACTTCGCCCTTCTTGAACTTGATCGCCTTGGCACGCAGCATGGTGTGCGGGAAGTCCAGGTTCCACTCGTGCGGCGGCACGTAGGGGCACTTGGTCAGGTAGCACAGGTCGCACAGGTAGCACTGGTCGACCACCTTCCAGTAGTCCTTCTTGTCCACGCCGTCGAGTTCGCCGGTCGGGCCTTCGTCGACCAGGTCAAACAGCGCCGGGAACGATCCGCACAGGCTCACGCAGCGGCGGCAGCCATGGCAGATGTCGAAGATGCGCTCCATCTCGTCGAAGCAGGCTTCTTCGTTGTAGAACTCGGGGTTCTTCCAGTCCAGCGGATGCCGGGTCGGGGCTTCCAGACTGCCTTCGCGTGCCATGGTGCGTTCTCGTGTGTTCGGTTCGGATCAGGGGGACCGCCGCCCCGGGACTGCGGGCTGCAGCGTGAGACAGGACATCGGCGTGCGCCGGTGCGGCGCAAGGGCGGCGCGCGTTGCGCAACTGCAGCGCAGACCGCACGCCGGTGCCACGAGCCTTGAGCATTGGGCAGCAGCCTGCGCCGCTGCCCAACACTCACCGCTCAAGGAGCGGCCTGGCGATCAGTCCACCAGCTCGGTCAGGGCCTTGGCGTAGCGGTTCGCGTGCGAACGCTCGGCCTTGGCCAGGGTCTCGAACCAGTCGGCGACTTCGTCGAAGCCCTCGTCGCGTGCGGTCTTGGCCATGCCCGGGTACATGTCGGTGTACTCGTGCGTCTCGCCAGCCACAGCGGCCTTCAGGTTGTCACGGGTCGAGCCGATCGGCAGGCCGGTGGCCGGGTCGCCGCACTGCTCGAGCCACTCGAGGTGACCATGCGCATGGCCGGTCTCGCCTTCGGCGGTCGAACGGAACAGCGCTGCCACATCGTTTTGGCCCTCGACGTCAGCCTTGTTTGCGAAGTACAGGTAGCGGCGGTTGGCCTGCGACTCGCCTGCGAAGGCGGCCTTCAGGTTCTCTTCCGTCTTGGAGCCCTTGAGGGTCGGCATGGAATTCTCCTAGTGGGATGGAACTGGATTGGAAACAAATCCCCGGGCGCAATCCCGAAGACCGGCGAAGGGTAGCGGCGCGGGCGGCCCGCGTCCAATTGGCACGCTCAATTCCCACCATTGACGAGGCCTATAGCCCTGACCGGCGTCATTGCGGTCGTTAATTTGATGCAACCGCCTCGGCAGGCGGGCGGACGACCCGGCAGCCACGGGTGCGAATTACGTTAAAGTAAACGCATTACGCATTGTTGAATTCAAAGGAGACGCTTTCATGGCTGCCATCCTCTCCAGTCCGCAGGCAGTTCCGGCTGCCAAGGCAGGGCATGCAGCGCTGCCCGCACCCGCGCCGATCCAGCAGCTGCACCACTACGCCTACCGCGCGCGCGACGCCGAGGAAACGCGTCACTTCTACGAAGACATCCTGGGCCTGCCGCTGTACCACATCATCCAGAGCGACTACGTGCCCTCCACTGGCGAGTACTGCCCGTACACGCACTTCTTCTTCCGCCTGCAGGACGGCTCGTTCATCGCCTTTTTCGACCTCGGCGACGACGAGGCCGCCCTGCCCTCGCCCAACACGCCCAAGTGGGTCAACCACATCGCCTTTCGCGTCGACTCCATCGACGACCTGAAGGCGATGAAAGCCCGGCTGGAGGCCAACGGCATCGAGGTGCTGGGCGTGACCGACCACCACATCTTTCACAGCATCTACTTCTTCGACCCCAACGGCGTGCGGCTCGAGCTGTCGGCGCAGCTGGCCGATGAGTTCCAGATGCTGGAGGAAAGCAAGACGGCGCACGCCCGCCTGAAGGAGTGGACCGCACGCAAGGACCAGTGGCGCCGCGACCGCGCCGCCGGCAAGGCAGCAGGCGCGCTCAAGCCACAGCAAAACGACCGCCCCGAGTTCGTGAAGCCGCAGCAGGGCTGAACCCGCCCGCTGCGCCATCGCGAACCTTCTCCGCAGTTCCCCGACGTCATCCGCATGGACCTCAAAGACCCTGCCGGCGCCCGCTACGCCGACACCGCCTTCACCAACGGCTATGAGTTCACCCAGGGCCATGGCTACCAGCTGCCCGAATACCCGTTCGTCGCGCCACCCGAGATCGGCGCGAAGGAACCGGCGCGCCACCCGATCGTCATCGTGGGCGGCGGCATCAGCGGGCTCACGCTCGCCTGCTGCCTGGCGCGCCACGGCGTGGCCGCGGTGCTGCTGGACGAAGACAACACGGTGGGCGTGAAGGGTGCGTCCTCGCGCGGCATCTGCTACACGCAGAAGTCGCTCGAGATCTTCCAGCGCCTGGGCATCTACGAGCGCATCGCCGCCAAGGGCATCGAGTGGAGCGTGGGCCGCACCTTCGCGGGCTACGACGAGGTGTATTCCTTCGACCTGCGCCAGCAGGGCAGCTTCAACCTCTCAAGCCAGCCGGCGTTCATCAACATCCAGCAGTTCTACATCGAGGGCTATCTGGTCGAGCGCATCATGGAGCTCGGCCATGTGCAGCTTCGCTGGAGCAACCGCGTGACGGCCTTCACGCAGGACAAGGACGGCGCCACGCTGTCGGTCAGCACGCCGGCGGGCGACTACCGCATCCGCGCCGAGCATGTGATCGACGCCACCGGCTCGCGCTCGCCGTTTCGCGAGTGGGTGGGCGCCAGCGTGACGGCCAAGCGCGGTGACGACCGCTGGTGCATTGCCGATGTGCGCTTCACCAAGCGGCCGCCGACCGAGCGCCACACCTGGATTGAGGCGCCCTTCAACGAGAACCGCGCGGTGTGGCAGCACCTGATGGGCGACGAGGTCTGGCGCATCGACTACCAGATGGCGCCCAACGCCGACCCCGAATACGTGAGCCGCGAGGACGTGGTGCGCGAGCGCCTGGCCCGCCAGTTCGGCAAGGACACCGAAGTCGAGATCGTCTGGGTGGGGCCGTATGCCTACCGCAGCGAGTGCGTGAACCAGATGCGCCACGGCCGCGTGTTCTTCATGGGCGACTCGGCCAAGATCGTCAGCCCGTTTGGCGCGCGCGGCGGCAACACCGGCGTGGCCGATGCCGACAACCTGGCCTGGAAGCTCGCTGCGGTCACGCGCGGCCAGGCGCCGGCGTCGCTGCTGGACAGCTACCACGACGAGCGCCACGAGGCGGCCAGCGAGAACGTGCGCGTGACCAACCGCACTGCGCGCTTCCTGCGCCCGGCCGACGGCGTCGAGCGCATCTTCCGCAACGCCACCATCAGCCTGGCCAAGCAGCATGCGTTTGCGCGCTCGCTGGTCAACACCGGCCGCATGGCGGTGGCCAACAGCTACAGCCGCTCGCGCGCCTGCGACCGCACCGGCGGCATCTCGGTGCAAAACGTGCGCCTGCGCTGGGCCAACGGCCGCCCCGGTTGCATCAACGACCTGCTGCTGTGGTCGGGCAGCCGGCTGCTGCTGCTGGTGTTTGGCACGCTCGACGCCGCCACGGTGCAGCGCCTGCAACAACTCTCGGCCAGCGCCCCGCTGCTGTGCGTGCAGGTGGTGGGCGCCGGCGTCGCGCCCGCGGCGCGCGAGCATGTGCGTGACCCGCAAGGTCATCTGCAGGGTGCTTGCCGCGTGTCGGATACCGGCTGGGCGCTGGTGCGCCCCGACGCCTACCTGGCTGCCACCGGCGGGAAGGTCGACGGATCGCTGGTTCGCAAACTCTCCACCGCCCTGGCGACCCGTCTGGAGACCGCATGACCGCGGCCCCGACCCAGACTGCGACACCTACCGTCATGAAGACCGATCTGAACCTGCAGGACAGCGACGGCTTTTACGAGCAGCTGATGGACGCCCACCTGGGCCTGAGCGCCGAGCAGTCGCAGCTGCTCAATGCCCGGCTGATCCTGCTGCTGGCCAACCAGGTGGGCG
>JBDLRH010000133.1:0-28433 GCA_039800165.1 Pseudomonadota bacterium
GCCCGGTGAGCCCGTCGCGTCGGTACGAAAAGAACCGTGAGGGGTCTTCGACGGTGCACCACGCGGCGCCCGCGACCGCACCGACTCCGGCTGCCTCCAACCGGTCGCGGGCCAGCCCGGCCAGGTCAGCCAGCCAACGCTCGCGCCCGTCGCGCATCCCCTGGGGTGTGAAGCGCTGGCCCCCGCCGAACGCCTGCACCACCTCCTCGCCGACTTCAAAGCGCCGAGGGCCGATGCACGGCCCGAGCCACGCCGCGAGCTGATCGGGGTCGCAACCCGCCTCGGCACCGAGGCGGTCGAGCGTGGCCTCCAGCACCCCGGTGGCCAGGCCGCGCCAGCCCGCGTGCACCGCCGCCACCGCCCGGGCTTGGCGGCACGCCAACAGCACCGGCAGGCAGTCGGCCACCAGTACGCAGCAGGCCACGCCGGGCTCGCGCGTCCAGACGGCATCGGCCTCGGGCTGCGTCGGCACGGTGGCCGACGAGGCTTCGACCACGTGTGCGCCGTGCACCTGGTTCAGCCACTGCGGCTGCGCCGGGGCCATCGCGCCAGCCAGGGCGCCGCGGTTGCGGGCCACGTCCCCCGAAACATCGCCCACATGGGCACCAAGGTTGAGCCCGGCATAGTGGCCTCCGCTGAAGCCACCCTCGCGGGTGCTCATGCACGCGCCCACCGCCGGCGGCGCCGCCCACTCCACGGGCAAGCCGAAGCCGGCACGCATCGGCTCAGGCCGCGTCGGGACAGGCCTCGGGGCGAGTCTTGTCGAAGGCGTCCAGCTTCATGCACGCCTCGAAGACACGCATCACGTGGGGCACGTGCTCGAGCCGACAGTCGAAACGCTGGGCATTGAAGATCTGCGGCACGAGTACGCAGTCGGCCAGGGTCGGGCTCTCGCCATGGCAATACGTCGAGGGCTGCGCCGCGAGCTGTCGCTCCACCACCTCGAGGCCCGTCTCCACCCAGTGCCGGTACCAGCGGTTCTTGTCGTCCTCCGAGACGGCCAGCGGGCCGACCAGGTAGCGCAGCACGCGCAGGTTGTTCAATGGGTGGATCTCGCACGCGACGTCCAACGCGAGCGCGCGCACGCGCGCACGCTCGAGCGGGTCGGCGGGAAGCAGGGGGGGCTCAGGGTGCGTCTCGTCGAGGTACTCGATGATCGCCAGCGACTGCGTCACCACCTTCTCGCCGTCGCGCAGCAACGGCACCAGGCGCGAGGCGGAGACCGCGGCATACGACTCCCCCGTCTGCTCGTTCTTCTGCAGATGCACCGAGCGGTAGTCGTAGTCGATGCCCTTGAGCGCGAGCGCGATGCGCACGCGGTAGGAGGCCGATGACCGGAAATAGTTGAAGAGCTCCATGCCGGCCCCCGTCGTCAGCGTACATGCACGGTCAACGTACCCAGGCCCGCCACCGCCCCTTCCATCGTCTGGCCGCGCGTGACCGCCCCCACACCGGCGGGCGTTCCGGTGTAGATCAGGTCACCCGGCTGCAGCACCCAGGCTGCGCTCAGGTGCTCGATGGTCTCGGCCACGTTCCAGATCAGGTCGGCGAGGTCGCCCTTCTGCTTGACCACGCCGTCCACGCTGAGCGTGATCGGGCCACGTGTGAGCTCACCGGTGCGTGCGATGGGGTGGATCGGCCCGATCGGCGCCGACTGCTCGAAAGCCTTGCCGATGCACCACGGGCGGCCCTGCTTCTTCATGTCGTTCTGCAGGTCTCGCCGTGTCATGTCCAGCCCGATCGCATAGCCGTAGATGTGGCCGAGCGCGTCCGCGGCCCGGATGCCTGCCCCACCGACGCCGATGGCCACCACGAGCTCGATCTCGTGGTGCAAGTTGGCGGTGAGGGTCGGGTAGTCGATCTCGCCGGTTTGCCCCTCAGCCACCGGCACCACCGTGTCGGCAGGCTTCAGGAAAAAGAACGGGGGCTCGCGCCCGGTGTGCCCCATCTCTTGCGCATGCTCGACGTAATTGCGGCCCACGCAATAGACGCGATGGACGGGGAACCCCCCCCCTCCCGCCACGGGCACGACAGTGGGTGCAGGCGCAGGCAACACGAGATCCATATGACGTGACTCCGATGGCAGGGCGGGGATATCGGTCGATGATGCCATGGCCCGGGCTGGCTACACTCGCAGCATGCTCCATCGAGCCCCGATCAAGCACTGTCGACAGTGCGGCCACGCAGTGGCCTACCACGTACCCGAGGGCGACAACCGTGAGCGTGCCGTCTGCGCCGCATGCACGCATATCCACTACGAGAACCCGCTGAACGTGGTCGGCACAGTGCCCGTCTGGGGTGATCAGGTACTGTTGTGCCGCCGCGCGATCGAGCCCCGGCACGGCTTCTGGACGCTGCCGGCGGGTTTCCTGGAGCTGGGTGAAAGCACCTCGGCCGGGGCGCTGCGCGAGACGGACGAGGAGGCCGGCGCACGCGTCGAGCTCGAGGGCCTGTACACGATGATGAACGTGGTGCGTGTGGGCCAGGTGCACTTCTACTACCGGGCGCGTCTGCTGACCACCGACTTCGACCCCGGCCCCGAAACCCTGGAGGCGCGGCTCTTCAGCGAAGCGGAAATCCCCTGGGAGCATCTGGCGTTTCGCACGGTGCGCGAGACCCTGGAGCGCTACTTCGCCGACCGCCGCAGCGGAGGCTTCGGGCTGCACTGCGTCGACCTCTGACGGCCCAGGCTGTCAACGCGACACCCTGGCGTGCCGTTATCGACTGCAGCGGGTTTGTAGAATGCGGCGCCCGCGCCCGAGCAAGTCACTCGGGTTTCGAGCGTTCGCTTGCGAGAGCGCGGGCTGCTGCCTACGCTCCGCCTGTTCTGGGAAACCCCTGTCGGCCCGTGCATGAAGCGGCCGCGTCCGGCAGCCCGATCTCCCGCCGTTTCAACCACAGGAAGCCCTCGATGTCCACCCGTCGTCAATTCATCCGCATCGTTCCCGTCGCTGGTGCCGCGCTCATCGCCGGCCGCGACGCGCTGGCCCAGGCCAAGCTCGACGAGAACGACCCGCAGGCCAAGGCGCTGGCCTACGTGGCCGACGCCACCAAGTCCAAGCACGCCAAGTACCAGAAGGGCCAGAACTGCCAGAACTGCCAGCTGTTCCAGGGCAAGGCCACCGACGCGTGGGGCGGCTGCCCGCTGTTCGCCGGCAAGCAGGTTGCGGGCCCGGGCTGGTGCAGCGCCTGGGTCAAGAAGGCCTGAGCCACGGCCTTCGCGCCAACCAGAAGGGGCCCCGAGGGGCCCCTTTTTCGTGAGGTGAGCACCCGGCCGCCCAGGCGCCGCCCCCTCCCTCAGCGCCGCGCAGGCGGCAAGTCGGTGCAGCTGCCGTGCGCAGCCTCGGCGGCCATGCCGATGCTCTCCCCGAGCGTGGGGTGCGGGTGGATTGTCTTGCCGATGTCCACCTCGTCGGCGCCCATCTCGATGGCCAGCGCCACCTCGCCGATCATGTCCCCGGCGTGCGTACCGACGATGCCGCCGCCGAGCACGCGGTGCGTCTCGGCGTCGAAGAGCAGCTTCGTGAAGCCCTCGTCGCGGCCATTGGCGATCGCACGGCCCGAGGCGCTCCACGGGAAGAGGCCCTTCTTCACGGCGATGCCGCGCGCCTTGGCATCGTCCTCGGTCAGGCCCACCCACGCGACTTCGGGGTCGGTGTAGGCCACGCTCGGGATCACGCGGGCGTCGAAGCGCGCCTTCGTGTCGCCCGCGGCGACCTCGGCCGCCACGTGCGCCTCGTGCACCGCCTTGTGCGCGAGCATCGGCTGGCCAACGATGTCGCCGATGGCGTAGATGTGCGGCACGTTCGTGCGCATCTGCACGTCCACCGGGATGAAGCCGCGCTCGTTGACCACGATGCCTGCCTTATCGGCGCCGATCTTGCGGCCGTTCGGCGCGCGGCCCACGGCCTGCAGCACGAGGTCGTACACGCCCTCGCTCGGCTGCCCGTCGAGCCCCTCGAACTTCACGCGGATGCCCTCGGCCGTCGCCTCGGCGCCCACCGTCTTCGTCTTCAGGCGGATGTTGTCGAAACGGCGTGCGTTCATCTTCTGCCAGACCTTGACGAGATCGCGGTCGGCGCCCTGCATCAGGCCGTCCATCATTTCCACCACGTCCAGGCGCGCACCGAGCGTGGAGTAGACGGTGCCCATCTCGAGCCCGATGATGCCGCCGCCGATGACGAGCATGCGCTCGGGCCGCTGGCGCAGCTCCAATGCGCCCGTGGAATCGACGATGCGAGGGTCATCGGGCAGGAACGGCAGGCGCACCGCCTGCGAACCCGCGGCCACGATGCATTGCGCAAAGCGCACCACCTGCGTCTTGCCGGTCTTGTCCTGGGCGTCTCCGCTGGTCTCTTCCACGGCGACGTGCAAGGGGTCGATGAAGCTGCCGTAGCCGCGCACCACCGTCACCTTGCGCATCTTGGCCATGGCGGCCAGGCCGCCGGTGAGCTTGCCGATCACCTTTTCCTTGTGGCCGCGCAGCTTGTCGATGCTGAGCTTGGGCGCGCCGAACTCCACGCCCAGGTCGGCCATGTGGCTCACCTCGTCCATCACCGCCGCCACATGCAGCAGCGCCTTGGAGGGAATGCAGCCGACGTTCAGGCACACGCCGCCGAGCGTGGCGTAGCGCTCCACCAGGATGACCTTGAGGCCGAGGTCTGCCGCGCGGAAGGCGGCGCTGTAGCCGCCCGGGCCGGCGCCCAGCACCAGCAAGTCGCAGTCGAGGTCGACGCTGCCGGCAAAGCTGGCAGCAGCGGGCGCGGCAACGGGGGCCGATGCAGCCGCTGCAGGCGTAGGCGCTGCAGTCGCCGGCGCCGGCGCAGCGGCTACAGGTGCTGCACCAGCCCCCGCCGCCTCCAGCGACAGCACCACCGTGCCTTCGTTGACCTTGTCACCCAACTTGACCTTGAGCTCCTTCACCACACCCGCGTGCGACGAAGGAATTTCCATCGAGGCCTTGTCGGATTCGACGGTGATGAGCGACTGCTCGGCCTTGATCGTGTCGCCGGGCTTGACCAGCACCTCGATCACGGCCACGTCCTTGAAGTCGCCAATGTCGGGAACCTTGATGTCGATGAGTGCCATCTCTATTCCTATTCAGTTGGGGACAGAGCTCCGCCTGCGGCTACGGTCTGTCCCGCAAGTCATCACAACATCGTCCGGCGGAAGTCCGCCAGGATCTGGCCCAGGTACGCGTTGAAGCGCGCGGCAGCGGCCCCGTCGATGACGCGATGGTCCCAGGTCAGCGACAGCGGCAGCATCAGGCGCGGCGTGAATTCCTTGCCGTTCCACACCGGCTCCATCTGGCTCTTGCACACGCCCAGGATGGCCACTTCCGGCGCGTTGATGATGGGCGTGAAGTAGCGCCCGCCGATGCCGCCGAGGCTCGAGATGGTGAAGGTGGCGCCGCTCATGTCGGCCGGGCCCAGCTTGCCGTCGCGCGCCTTCTTGGCCAGTTCGCCCATCTCCTGGCTGATCGCCAGGATGCCCTTCTGGTCGGCGTTCTTGATCACCGGCACCACCAGGCCATTGGGCGTGTCGGCCGCAAAGCCGATGTGCCAGTAGTTCTTGTAGATCAGCGCATCGCTGCCCGACTCCACATCGAGCGAGCTGTTGAACTCGGGGAACTTCTTGAGCGCGGCCACGCAGGCCTTGATCAGGAAGGCCAGCATCGTGACCTTGATGCCGCTCTTCTCGTTTTCCTTGTTCAGCTGAACGCGGAAGGCTTCCAGGTCGGTGATGTCGGCATCGTCGTGGTTGGTGACGGCCGGAATCATGATCGCGTTGCGCAGCAGGTTGGCGCCGCTGATCTTCTTGATGCGCGACATCTCCTTGCGCTCGATCGGGCCGAACTTCGCGAAGTCGACCTTCGGCCACGGGATCAGGCCCAGGGCCTCGCCGCCGCCGGCACCGCCGGCCGGGGCCTTGGCCGCCTGCGCCTTGGTCTGCGCGGCGCCCGCCATCACCGCCTTGGTGAAGGACTGCACATCGTCTTGCGTGATGCGTCCCTTGGGGCCGGAGCCCTTGACCTCGTCAAGCGGCACCCCCAGTTCGCGCGCGAACTTGCGCACCGAAGGCGACGCATGCGGCAGGCCCACCGGTGCGGTGGTCGGGTTGTGGGCTGCGGCGGGTGCAGCAGATGCAACGGCAGCAGTCGTCGGCGCAGATGGAGCAGATGGAGCCGATGCAGCAGTTGCGGCAACTGCCGGGGCAGCCGGTGCGGGCGCCACAGGCGATGCCGCCGCTGCCGTGGCAGGCGCCGCCGACACCCCTTGCACGATCGCCAGCAAGTCACCGATGTTGACCTTGTCGCCGAGCTTGACCTTGAGTTCCTTGACCACACCGGCCGCGCTCGAAGGAATCTCCATCGACGCCTTGTCGCTTTCCACCGTGATCAGCGACTGCTCGACCTTGACGGCATCGCCGGGCTTGACCAGCAGTTCGATGACAGCGACGTCCTTGAAGTCGCCGATGTCGGGCACGCGCACCTCGATCGGGCCGCTGGCTGCACTTGCAGCCGTGGCCGGCGCAGCCACCGCAGCCGCTACCGGGGCAACAGATGCAGATGCGGGCGCAGAAGCGGGCGCAGAAGCAGCAGCTACGCCCTCCGCCTCAAGCATCAGCACCAGCGTGCCCTCGTTGACCTTGTCACCGAGCTTGACCTTGAGCTCCTTGACCACGCCGGCGTGGCTGGAGGGAATCTCCATCGACGCCTTGTCGCTTTCCACCGTGATCAGCGACTGCTCGGCTTTCACCGTGTCGCCGGGCTTGACCAGCACCTCGATGACGGCCACGTCCTTGAAGTCGCCGATGTCCGGAACCTTGACTTCCACCAATGCCATGTTGTCTCTCCGCGTCGTGTCGTGTTCAGGCGCCGTGTTCAGGCATGCAGCGGGTTCACCTTGGCGGTGTTGATCCCGTACTTCTTGATCGCCTCGGCCACCTTGGCCGCCGGCAGCTTGCCCTCATCGGCCAGCGCCTTGAGTGCGGCCACCACGATGTAGTGGCGGTTCACCTCGAAGTGCTCGCGCAGCTTCTTGCGGAAGTCGCTGCGGCCAAAGCCGTCGGTGCCCAGCACGGTGTAGCTCTTGCCCTGCGGGATGAAGGCGCGGATCTGCTCGGCGTAGTTCTTCATGTAGTCGGTCGATGCGATCACCGGGCCGTCCTGGGTGGACAGCTGCTGCGTGACATACGGCACGCGCGGCTTGGCCGTCGGGTTCAGCAGGTTGTGGCGTGCGCAGTCCTGGCCTTCGCGGGTGAGTTCGTTGAAGCTCGGGCAGCTCCACACGTTGGCCACCACGCCCCAGTCGGCTGCCAGCAGCTTGCGCGCCTCCATGCTCTCGCGCAGGATGGTGCCGCTGCCCAGCAGGTTCACGCGCGGCGCGGCCTTGGCGCCCTCGCCCTGCTCGAGCAGGTACATGCCCTTGATGATCTGCTCTTCGGTGCCCGCCTTCAGGCCAGGCATCGCGTAGTTCTCGTTGAGCAGGGTGATGTAGTAGAAAACGTTTTCCTGCTTCTCCACCATGCGCTTCAAGCCGTGGTGCAGGATCACGCCCACCTCGTGCGCAAAGGTCGGGTCGTAGGTCACGCAGTTCGGAATGGTGCCCGCCAGGATGTGGCTGTGGCCGTCTTCGTGCTGCAGGCCCTCGCCGTTGAGCGTGGTGCGCCCGCTGGTGCCGCCCAGCAGGAAGCCGCGCGCCTGCATGTCGCCCGCGGCCCAGGCCAGGTCCCCGATGCGCTGGAAGCCGAACATCGAGTAGTACACGTAGAACGGCACCATGATGCGGTTGTTCGTCGAATACGACGTCGCCGCCGCAATCCACGAGCTCATGCCGCCGGCTTCGTTGATGCCTTCCTGCAGGATCTGGCCGGCCTTGTCTTCGCGGTAGTACATCACCTGGTCCTTGTCGACCGGCGTGTATTTCTGCCCCTCGGGGTTGTAGATGCCGACCTGGCGGAACAGGCCTTCCATGCCGAAGGTGCGTGCCTCGTCCACCAGGATGGGCACCACGCGCGGGCCCAGCGCCTGGTCGCGCAGCAGCTGCGTGAGAAAGCGCACATACGCCTGGGTGGTCGAGATCTCGCGGCCCTCGGGCGTGGGCTCCAGCACCGCCTTGAAGGTCTCGAGCGACGGCACGGTGAAGCTCTCTGAGCTCTTGGTGCGGCGGTGCGGCAGGTAGCCACCCAGCGCCTTGCGCCGCTCGTGCAGGTAGCGCATCTCCGGCGTGTCGTCGGCCGGCTTGTAGAACGGGATCTTCGGCAGCTCGCTGTCGGGGATCGGCAGGTTGAAGCGGTCGCGCATGTAGCGGATGTCGTCATCCGACAGCTTCTTCGTCTGGTGCGCGGTGTTCTTGCCCTCGCCGGCCTTGCCCATACCGTAGCCCTTGACCGTCTTGACCAGCAGCACCGTCGGCTGACCCTGGTGGCTGTTGGCGCGGTGGAAGGCGGCATAGACCTTTTGCGCGTCGTGTCCGCCACGGCGCAGGTTCCAGATGTCCTCGTCAGACATCTTGGCCACCATCTCCAGCGTGCGCGGGTCGCGGCCGAAGAAGTTCTTGCGCACGAAGGCCCCGTCGTTGGCCTTCATCGCCTGGTAGTCGCCGTCAAGAGTGTCCATCATCAGCTTGCGCAGCGCGCCGTCCTTGTCGCGCGCCAGCAGGGCATCCCACTCCCTGCCCCACAGCAGCTTGAGCACGTTCCAGCCCGCACCGCGGAATTCGCCTTCGAGTTCCTGGATGATCTTGCCGTTGCCGCGCACCGGGCCGTCCAGGCGCTGCAGGTTGCAGTTGATGACGAAGATCAGGTTGTCGAGCTTCTCGCGCGCGGCCAGGCCGATCGCGCCCAGGCTTTCGGGCTCGTCCATCTCGCCGTCGCCGCAGAACACCCACACCTTGCGCTTGGAGGTGTCTGCAATGCCGCGGGCATGCAGGTACTTCAGGAAGCGCGCCTGGTAGATCGCCATCAGCGGGCCCAGGCCCATCGACACCGTGGGGAACTGCCAGAACTCGGGCATCAGCTTGGGATGCGGGTAGCTCGACAGGCCCTTGCCATCCACCTCTTGCCGGAAGTTCAGCAACTGCTCTTCGCTCAGGCGCCCTTCCAGGAAGGCGCGGGCATAGATGCCGGGGGCGCTGTGACCCTGGATGTAGAGCAGGTCGCCGCCGTGCGTGCCGCCCTTGTCGGTGTCATCAGCGTGCCAGAAGTGGTTGAAGCCGGCCGCGAACATGTGCGCAAGCGACTGGAACGAGCTGATGTGGCCGCCCAGGTCGCCACCGTCTTCCGGATTCAGGCGGTTGGCTTTCACCACCATCGCCATCGCGTTCCAGCGCATGTAGGCGCGCAGGCGGCCTTCGAGTTCCAGGTTGCCGGGGCTGTGCTCTTCCTCGGTGGGCTCGATGGTGTTGACGTAGCCGGTGGTGGCCGAGAACGGCATGTCGATGCTGTTCTCGCGCGCGTGCTCGAGCAGTTGCTCCAGCAGGAAGTGGGCGCGCTCGCGGCCCGCGCTGTCATTCGGGGCACTGGCAATCACCGCGCTCAGCGCATCGAGCCACTCGCGCGTTTCCTGCGCGTCGGCGTCATTGGCCGCCAGGCCGGGAACATGGGTCGGTTGTGCAGACATGGTCTTCTCCTCGTGTCAGGGCCGCGCTCAGGGTTGCGGCGTTTCGCTTCAGGCCCCATTCAAGCCGCTTTGGGGCCTTTGATGAGCGAAGTGTCTCACGTTTTTCTCAATTTTCAAATAGCGATCATACTTTTCACATAATGAATTACGCATGCGTCAAGGCAGGCCAAACACCTCGCCCCCCGCCAGCGAATCCCCCGCCACTGAGGTTGCGGCGCTGCACCTGGGCACTGGGCCTACACTGCGCCCATGTCGCGCTCTCCCTCCGCCCGCGAGGACATTGCCGCCCGCCCGTCGGCCTGGTGGCGGCGCTGGTGGCGACGCCAGACGCCGGGCTCGCAGGACCGCATCGCCATGCTGGCCCCCCTGGCGGCGGTGGCGCTGTTCCTGGCCGCCATCGTGGCGGCATTCACCTACCTGCGGTTTGAGGAGCTCGAGCGCGAACGCGAGGCGGTCATCCGTGATGTCGAGTACGCGCAGCAACGGGTGCGGCTGCGGCTGCTGGAGCGGCAGGAAGACATCATGCGTCTCGCGCGCGATGCGGCCGCGCGCGAGATCGACCTCGAGGAATTCATCAACCGCGCCGAAAGCCTGGTCAGCGCCCACCCGGAGCTGCAGGCCATCAGCTGGATCGATGCGCGCCGCTCGGTGCGCACCAGCTACGCCACCCCCAGCCTGCCCAGCCAGCGGCTGCGGCTGCCGGGCAGCACGCTGCGGCTGCGCGACATCGAAAGCTCGTTCAACCTCGCGCGCGACCTGCAAACGCCGGTGTATTCGCAGCCCACCATCAGCGAGGACGGCACCGAGCCGCTGCAACTGCATGTGCCGCTGTTCTTCCAGGGCCGCTTCTCCGGCATGGTGCTGGCCGAATACTCGATTGACAGCCTGCTGCGCTACGCGGTGCCGCCCGAGGTGTCGTCGCGCTACGCCACCGCCTTTGTCGATGCCAACGGGCAGCTGCTGGCCGGTAGCGACCCCCCCTCGCGCGCGATGGGCCTGTTCACCGGGCAGCCGGGCAGCGCCATGGCCTACGACTCGCCGGTCTCGCCGGTGGGCAACGGGCTGGTGCTGCGCGGCCAGGCGTACCGCGCATCGATGGGCGTGGTGGGCAGCGGCCTGTTCTGGCTGGTCGGCGCCCTCAGCGTGGTCACCGCCTGGATGCTGGTGGGCAACTGGCGACACACCCGCCGGCGCATGCAGGCGCAGCAGGCGCTGGTGGCCGAGACCAACTTTCGCCGCGCGATGGAGAACTCCATGCCCACCGGCATGCGGGCGCTCGACCTGGAAGGCCGCATCACCTATGTGAATGCGGCGTTCTGCCAGATGACCGGCTGGAACGAGTCCGACCTGGTCGGCCGCACCGCGCCCTTCCCCTACTGGCCCGAGGAAGACCGCGAGATGCTCACCTCGCGCCTGGAAGACGAACTGCAGGGCCGCACCACGCCCGGCGGCTTCCAGGTGCGGGTGAAGCGCCGCGACGGCTCGCTGTTTGACGCACGCATGTATGTGTCTCCGCTGATCGATGCGGTGGGCCGCCAGACCGGCTGGATGACTTCGATGACCGACATCACCGAGCCCAACCGCATCCGCGAGCAGCTGCAGGCGTCGCACGAGCGCTTCACCACCGTGCTCGAGGCGCTGGATGCATCGGTGTCGGTGGCGCCGCTGGGCAGCGAAGAGCTGCTGTTTGCCAACAAGCTCTACCGCATGTGGTTCGGCACGAACAGTGTCGGCCACCTGGACCTGCTGACCAGCGCCGGCGAAAGCGAGATCCCGCCGCGCTCGCTGGCTGGCCAGGACCCGCAGGGCGATGTGGATGCCTATGCCGGGTTGCCGCTCGATACGGTGACCAGCGCTCAGACAGAAAGCGCCGAGATCTATGTGCCGCGGCTGGAGAAGTGGCTGGAGGTGCGGGCGCGCTATCTCAACTGGGTGGACGGGCGTCTGGCGCAGATGGTGATTGCCACCGACATCACCCCACGGCGCACGGCCGAAGAGCAGGCGGCCGCCCAGGCCGAGCGCGCGCAGTCGGCCAGCCGGCTGATCACCATGGGCGAGATGGCCTCGTCGGTGGCGCACGAGCTCAACCAGCCGCTGACTGCCATCAACAACTATTGCAACGGCCTGATCTCGCGCATCCGCGGCCGCCAGATCGCCGAAGACGACCTGCTTGGCGCGCTGGACAAGACGGCACGCCAGGCGCAGCGCGCCGGCCAGATCATCCAGCGCATCCGCAGCTTCGTGAAGCGCAGCGAGCCCAACCGCACGCCCTCGGATGTGGGCGCGATCGTCGCCGAGGCGGTGGAGCTTGCCGGCTTCGAGCTGCGGCGGCGCAACGTGCGGCTGTCGCACTATGTGGCCGCGCGGCTGCCGCAACTGGTGGTCGACCCGATCCTGATCGAGCAGGTGCTGGTCAACCTGCTGAAGAACGCGGCCGAGGCAATCGACCATGCCCAGCGCCCGCTGGCCCAGCGCAGCGTGGAGCTGCGGGTGCTGCCGCGGGTGGTGGACGAGCAGCCGGTGGTGGAGTTCTCGGTCACCGACTCGGGCAGCGGCCTGGCCCCCGAGGTGATGCAGCGCCTGTACGAGGCCTTCTTCTCCACCAAGCCCGAGGGCATGGGCATCGGCCTGAGCCTGTGCCGCAGCATCGTCGAGTCGCACATGGGCCGCATGCAGGCCGAGAACCTCTACAATGCCGCCGCCATCGTCGGTTGCCGCTTCTCGTTCTGGCTGCCCGCAGGCGATGCCGCTTCCGTTTCTGCAAGGCCCCCTGTCCAAGGTGCTGGAGTTTCCGCATGAGCCTGATCCCCAAGAAAGGTACCGTGTATGTCGTCGACGACGATGAGGCGGTGCGCGATTCGCTGCAATGGCTGCTCGAGGGCAAGGACTACCGGGTGCGCTGCTTCGACTCGGCCGAAAGCTTCCTGTCGCGCTACGACCCGCGCGAGGTGGCCTGCCTGATCGTCGACATCCGCATGGGCGGCATGACCGGCCTGGAGCTGCAAGACCGCCTGATCGAGCGCAAGAGCCCGCTGCCGGTGGTGTTCATCACCGGCCACGGCGACGTGCCGATGGCGGTGAACACCATGAAGAAGGGCGCGATGGACTTCATCCAGAAGCCCTTCAAGGAAGACGAGCTGGTGGGCCTGGTCGAGCGCATGCTCGACCACGCGCGCGACACCTTTGCCGACCACCAGAGCGCAGCCAGCCGCGACGCCCTGCTGGCCAAGCTGACCGGGCGCGAGGCGCAGGTGCTCGAGCGCATCGTCGCCGGGCGGCTGAACAAGCAGATCGCCGATGACCTGGGCATCAGCATCAAGACGGTGGAGGCGCACCGCGCCAACATCATGGAAAAGCTCAACGCCAACACCGTGGCCGACCTGCTGAAGATCGCGCTGGGCCAGGGCGCTGCCAACGGCGCCGCACGCGCGGGATGACGGCACAGCTGATCGACGGCAACGCGCTGTCGAAGACCCTGCGCGCCGACGTGGCGCAGCGCGCCGCTGCGCTGAAGGCGCGCGGCGTGGTGCCTGGCCTGGCGGTCATCCTGGTGGGCGACAACCCGGCCAGCCAGGTCTATGTGCGCAACAAGGTGAAGGCCTGTGAAGACAACGGGCTGCACTCGGTGCTGCAGCGGCACGACGCCAGCCTGAGCGAGGCGGCCCTGCTGGCGCGCATCGACGCGCTCAACCGCGACCCCTCCATCCACGGCATCCTGGTGCAGCTGCCGCTGCCGCCGCACATCGATGCGCAGCGCGTCATCGAGGCGATCTCGCCTGCCAAGGACGTGGACGGCTTTCATGTGGCGAGCGCCGGCGCGCTGATGACCGGCCTGCCCGGCTTCTGGCCCTGCACCCCCCACGGCTGCATGAAGATGCTGCAAAGCATTGGCTACGACTTGCGCGGCAAGCATGCGGTGGTGATCGGCCGCAGCAACATCGTCGGCAAGCCGATGGCGCTGATGCTGCTGCAGCACCACGCCACCGTCACCATCTGCCACAGCGCCACGCGTGACCTGAAGGCCCACACCCTGCAGGCCGATGTGGTGGTGGCTGCGGTGGGCAAGCGCAACGTGCTGACCGCCGACATGGTCAAGCCCGGCGCGGTGGTCATCGACGTCGGCATGAACCGCAACGACGAGGGCAAGCTCTGCGGCGATGTGGACTTCGAGCGCGTGCGCGATGTGGCAGGCTGGATCACCCCGGTGCCGGGTGGCGTGGGCCCGATGACGATCACCATGCTGCTGGTCAACACGCTGGAGGCGGCGGAGCGCGCCGCTGAAGACGCGAAGTAAGCACGGCGCCTGCCCCAGGCCCCACTTCCCTTGGGGGCGCCTGCATCCGCGGCTTGAAGCC
Source organism: Pseudomonadota bacterium (assembly GCA_039800165.1). Lineage (GTDB taxonomy): Bacteria > Pseudomonadota > Gammaproteobacteria > Burkholderiales > Burkholderiaceae_C > JBDLRH01. Next base: position 13,978 of record JBDLRH010000133.1, read on the forward strand.
CCGCGTATTGGCGCAAAATGGCCGCCATGACGACCCCTGCTTCTGCCCCTGCTTCCAGCCCTGCAGCGACTGCAGGCAACGCCCTGCTCGACTTCGCCGACCTGCCGCGCTTTGACGCGATCACGCCGCCGCAGGTGGGCCCGGCCATCGATGCGCTGCTGGCCGACGCCGATGCGGCGCTCGAGCGCGTCACCGACCCGGCCTTCCCGTCAGACTGGCTGGCGATTGCCCGCGAGCTCGACGTAAGCACCGAGCGGCTGTCGCGTGCCTGGGGTGCCGTCAGCCACCTCAACGCGGTGGCCGACACGCCCGAGCTGCGCGCAGCCTACAACGCGGCCCTGCCCCGCATCACCGAGTTCTGGACGCGCCTGGGCGCCGACGAGCGCCTGTATGCGAAGTACAAGGCCATCGACCCGGCGACACTCACGCCCGAGCAGCAGCAGGCCCTGAAGAACGCCAAGCGCAACTTCGTGCTGTCGGGGGCCGAGCTGACGGGCGCTGCCAAGGAGCGCTTTGCCAGGATCCAGGAGCGGCAGGCCGAGATCAGCCAGAAGTTCAGCGAGAACGCGCTGGACGCCACCGACGCCTTCAGCCTGTATGTGGACGCCGCCGAGCTCGACGGTGTGCCGGCCGATGTGCTGGGCGCCACCCGCGCGGCTGCCGAAGCCGAGGGCCGCGACGGTCACAAGCTCACCCTGAAGATGCCCTGCTACCTGCCGGTGATGCAGTTCGCCCGCAGCAGCGCGCTGCGCGAGCGGCTGTACCGCGCCTATGTCACCCGCGCGAGCGAACAGGCCGATGGCGACGCCGCGAAGTTCGACAACACCGCGCTTATCCGCGAGACACTGGCGCTGCGCCAGGAAGAAGCCCAGCTGCTGGGCTACCGCAACTTTGCCGAGGTGTCGCTGGTGCCCAAGATGGCCGAGTCACCGGCGCAGGTGATCGGCTTCCTGCGTGAGCTGGCAGCCAAGGCCCGGCCGTACGCCGAGAAGGACCTGGCCGACATGCGCGACTTTGCGCGCAGTGAGCTCGGCATCACCGACCCGCAGGCCTGGGACTGGCCCTACATCGGCGAGAAGCTCAAGGAAGCGCGCTACGCCTTCAGTGAACAAGAGGTCAAGCAGTACTTCACCGCACCCAAGGTGATGGGTGGCTTGTTCAAGATTGTCGAGACGCTGTTTGAGGTGGCGATCCGCTCCGACAAGGCGCCGGTGTGGCACCCGAATGTCGAGTTCCATCGCATCGAGCGTGACGGCCGCCTGGTCGGCCAGTTCTACCTGGATCCGGCCGCACGCACCGGCAAGCGCGGCGGCGCGTGGATGGACGACGTGCGCGCCCGCTGGCTGCGCCCGGATACCGGCAGCCTGCAAACGCCGGTGGCCCACATGGTGTGCAACTTTGCCGACGGCGTGGGCGGCAAGCCGCCGCTGTTGATGCACGACGACGTGATCACGCTCTTCCACGAATTCGGCCACGGCCTGCACCACATGCTGACGCAGGTGAACGAGCGCGATGTGTCGGGCATCAGCGGCGTGGAGTGGGATGCGGTCGAGCTGCCCAGCCAGTTCATGGAGAACTTCTGCTGGGAGTGGAGCGTGCTGCGTCACATGACCGCGCATGTGGACACCGGCGAGCCGCTGCCGCGCGCCCTGTTTGACAAGATGCTGGCCGCGAAGAACTTCCAGAGCGGGCTGCAGACGCTGCGCCAAATCGAGTTCGCGCTGTTCGACATGCTGCTGCACACCGGGCACGACCCGTCGCGCGACATCATGGAATTGCTGCACGAGGTGCGGCGCGAGGTGGCGGTGATCCATCCGCCCGCCTTCAACCGCATGCCGCACACCTTCAGCCACATCTTTGCCGGTGGCTACGCAGCGGGCTACTACAGCTACAAGTGGGCCGAGGTGCTGAGTGCCGACGCCTACGCGGCCTTTGAGGAAACCGCCGACCCGCAGGGCACGCCCAGCGTCGAGACCGGTCGCCGCTACCGCCGCGAAATTCTGGAGGCGGGCGGCCGCCGACCGGCGATGGAGTCGTTCAAGGCCTTCCGCGGGCGCGAGCCGCGCATCGACGCGCTGCTGCGGCATCAGGGGATGGCATGAGCTCGGCGGGCTGCTTGCGGTTGCGCCTTCAGGCGCGCGGCGGCACTGCACTGCGGTTGATGCCGGCTTCGCTGCTGTGTGCACTGACGCTGGGACTGACGTTGGCCCTGACGTTGGCACCACCCGCCGCCGCCCAAGGCCTGTACCGCATAGTCGGCCCGGATGGTCGCATCACCTACTCTGACCGCCCGCCACCGGATGCCGCCTCGCGCGTCACGCCGATGTCTGCCGCCGGCGTGCGCGCCTCCACGGATGGCAACGCCCCCTGGCCGGAAGAGCTCAAGCAGGCGGCCGCGCGCTTTCCGGTGACGCTGTACACCACGCCGCAATGCGAGCCCTGCGCCACCGGTCGCACCCTGCTCACCCGGCGCGGCGTGCCGTTCAGCGAAAAAACCGTCTCCACCGCAGCCGATGTACAGGCGCTGCAGCGCCTGGCGGGCACGCAGTCCCTTCCGGTACTCACCATTGGCGGGCAGCAGCTGCGCGGCTTCTCCGAGGCCGACTGGACGCAGTACCTGAACCTGGCCGGCTACCCCAAGACGTCGATGCTGCCGGCGAGCTACCGCGCGGCGGAACCGACGCCGCTGACCACCGCTGCCGCGCCGGTGGTAGCCCCGCCGGCAGCCACCGGCGCTGCCGCAGGCGCCGCCACCGATGCATCGGGCCTGCCGCCACCGCTGCCCGCACCGGCCTTGCCCGGCCCGAGCGCAGACAACCCCACCGGCATCCGCTTCTGACCTTGCGGCCCGTGGCGGGCTGCGTCAGCGGTCGTAGGTCAGCGTCTTCACACCCTCGGGCGTGCCCAGCAGGCACACCTGCGCCTTCTGCAAGGCAAACACGCCCACCGTCACCACACCGGGCCACTGGTTCACCTCGGTCTCGAAGCCGAGCGGGTCGCTGATCTGCAGGCCGCGCACATCCAGGATGTGCTGCCCGTTGTCGGTCACCAGCGGCTGGCCGTCCTTCATGCGCAGCGTGGCCTGCGCCCCCATGGCACGAAACTGCGCGCCGATGCGCCGCGTGGCCATCGGAATCACCTCCACCGGCAGCGGAAAGCGCCCGAGCACCGGGACCCGCTTGGACTCGTCGGCGATGCAGACGAATTTCTTCGATTGCGCGGCGACGATCTTCTCGCGCGTGAGCGCCGCACCGCCGCCCTTGATCATGTAGCCCGCCGGGTCGATCTCGTCGGCGCCGTCGATGTACACCGCCAGCGCGTCGACCTCGTTGCTGTCGAACACGCGGATGCCCAGCGCCTGCAGCCGCTCGGTGGAGGCCACCGAGCTTGACACCGCGCCGGCAATGCGGTCGCGCATGCCGGCCAGCGCCTCGATGAACTTGTTGACGGTGGAGCCGGTGCCCACGCCGACAATCTGCCCCGGCACCACGTAGTCCAGCGCGGCGCGGCCCACCAGGGCCTTGAGTTCGTCTTGGGTCATGTCAGCGGCCATCTGGGACAATCCTTGGGTTCGATTACGACGCGAGCCTCGCGACTGCGCGGCATTATGCGTTCCCGCCGACGATGCCCCTGCTGCCCTACGCCCTCGCCCGCCCCTTCCTGTTCGGCCTGGACCCCGAAGCCGCGCACGACCTCACGCTCGATTCGCTCGCACGCCTGCAAAACACGCCTGCGCAGTGGGCCTGGTGTCAGGGCCGCGTGGACGACCCGATCACCCTGGCCGGCCTGCGTTTTCCCAACCGTGTGGGCCTGGCAGCCGGCCTGGACAAGAACGCGCGCTGCATCGACGCGCTGGGCGCCATGGGCTTCGGCTTCGTCGAGGTGGGCACCGTCACGCCGCTCGGCCAGCCTGGCAACCCCAAGCCGCGCATGTTCCGCCTGCCGCAGGCCAATGCGCTGATCAACCGCCTGGGCTTCAACAACGAGGGGCTTGACGCCTTCATCGCCAATGTGCAGCGCTCGAAGCTGCATGCACAGCGCCGCGGCGGTGACGCCTCGCGCATGCTGCTGGGCCTGAACATCGGCAAGAACGCCGCCACGCCGATCGAACGCGCCACCGACGACTACCTGACGGGCCTGTCGGGCGTGTATCCGCACGCCGACTATGTGACGGTCAACATCAGCTCACCCAACACCAAGAACCTGCGCGCACTGCAGTCCGACGAAGCGCTGGATGCGCTGCTGTCGGCGCTGGCGGCCAGGCGCGAGGCGCTGGCGCAGCAGCACGGCCGCCGCGTACCGGTGTTCGTGAAGATCGCGCCAGACCTGGATGAAGCGCAGGTGGAGGTGATCGCCGCCACCCTGCAGCGCCACGGCATGGACGGCGTGATCGCCACCAACACCACGCTGTCGCGCGATGCGGTCAAGGGCATGGCGCATGCAGAAGAAGCCGGTGGCCTGAGCGGCGCCCCGGTGCTTCAGGCCAGCAACCGCGTGATTCGCCAGTTGCGTGCGCGGCTGGGCAAGGGCTACCCGATCATCGGCGTGGGCGGCATCCTGAGCGGCGCCGATGCGGTCAGCAAGATCGAAGCCGGCGCGGACGTGGTGCAGATCTACACCGGCCTCATCTACAAGGGGCCGGCGCTGGTACGAGAAGCGGCGCAGGCCCTCAAGCAGCGCGCTGCCGCGTGAACGTCAGTCGCGCGCGAGCAGGCGGGCCACATGCTCGCCCATCGCAAGCGAGCTGGTCAGCCCCGGCGACTCGATGCCGAACAGGTTGACGAGCCCCGGCAACCCGTGCGCCGACGGGCCGTCGATCACGAAGTCGCGCGCCGCTTCACCCGGCCCGCTGATCTTGGGCCGGATGCCGGCATAGCCGGGCTGCAGCGTACCGTCGGCCAGGCCCGGCCAGTAGCGGCGGACTTCGGCGTAGAACGCATCACCCCGGCGCGCATCGACCTGCAGATCGTTGGCGCTGTCCACCCACTGCACATCCGGCCCGAACTTGGCCTGCCCGCCGAGGTCCAGCGTCAGGTGCACCCCCAGGCCCGCCGCCTCGGGCACCGGATAGATCAGCCGTGAGAACGGCGCGCGGCCGGCCAGGGTGAAGTAGTTGCCCTTGGCGTAGCGGGCTTGCGGCACATGCTGTGCCGGCAGTCCCTCAAAACGGCGCGCCAGGTCGGGGGCGGCAAGGCCCGCAGCGTTGACGACCGCCTCGGCCAGCAACGTCGTCTGGCTGCCCTGCGACTGCACCTCCAGCACCCAGCCTGCGTCGGTGTGTCGTGCCGCATGCAGTTCGGACAGCAGCGCCACCAGCCCGCCTGCGTGCTCCAGGTCGCCCTGCAGCGCGAGCATCAGCGCATGGCTGTCGACGATGCCGGTGCTTGGCGACAGCAGCGCGGCGGTGCAGTGCAAGGCCGGCTCCAGCGCGCGTGCCTCGTCCGCGCCAAGCAACTGCAGGTCGTCCACACCATTGGCCGCCGCCTTCGCGCGAATGGATGTGAGGGTGGCCACCTGTGCCTCGTCGGTGGCGACGATCAGCTTGCCGCAGCGCCGGTGCCCCACACCCCGCTCGGCGGCGTATCGGTACAGCATCTGCTTGCCCGCCACGCACAGGCGCGCCTTCAGCGAGCCCTGCGGGTAGTAGATGCCGGCGTGAATGACTTCGCTGTTGCGTGAGCTGGTGCCGGTGCCGATGGCATCTGCCGCCTCAAGCACCACCACCTCGCGCCCGGCCAGAGCGAGCGAACGCGCCACCGCCAGGCCGACCACGCCGGCGCCGATCACGACCGCATCGACACGCTCCATCGCGCGCCCCGCGTCAGGGGGAAGAAGTGGGCGGGGTGCCGTTGTCCGCGCGCTCGCGTCGCTGGCGCGATTGCTCTCGCGCTTTCTTGAGGTCGCGGAACTGCCAGACGGCAAACGCGATCACGCCCAGGATGATCAGCAGCGGCTCGAGCAGGATGAGGTTGAATTCGCCCAAGGTCGGCACCTTGCAAAAAGCCCGGGCTTTGCGGGCCCGGGCTTCGTGTGAAATGGTCGGCGTGGCGGGATTCGAACTCGCGACCCCTTGCACCCCATGCAAGTGCGCTACCAGGCTGCGCTACACGCCGACAAGCTTCAAATTATAGCCGCGCGCGCTATGCCGCCCGGGCGGTGGCGCACTGTCAGGCCAATAGCAGTTCGCGGATTTCGGTGAGCTCGCGGCGCAGCTGCATCAGGCGCATCGCCTCGGGCGAGGCGTCTTCGAGCGGCGGCTCGCTGTCGGCGAAGGCGGGGGCTTCCTCCGGCGCCGATTCATCGGCGGCATCGAATGCATCCACGCCTTCGAGCATCACCTCGCCCGCGCGACGGCGCTCGCGCTCCTGCTGCACCAGCTCCTGCAGCTTGTTGCGCGCCCCCATGATGGTGAAGCCCTGGTCGTACAGCAGGTCGCGAATGCGGCGGATCATCAGCACCTCATGGTGCTGGTAGTAGCGGCGGTTGCCGCGGCGCTTCATCGGGCGCAGTTGCGTGAACTCCTGCTCCCAGTAGCGCAGCACATGCGGCTTCACGCCACACAGCTCGCTCACCTCACCGATGGTGAAGTAGCGCTTCGCAGGGATCGCGGGAAGGGACGAGAGCATGGACGCCGACACGGCAACAGCAGGAACAGGCAAAAGCGCAGGGAAAGATTTCAGAATACCGCAAGGCTTGCGCGCTGCAAAGCCCCGGGACTACCCTCATCACTCCCGGCCCTGGATCTGTTCCTTGAGCTTGGTGCTGGCGTGAAAGGTGACGACGCGCCGCGCGTCGATCGGAATCAGCTCGCCGGTACGCGGGTTGCGCCCCGGCCGCGGCGCCTTGGTGCGAATCTGGAAATTGCCGAAGCCAGAAATCTTGACGTCTTGTCCGTCAACCAGGCTTTGCATCATCAGGTCGAAAAACGCATCGACCATGTCCTTGGACTCGCGCTTGTTCAGCCCGATCTGCTCGAACAGCAGGTCTGCCAGGTGCGCCTTGGTCAGCGCAGGGGTTTCCAGGGTCTCGACGATCAGTTCCATCGCGTCATCCGAGATTGCAGGGACTCAGCCACGCAGCCGCGCACCACACCGGGCTGCCAGCGCATCGACCACCGCCTGCACACAGGCGTCGATCTGCTCGTCGGTGAGTGTGGCCGCGTCGCTGTTGAGCGTCAAGCGCACCGCCAGGCTTTTCTCGCCGCTTTGCAATCCGCCCGACGCGGTGCCCGCCTTGGGCCGGTACACGTCAAACAGCAGCGCCGAGCGCAGCAGGCCCTGGGTGGGAGCCGCGTGGATCACCGCCATCAGCGCATCGTGCGTGACCGACTCCTGCACGATGACCGCGATGTCGCGCTCGGCGGCCTGGAACTTCGGCACGCCACTGGCCACCGGCACCGCATGGGTCAGCACCGCGTCCAGGTCCAGTTCGAACAGCACCGGCGCCTGTGCCAGCTCGTAGCCCTGGCGCCAGCGGGGATGCAGTTCACCCACATGGCCCACGCAGCGCCCGCCCACCATCACCCGCGCGCAGCGACCCGGGTGCAGTGCCGGATGCTGCGCCGGCTCGAACAGCGGCTGCAGTGGCGCGAACAGCCGCTGCACATGCGCTTTGGCGTCGTAGAAATCAGCCGCCGTGTCGCGCTGTGCCCACTGCTGCGGCATCGCCGGGCCGTAGATCAGGCCAGCCACGCGCAGCGGCTGGTCGAAGCCCTCCACCGTGGTGTCGGTGTTCTTCACCGAAGCGTCGCGCAGGAACACGCGCCCCACTTCGAACACCTGGACCCGTGAAGCGCGGCGATCCAGGTTGAAGCGCAGCACCTGCAGCAGCGAGCCAATCAGCGACGAACGCATCACGCTCATCTGGCTGGCGATCGGGTTGAGCAGCTGGATCGGCTTGTCGTTGCCCGCCAGCTCACGCTCCCAGCGCTCTTCGACAAAGCTGAAGTTGATGGTTTCCTGATAGCCCATCGCGGCCAGCATGCGGCGCACCGCGAAGGCGCTGCGCTGCGCCTCGGGCCGCACGCGGGCGGTGGTCGGCGCCTTGGGCGGCGTGGTCGGCAGGTGGTCGTAGCCCACCATGCGGGCCACTTCCTCGATCAGGTCTTCCTCGATCTGCAGGTCAAAGCGGTACGGCGGCGGTGTCACCGTCACGGTCGGGCCATCCTCGCCCTCGCCTTCGGTCACCGGCAGGCCCAGGCCGCGCAGCGCATCGGCGCACTGCTTTGGGGTCAGCGGCATGCCAATCACCTTGTTGGCGCGCGCAATCCGCAGCGCCACCGGCTTGGCCTGGGGCAGATTGACCTGCGTGTCGTCGATCGGGCCCGCTTCGCCGCCGCAGATGTCCAGGATGAGCTGCGTGATGCGCTCGATGTGCTCGACCGTGGTGCTCGGGTCCACGCCGCGTTCGAAGCGGTGGCCGGCATCGGTGGAAAAGTTGTAGCGCCGCGAGCGGCCGGCGATCGCCTTGGGCCACCAGAAGGCGGCCTCGACGTAGACGTTCTTCGTGTCGTCGGAGACGGCGGTGGCGTCGCCGCCCATGATGCCGGCGAGCGACTCGACCTGCGCATCGTCGGCGATCACGCCCACCGATTCATCGACGGTGACGGTGTTGCCGTTGAGCAGCTTGAGGGCCTCGCCCGCGCGGCCCCAGCGCACGTCCAGCGTCCCGTGGATCTTGTCGAGGTCGAAGATGTGGCTCGGCCGGCCGAACTCGAACATCACGTAGTTGGAGATGTCCACCAGCGGCGAGACGCTGCGCTGCCCGCAGCGCGCCAGGCGCTCGACCATCCACGCCGGGGTGGTGGCGCGCGTGTTCACGCCGCGCACGATGCGCCCAGAGAAGCGGCCGCACAGGTCAGGCGCGCCAACCTTCACGGGCTGGCGGTCCGGGTGGCTCACCTTCACCGCCGGGAACGACGGCGCCTTGAGCGGCGCACCGGTGAGTGCCGCCACCTCGCGCGCAATGCCGTACACCGACAGGCAATGCGCGAGGTTGGGCGTGAGCTTCAGCGTGAACAGCGTGTCGTCGAGCTTCAGGTGCGCGCGGATGTCCTGCCCCAGCGGCGCGTCTGCGCTCAGTTCCAGCAGGCCGGCATGGTCGTCCGACAGCTTGAGTTCGCGCGCCGAGCACAGCATGCCCTGGCTTTCCACGCCGCGCAGCTTGCCAAGCTTGATCTGGAAGGGCTTGCCGTCCTCGCCCGGCGGCAGTTCGGCCCCCACCAGCGCGCAGGGCACGCGGATGCCCGGCCGCGCGTTAGGCGCGCCGCAAACGATGTTGAGCAGCGCGCCCTGCCCCACATCCACCTGGCACACGCGCAGGCGGTCGGCGTTGGGGTGCTGCACCGCCTCCTTGATCTCGCCCACCACCACCTCGGTGAAAGGCGGCGCCACGGGGCGGAGTTCTTCCACCTCCAGGCCTGCCATGGTCAGGGTGTCGGCCAGTTGCTGGGTGCTCAGCGGCGGATTGCAGAACTCGCGCAGCCAGGATTCCGGGAATTGCATCGCGTGGGTCTCTTGCGGTGGACCGTTACTGGAACTGCGACAAAAAGCGCAGGTCGCCGTCGAAAAACAGGCGCAGGTCGTTGACGCCGTAGCGCAGCATGGTCAGCCGGTCGGGCCCCATGCCGAATGCAAAACCGATGAAGCGCTCCGGGTCCAGGCCCATGTTGCGCACCACGTTCGGATGCACCTGCCCTGAGCCCGCCACCTCCAGCCAGCGACCCGCCAGCGGCCCGGTCTGGAACTGGATATCGATCTCGGCGCTGGGCTCGGTGAACGGAAAGAAGCTCGGGCGAAAGCGCAGCACCAGGTCATCGCTTTCGAAGAAGGTGCGGCAGAAGTCGGTGAAGACGACCTTCAGGTCCTTGAAGGACACCTCTTCGCCGATCCACAGGCCTTCGCACTGGTGAAACATGGGCGAGTGGGTGGCGTCGCTGTCCACACGATAGGTGCGACCCGGCGCGATCACGCGGATCTCGGGCATGCCCTTGCCGGCGTCCAGCCGCGCGCGGTGCCGCTTGACATGCTGCACCGCATGCCGGATCTGCATCGGGCTGGTGTGGGTGCGCAGCAGGTAGCCGCCTTCGACGTAGAAGGTGTCATGCATCGAACGCGCGGGATGGTCCTCAGGCGTGTTCAGTGCGGTGAAGTTGAACCAGTCGGTCTCGATCTCGGGGCCCTGCGCCACCTCAAAGCCCATCGAACCAAAGATGGCCTCGATGCGCTCGAGCGTGAGCGACACCGGGTGCAATCCGCCCTGCGCCTGCGCGCGGCCTGGCAGCGTGACGTCCAGCGCCTCGGCCTTGAGCTGTGCCTCGAGTTCGGCGTCGGCCAGTCCCTGGCGCCGCGCGCTCAGTGCGGCCTCGATCGCCTGCTTGGCCAGGTTGATCGCCGCGCCACGGGTCTTCTTCTCGTCGACGCTGAGGGCGGCCATGCCTTTCATCAGCTCGGTGATGCGGCCGGCCTTGCCAAGGAACTGCGCCTTGGCATTCTCGAGCTCGGTCGGCGTGGCGGCCTGCGCAAAGCTGCGCTGCGCCTGATCGACGATGGAGTCCAGTTCGTTCATTCGCGTCCTCGAAGACGGACCTCGGAAAGCAACAGGGGCCAGCGCCTTGTGGCACCAGCCCCTGCCGGGATGCGTGAGGGCCGCGCCGCGCGGGGCGGCGGCGGCCTTCAGAGCCGATCAGGCTGCCAGCTTGGCCTTGACCTGCTGCACGATGCCGGCAAAGGCCGCCTTGTCGTGCACGGCGATATCGGCCAGCACCTTGCGGTCGATGGCGATGCCGGCCTTGCGGATGCCGTTGGCGAACTGGCTGTAGGTCAGGCCCAGTTCACGCGCAGCCGCATTGATACGGGCGATCCACAGCTGGCGGAAGACGCGCTTCTTGGCGCGGCGGTCGCGATAGGCGTACTGGCCGGCCTTCATCACCGCCTGCTTGGCGATGCGGAAGACATTGCCGCGGCGACCGCGGAAACCCTTGGCCAGGGCGAGGACTTTCTTGTGACGTGCGCGGGCGGTGACGCCGCGTTTGACGCGAGGCATGTGTGTTCTCCTGGTTCGTCAGTGGGTCAGATGCCGGTGCCGGGCAGCATCGCTGCCATCGAGGCCATGTTGGTCTCGTGCACGGACACGGCGCCGCGCAGGTGGCGCTTGTTCTTGGTGGTCTTCTTGGTCAGGATGTGACGCTTGAAGGCCTGACCGCGCTTGACGGTGCCGCCGGGACGAACGCGAAAACGCTTCTTCGCGCTGCTCTTGGTCTTCATTTTGGGCATGTGAATGCTCCTTCTTGTGTTGTGCTCGTGAGGCGCCGCAGCAACCAGCCGCGGTCTTGATGGCCCCGAGCCACGAATTGCCGCTGAGCCGGCGACCAACCGGCAGGCGGCGGGACCGAAGTCCCTTGAACCTTCCCGAACTGCCCTCAGGCCGTGGCCGCCGGAGCGGCCTGGCCTGCAGCTGCCTTGGGAGCGACAGCCACCTTCTTGCGACCCGGCGCGATCATCATGATCATCTGCCGCCCCTCGAGCTTGGGGAACTGCTCGACCACGATGGCCTCGCCCAGATCGTCACGGATGCGCTGCAACAGCGCCATTCCGATTTCCTGGTGCGTGATCTCGCGGCCCCGAAAGCGCAGCGTGATCTTGCACTTGTCGCCGTCATCCAGAAACCTCCGGATGTTGCGCATCTTGATGTTGTAGTCACCGTCATCGGTGCCAGGACGAAACTTGATCTCCTTGACCTCGATGATCTTTTGCTTGGCTTTCGCTTCCGCGGCCTTCTTCTGTTCCTGGTACTTGAACTTGCCGTAGTCCATCAGCCGGCAGACCGGCGGGACAGCGGTGGCAGCGATTTCAACCAGATCCACGTCCAGCTCGCCGGCCATCCTGAGGGCTTCTGCCAGGCTGACAATGCCCAGCGGTTCGTTCTCGGGTCCGCTCAGGCGGACTTCCGGGGCCATGATCTCCCGGTTCAGGCGGTGCTTGCGTTCCTCGCGCTGGCGGCGGTCGCGAAATTCAGTAGCGATGGTATGAACCTCTCAAAAATCCTCAGTGCTTGTTGGCGATGGCGTCGGAGAGCCTTTGTGCAAAGGCGTCCAGCGACATCACGCCGAGGTCCTGATTGCCCCGGGCACGCACGGCCACCATGCCGGCAGCCATCTCTTTGTCGCCCACCACCGCAATGAACGGCAGCTTTTGCAACGCGTGCTCCCGTATTTTATACGTGATTTTCTCGTTGCGCAGGTCGGTTTCGACCCTAAGCCCTTGATTTTGCAGCGTTTTCGCGACTTGACGGGCGTAATCGGCCTGCGCGTCGGTGATATTGAGCACCGCCACCTGCACCGGCGCCAGCCAGGTCGGCAAGGCGCCGGCGTGCTGCTCGATCAGGATGCCGATGAAGCGCTCCATGCTGCCGACGATGGCGCGGTGCAGCATCACCGGCCGGTGGCGGGCGCCGTCTTCGCCCACGTATTCGGCGTCCAGCCGCTCGGGCATCGAGAAATCGACCTGGATGGTTCCGCACTGCCACTGCCGGCCGATCGCGTCCTTCAGGGTGTATTCGATCTTCGGGCCATAGAAGGCGCCGTCGCCCGGGGCGATGACGAATTCGCAGCCCGAAGCGCGCAGGCTTTCCATCAGCGCGTGCTCGGCCTTGTCCCAGCTCTCGTCCGAGCCGATGCGCGCCGCCGGGCGGGTGGCCACCTTGTAGATGATGTCGGTAAAGCCGAAGTCCTTGTACACCCGCTGCAGCAGCGAGGTGTAGGCCAGGCACTCGGGCAGGATCTGGTCTTCGGTGCAGAAGATGTGGCCGTCATCCTGGGTGAAGCCGCGCACCCGCATGATGCCGTGCAGGCCCCCGGTGGGCTCGTTGCGGTGGCACTGGCCGAATTCGCCGTAGCGCAGCGGCAGGTCGCGGTAGCTCTTGACGCCCTGCTTGAAGATCAGGATGTGGCCCGGGCAGTTCATCGGCTTGAGCGCATAGTCGCGCTTTTCCGACTCGGTGGTGAACATGTTCTCGCGGTACTTGTCCCAGTGGCCGGTCTTCTCCCACAGGGTCTTGTCCAGCAGCTGCGGGCCCTTGACCTCGTGGTAGCCGTTGTCGCGGTACACGCGGCGCATGTACTGCTCGACTTCCTGCCACACGGCCCAGCCCTTGGGGTGCCAGAACACCACGCCGGGCGCGTGATCGTCGATGTGGAACAGGTCGAGTTCGCGGCCGAGCTTGCGGTGGTCGCGCTTCTCGGCCTCTTCCAGCTGCGTCAGGTACTGCTGCAGGTCTTCCTTGCTGGCCCAGGCGGTGCCGTAGACGCGCTGCAGCATCTCGTTGCGGTGGTCGCCGCGCCAGTAGGCACCGGCCACCTTCATCAGCTTGAAGTGCTTGAGCTTGCCGGTGCTCGGCACGTGCGGGCCGCGGCACAGGTCTTCAAAACCACCCTCGCGGTACAGGCTTACGTCCTCGCCGGCCGGGATGCTGCCGATGATCTCAGCCTTGTAGTGCTCGCCCATCGCCTTGAAGTGCGCCACCGCCTCGTCGCGCGGCAGCACGCGGCGCACCACCGGCTCGTCCTTGGCGGCCAGTTCGGCCATGCGCTTTTCGATCGCAGCCAGGTCCTCGGGCGTGAACGGGCGCTTGTAGGAGAAGTCGTAATAAAAGCCGTTCTCGATCACCGGGCCGATGGTCACCTGCGCGTCGGGAAAGAGTTCCTTCACCGCATAGGCCAGCAGGTGCGCGGTGGAGTGGCGGATCACCTCCAGCCCGTCGGCATCCTTGGCGGTGACGATGGCAAGCTTCGCGTCTTTGTCGATGACGAAGCTGGTGTCGACCACGCGGTCGTCCACCTTGCCGGCCAGCGCGGCCTTGGCCAGGCCCGCGCCGATGGATGCGGCGACGTCGGCCACGGTGACCGGTGCATCAAAGGCGCGCTGCGAGCCGTCGGGCAATGTGATGTTGGGCATGTCGGTTTAGTCAGGGGGATTCAGGCGGGCAACAAAAAGCGCGGACCAGGCCGCGCTCGTGTGAGAAAAAGCAGGAACCACGCAGGTGCGACGGTGCCAGCCTCAACGGGCGGCGACAACAACCTCCGACGACGTTCGCGGTGTCATAACCGGCGTGCCTTTCTCGCTCTTGCTGGTGTGCAGAAGGCCCGAATTTTCCCATAAAAAAGCCCGGGGCATGCCCCGGGCTGGGTCGATCGCGCCGTGGATCGCGCCACGCCAGGCGCGATGCGCGATCAGTGGAACTGCTCTTCCTCGGTCGAGCCGGTCAGCGCCTTCACGCTGGACGAGCCGCCCTGGATCACGGTGGTCACGTCGTCGAAGTAACCCGCGCCGACTTCCTGCTGGTGCGACACGAAGGTGTAGCCCTGCTCGCGCGCCTTGAACTCGGGCTCCTGCACCATGTTCACGTAGTGCTTCATGCCCTCGCCGCGGGCGTAGGCGTGTGCGAACTGGAAGGTGTTG
>JBDLRH010000134.1:0-3248 GCA_039800165.1 Pseudomonadota bacterium
TCGCACCTCCGGTCCCGCCTCGGCCTCGCGCAGCGCGCGCTGGAGCAGACGCGGGATCAGCGCGCGCCGGTACTCGGCGCTGCCGCGCACGTCGTCCAGCGGGTCGGCCAGCGCTTGCAGCAACTCGCCAGCGCGGGCAATGGCCTTGTCGTCGGTGCCGGCAGACAGCAACGCGTTGGCCTCAGCACTGGCCAGCGGCGTCGGCCCGCAGCCACCTACGGCCGCCGAAACCGCGCCATCGGCGCAGCGGCACAGTGCCACCGAAGCGGTGGCGTAGTCGCCAGCCACCCGTGCATGCTTGACGTACAGCCCAGCGCCTTGCGCATCGGCCGGGGGGAGATGCACCGCGCAGACGATCTCGCCGGGTTGCAGCGCCGTCGTGTACCAATCGACAAAGAAGTCGGCCGCGGGGATGCGACGGCGGCCGTCAAGGCCGGCGATCTCAACCTCTGCGCCGACAGCGACCAGCGCAGGCGGGTAGTCCAGTCCAGGATCGGCAAAGGCGATTGAGCCACCAATCGTACCCATGTTGCGCACTGTAGCGTTGGCGATTTGACCGGCCGCGTCGCGCACTACCGCCAGCGTGCCAACGAGCAGCGGACTCGCGGCAGAGTCTCGGTGACGAGTAAAAGCGCCGATTCGCACCCCGCCCTCGGCCGATGCCGACAGGCCCTGTAACTCGGCGACGCCAGACAGGCTGACCAGTACGGGCGGCTCGATGACACGGGCGTTCAGCATCGCCACCAGCGTGGCGCCGCCGGCGATAGGCCGGGCCTCGGGATCAGCGGCCAGCAGGGTCAGCGCTTCGTCGACGCTGCGCGGGCGGTGGTACGCGGGTAAAGCCATGGGGTGCTCAGCCTCCGCTGCTGTTCTGCACGCGCTGACCGGTCAGCCGGTTCCGCGGCAATCTCCACCAGGGTTGCGGCGCTTGTTGCGCGGCCACGGGCTCCGATACTTGCGCAGCCACCGGTGATGGTTCAGGCGGCACGGCGACGCCCGACACCGACTGCTCTTCCAGCGCGACCAGACGGGCCTGCAGGTTCTGCGCGAACTCGTCGCCCAACGCCTGCGCCTTCTTCTTCATCATCCCGAGCGCAAAGCGCCCCAATCTGCCGGTGACGTTGATCTCGCTCTCGTAGCGCATCAGCGTGCCTTCGGGTACGGCCTGGAGCGTGATGCGATTTTCGGCTTGCAACTGACTGGCATTGCTGCCCTCCTCGCCGCGGGTGGTGGCCCAGATTGCAAGTTCCTCCCGGCGCACGACCTCCACCTGCAGGTCGAAGCGAGCCTTGATGCCGGCTAGCGCCACGCCTACCACCGCACGGTAGCGTTCAGGATCCAGTTGCTCCAGCGCCTCGCAGCCTGGCAAGCATTCGGCCATCAGCCGCGCATCAAACAAGTGGCGCATCAGCGATTGCGGCGATGCGGCGACGGTGAATTGGCCGTCGATCAACATGGTGGGCTCCGGCGGCAGGGCTCAGCGCGGGACTCGCGGCACGATCATCGCCGGGTCAACGATACGGCCGTCGTCCACCACGCGCTGACCGTCGAGATCGATGCTGCAGTGGCGCATCGGCACGTCGTAGTGGCCGCGGGTAGTTCGCTTGCCGCCACCCTGGCTGTTGGGCCCGGTGGAGAACAGGAAGTTGCCCGGAAAGCTGCGCGCCGCTGCCCGCGCCCGCTCGGGCGCATCGCCGTACAGTGCGATAGCGTCCCAGCGGCACTGCGGGTTCAGTCCCCAGCCAAGGTGAGACACCGCATAGGGATCGCGGTCATCAGGTCCGGTCACGCCCTCAGCCAGCCAGTCGCGCATCAGCATGGCGTCCAGCCCACCTTCGATCTTCGTCACGTGTCCCTCGCGGATCTCCAGTGTGATCGGGTCCTGCACATAGCGGCAGTAAGGCAGGATGACGATGTCGCCAGGTGCGATGACCAACGTGCCCTCGGCGCTACCCTCGTCGGGGAAGGTGTGCAGCAGGCCCACACCCCAGTGGTCGAAGCGGCCAGGTTCGTCAGCCATGCCGTACTGACTCATCACCGGGTATTCGCCGCGGCGGTAGCGCAGGTCGGTGCCATGGCGGCTGGTGACATGCACCTCGCGGGTCTTCTCATAGCGGCGCTGGGCATGCATCACCGCCTCCTTCAGGCCCGGAGGCGATTGCAAGTGGTAGAGGTCGTCGGGCGCGTCGATGATCATCTGCACGCGCACGCCTTTGCCCATCACCTCTCGCAACCACTTGCTGAACAGCGGCACGTGAAAGATCAGCACCATGTCCGCAGCCGAAAGTGCTTCAAGTGTCCCCTTGCACTGGCCAATGGTCGGAACGCCCACCTTGTTCCAGCCGGGGATGGAGTTGACACACATCTCGTAGATGTCCACGCCCATGTCCTCAGCAGCAGCGAACGCTGCCTGGATGTATTCGCGGCGCGTGCCCAGATCGCTGACGATGGCCACAGTCTGACCGGGACCAAGCTTGCACAACTCGAACTGCTTGCGAAACAGAGAGGGCAACTTGCCAGGGTTGAGCTCCTGAGTGCGAATTGCGGCTTCCATACTGAGCACCTCCCATCCTTGCGCAGAATCAACCCATCAACAGATGAGCAATCAACTTTAGGATTCGCTTTGCGACATGTCAATAGCGAATGCTATTCTATTTTGATCGGCTGGACCTCCTAGGATCAACCCTCATGGTTCAAAGAAAGAAGTCGGATGTGCGTGATGCCATCTTGGACGCCGCATTCCGTCTGTTCAGCGAGCAGGGCTACAGCGCGACCTCGCTACCGCAGATAGCGCGCGATGCCGGCATATCGCCTGCAACCGTGTACGTGTACTTCACTTCCAAGCTGGACGTGCTGTTCACCCTATACACGTCATGGCTAACGGAGCGGCTGGATCGACTTGAGCGATCCCTGGGTCGCATCAAGAGCCCTCAGGTCCGCCTGCAGCGGTTGGTGCTGGTGCTGTGGAGAGATCTTCCCCGTGAAAGCAATGGCTTTGCCAACAACGTGATGCAGGCCGTCTCGTCATCGGGGTCGGACGGGGACTACAGTCCCAAATTACGTGAGTTGTTCCAGTCGCGCGTAGCCGCTTGGGTCGCTGAATGCATCGACTTGTCACCCACGGACGCCACCATGATCGCTAGCGTGCTGCTGATGGCATTCGACGGATTTGCGATGAACGTTCGCCTTGTCCACGGCGTCTCATGCGACGCTCGCATGGCAGAGTTGGTGGCGAACAAGTTGCTGCG
>JBDLRH010000135.1:0-4549 GCA_039800165.1 Pseudomonadota bacterium
CTCCATCGGCGCGGCAAACGCAGCAGTGCCCAGCCGCAGCGGCTCGGCCGGCAGCGCCTCGTCGGCCATCACGCGCCAGCCCTTGATGCCCTGCCCCGGCACCTCGACCACGCCGTAGAACACCGGCACCGAGGGCACTGAAGTCTCTTGCCCATCGGGCCGGTCGTCAGCAAGCAGCGCTGCCGCATCCACCAGCGCGCGCGACACCGGATGACGCGAATGACGCGCCAGCGCGGCCGCCATCTGCAGCGCCTCGCGTGGCGCCAGCCCGGCGCGCGACTGCACCGCGGCGAGCTGCATGCGCCCGTGGGTGAGCGTGCCGGTCTTGTCGAACAGCACATGATCGATCCGGCAGGCGTCTTCGAGCGCGGCGAGGCGGCGCACCAGCACGCCACGGCGGGCCAGCGCGCCAGCCGTCGTCAGCAGCGCGGCAGGCGTGGCCAGCGACAGCGCGCACGGGCAGGTGACGATCAGCACGGCCACGGCCACCGCCACCGCATGCGACGGGTCGGTGGGCCACCACCAGGCGGCCGCCATCGCGCTGGCCGCCACCACCGCCCACAGGAAAGGCTGCGCCATGCGATCTGCCAGCTGCGCGATGGCCGGCTTGGCGGTGGCCGCCTCGCGCATCAGCCTCACAATGGCTGCGTAGCGGGTGTCGGCACCCAGACGATCGACCCGCACCTCGACCACACCCGACAGGTTGTGGCTGCCTGCAATCACCGCGTCGCCCGGGCCGCGCGCCTCGGGCTGCGACTCGCCGGTGAGCAGCGCCTCGTCTACCGCGGTGCGGCCCGACAGCACCGTGCCGTCGGCCGGGAACACCTCGCCGGCCTGCACCTGCAGCCGGTCGCCGACGCACAGGCTCGCGATGGCCACCCGCTCCCAGTCGGTGCCGGCAGCGCGCAGTGCAGTGGCCGGCAGCCGGCGTGCCATCGCCTGCAGCGCGCCCAGCGTGCGTGCGCGCAAGCGCTGCTCGAGCAGCCGCGCGCTCAGCAGGAAGAAAACGAACATGGTCACCGAGTCGAACCAGACCTCGCGGCCGAACACGCCCTGCGCATCGAAGGTGCCGGCGGTGCTGGCGGCAAACGCGATCGCGATGCCCAGCGCCACCGGCGTGTCCATGGTGATGCGGCGCTGCCGCAGGCCGGCCCAGGCGCCGGCGAAGAACGGCTGGCTCGAGAACAGCAGCACCGGCAGCGTCAGCACCCACGAGGCCCAGCGCAGCAGCTGCAGCATGGCGGGCTCCATCTCGCCGGGCGCGGCGGTGTACGCAGGCACCGCGTACATCATCACCTGCATCATGCAAAAGCCCGCCACCAGCCAGCGCCACAGCAGCACGCGGTGTTCGCGCTGCTGCAGCTGCAGCGCCTGCAGGTCGTCAAAGGGCACCGCGCCGTAACCGGCACGCGCCAGCGCCGCCACCCACTGCGAGGGCCGCGCCACATCCGGGCGCCAGCGCACGCGTGCCATCTGGCTGGCGGCATTGACGCTGACCTCGTCCACCCCGGCCACGCTGCGCAGCGCCTGCTCGACCATCAGCGAGCAGCTTGCGCAGTGCATGCCGGTGATGGCCAGATGCGAGTCCTGACGGCCATCGGGCGCGGCCTGACTGAAGCGCGCCCAGACCTCGGGCAGATCCCAGCCTTGTGCGGCGTCCGCTTCGCAAGCGCCTGCGGCCTGCGCAGTGCCCGATGCGCCGGATGCAGCGGCATCGCTGCGCATGCCGGGCGAGAAAGGCGCGCCGCCCGGCCCGGTGGGCCCGGCCGATCCGTCAGGGCCCGCAGCAGAGGAAGGAGCAGCGGAAGGCGCAGGGTCAGGCAGCATGTGCCGCAGGCTAAGTGCGCCTTGCAGTGCCTGTCTTGATGTGGATCAAGGCGCGGAGACAAACACTCACTAACCTTGGATCACCTCATCGCACTCTTTGGGAGCTTTTCATGTACCAACGCATCCTTGTCGCCACCGATGGCTCCTCGCTGTCGAAGAAGGCCGTCGGCGCTGCCATCGAGCTGGCCGCCCTGGCCCAGGCCGAACTGGTCGCCATGAAGGTGGTGCCGCGCTACCCGATGAGCTATTTCGAAGGCGGCGTGGCCCTGAGCGCCAAGGACGTGCAGCAGATCGAAAAGCAGTGGGCCGACGAGGCCCAGGCGGTGGTGGACAAGGTGCGCGATGCCGCCGACCGGCACGACGTGAAGACCAAGGCGGTGGTGGTGCGCGCCGAGCTGGTGGCCGAGGCCATCATCGCCACCGCAAAAAAGCAGCGCTGCGACCTGATCGTGATGAGCTCGCACGGGCGACGCGGCCTCAAGCGCGTGCTGCTGGGCAGCGAGACACAGCATGTGCTGACGCACTCTGCAGTGCCGGTGCTGGTGCTGCGCTGACCCCACTCCACGCGCCTGCCGGGCCCGTTCCTTTCATTGCCTCGCCTTCGTTACCCACCCTTCCCTTTTCATCCGGAGACCTCCATGAAGATCTTGCTTGCAGCCGACGGCAGCGCATACACCAAGAAGGCCCTGGCCTGGCTGGTGGCCAACCATGACTTTGCCGCCGGCGACGAGCTGCGGGTGCTGACGGTGCAGCCCAGGCTGCCGGCGGCGGTGGCTGCGTCAGTAGGTGCGTCTGCGGTGCGCGAGTACCACGAGGGCGAGGCGGCCAAAGTCCTCAAGCCGATTGACAAGTTCCTGGCCAAGCACGACATCGCGTGGCATACCTCGTGGGTGGCGGGCGCACCGGCAGAAGAGATCCTGCGCGCCGCCAAGCGCGAGAAGGTGCACCAGATCGTGATGGGCACCCACGGCCGCGGCCTGCTGGGCCAGGCGGTGATGGGCTCGGTGGCGCAGCGCGTGGTCAGCCAGAGCCCGGTGCCGGTGCTGCTGGTGCCCTGAGGCGTTCGCGCAGGTCGCTGCGCAGCCGGCCGCTGGCCACATAGCCCATGCCGGCGTGCACGCTGCGGCGCTGCCAGTGCTCGCACCAGGGCGCCAGCCGGTCCCAGGGTGACCACATGTCGGCTGCACGCATGTTGTAGGGCCGGTTCTTCAGCCAAGGCAGCAGGTTCAGCGGCCCGGTCCACCACGGGAAGAACTTCATGCCGGCGACCGCAACGCGCGCGCCCGGCCGCGCTTGCCCCAGCAGATGCGCCAGCGCCTCGCGCGAGCGCAGGATGTCGTGGGTGTAGTTGAACAGGATGGCGTCGGGCGCACAGGGCAGTTGCACCTCGTGCGCGCTGGCGCACACATGCCACAGCGGCGCGCCCTCGCCATCGGTATGCCAGCCATGCGCAGCGGCCCGGTCGCAGGCGCGCGCGAACATGTCGGGGCTTTGCTCGAAGGCCAGCACCCGCCCGCCGGGCTGCACCCCGGCCAGCAGCCATTCATAGCTCAGGCCGGTGCCCGCGCCCACATCCAGCACCACATCGCCCGGGCGCAATTGCAGCAGGCCGATCACCTCGCGCCGCAGGGCCATGGTGCGCTGCGCCGAGCGGTCATAGCCCGCGGCATGGCGGCGGTACTTGCGGATCGAGCCTTCGCGCTCTTCGGGGGTCATGGTCCGCAGAAATGGGCAGTGGCTGGGGGTGTCATCGCGAGGCGCACGCTGGCGCCGCGCAAGGATAATGCGGCCACCTTGACCCCATGGCGCGATCAGCGTGCGTGGATCACGCCAATTTCCCCGACCCGATGATCCAGCAGCTGCAGGCCTTCACCCCCACCCTCGCCCAGGCCTGGAGCCTGCTGGCGCTGGCCATCGTTTTCGAGGTAATAGGCACGGTGTGCCTGCGCCTGTCCAACGGCTTCACTGCGGCCCTGCCGTCGGTGCTGCTGTTCGTCTGCTATGCGCTGGCCTTTGCCTGCAACGCCTTCGTGGTGAAGACGCTGGACCTGAGCATCACCTACGCGGTGTGGTCGGGTGTGGGCACCGTGGCCACCGCGATCATCGGCTTCTGGCTGTTCCGCGAAAGCGCCACCACCCTCAAGCTGGTGTGCATCGGCCTGATCGTGATCGGCGTGGTTGGCCTGAACACCGCGTCGCGCGTGCAGGCCAGCTGAGCGTCTTGCTGACCCACTGACGGGTCAGGCGCCCGGGCCGCTCAGGCGAACAGTGCCTTGTGCTGCTCGCGCAGCAGGTTCTTCTGCACCTTGCCCATGGTGTTGCGCGGCAACTCCGCCACCACGAAGCAGCGCTTTGGAATCTTGAAGTTGGCGAGCTGGCTCTTGAGCGCCGCGATGATCGCTTCACCCTGCAGCGTGGCACCGGGCTTGGCGATCACGATGGCCACGCCCACCTCGCCAAAGTCGGGGTGCGGCACGCCCACCAGCGCGCTTTCGGCCACGCCCGGCATCTCGTTGATGTAGCCCTCGATCTCGGCCGGGTAGACGTTGTAGCCGCCGCTGATGATCAGGTCCTTGCTGCGGCCGACGATGACGACATAGCCACGCTCGTCGATCTTGCCCACATCACCGGTCTTGAAGAAGCCGTCGGCGGTGAACTCTTCCTTCGTCTTCTCGGGCATGCGCCAGTAGCCGGCAAACACGTTCGGGCCCTTGACCTCGAT
>JBDLRH010000136.1:0-10991 GCA_039800165.1 Pseudomonadota bacterium
GGGGGCGAATTACCTGGGATTACTACAGCAGCTGAATTTCAATTTTTCTCTGTACTTCAGCCACTTAGAGCGATCTTTTGAACGGTGATGAATCTGCGAGAAATCTGTCTTGGCGGGCCAGAAGCGATTGTTTAACTAACTCGCTCAGTTTTCGACCCCCCTTTTTTTGGTGGGATCGGGGATTCGAACTAATTTGTCCACCGGCCCCTCGCTCTTTTAGCCACGTCAACAGATGCGGTGCTGACCTGCCCCAGCATGTCATCCAGAAATTCCTTGACCCGTTTGGGGGCGGTGTCTGGGGAACCTGCATTGAGCGGGGGCTTCGGATCGTACTCAAGATAGAGTTGAACCGCGTCTGCGTGGGTACGGTTTCGCAGCAAGGCGACCTTTGCGCATTTTCAGTACCTCGGTGTGAGGCCATCGGCCAATGATATGCGCCACGCCCGCCAGCCGGGTAGAAGACTGACGGAAAGGCCAGTGAGCAGGATGGTGGACATCAGCCACCACTCGTTATCGGTGGGAAAACGTTGCAATAGCACCACCCCGAATTGTGATTGTACAAACGGTGCCAGCACGGCAATCCCGACGGTGAGCAAGGCATAGCCCAGCAACAGTCCCAGCATGGTGAGAGTTACCCCCTCCGCGACTAGCATCTGAAACACGTCTCGCGGGCCTGCGCCAAGGGCGCGCAGTATGGCTAGCTCGCGCCGACGCTCGTTCAGGCCAGCCATAAGGGTCGCGGTCAGTCCGGCAAGCCCGACGATTACAACCAGAGATGAAATCACTAGCAAGATGTTCTCGACCATCGCAAGTGTCTGCCACAACTCGCCGAGTGCCACTCCGGGCATTACCGCTAGCAGCGGCTCGCCACGGTAGCTGTTGATGTGGCGTTGCAGTTTGAACACGGCAGGCCTACTTTTGAGCCCTATGAGCATGGCGGTAATGTCACGTGGGCGCAGGTCGAATTTCCGCACCTGTTCAGCAGGAATTTTCAAGCCAGGTAATGGCGCGCCCCCCACCCAATCCAGATGAATAGCTGTCATGGCCTCGAGACTTACATGCACTGTGCGATCAACCGGTGTGCCGGTTGGCGCAAGAATGCCGACAACTCTGAACGGCTTGTCGGCATGCTCTGGCCCCAGCGCTTCCATGCCATGTGACAGGGTTATGCGGTCCCCGATGGCATAACCGAACTCCTTGGCAACCCGATGCCCGATGACGGCTTCAAACAACGTATCCACCGTGCCGCCGAACGGCTTGCCTTGGGCGAAAACAAGCGGCTGCTGCAAGCCATAGCGTAAATGAGAGAAGTAAACTTGGCTCGTGCCGAGCACGGGAAAGCCACGATGCGAGTCTCCTAGGCTAAGGGGAATAGCCCAGGCTACCTCCGGGTGGGTTGCCAGTGATTCGAAGCTGTCCATACCCATATTCTGCGTGGCGTTTCCGGTATGAAAAACCGAGTACAACATCAGCTGTACCGGGCTGGTGCGCGCACCGACCACCAGATCGACTCCAGATACGGATTGGGTAAAGCTGGCTCGCGCGTCGGTGCGCACTCGCTCAACTGCCAGCAACACCGTCGTGGACAGTACGATGGAAAAAAGCACGATGGCGAGCGTCAGTCGGCGCGCCCAGGCGCTTTTGAGTGCAAGCTTCATGATGGCTTTCATGAAAGCTCCTTGACGGGCTGATTGATGTCCGCCAGTGCCACGGTGCGATCAAAGCGCGTAGCCAATCGTACGTCATGACTCACAAAAAGCAAGGCGGCATCGACTGCGCAGGCTTCGGCCAACAAGAGATCAATAAAAGCCTGTTGTCTTGGCGCATCCAGTGCGGAAGTGGGTTCATCCGCAATCAGAATTTCGGGTCGCCCGATCAGGGCGCGGGCGGCGGCGACACGCTGTTGCTGCCCGACAGAAAGTGCGGAGGCGGGCCTATTCCACAGATCTGGAGACAAGTCGAGATGAGTAAACAGTCGGTGTGCTTGTGCGCGTATGTCTTCTGCTCGTTGTCGGCGTCGTGCAGAAAATGTGCCGGGTAACAATACGTTGTCCAATGCCGACAACCACGGCAACAAATTGAACTGCTGAAAGATGAAGCCAATGTGATCTGCTCGGAAGCGGTTGCGCCCAGCGCTGGACAAACGCGTGAGATCAGTCCCCAATAAGCGGATAGCACCGTTCTGCGGTGTAGCCACCCCACCAAGTAGGCCCAGCAGAGTGCTCTTACCGGAGCCGGACGGGCCGTGCAGAAACACCCGCTCGCCCTGCGCCACCGTAAAAGCGGGGATGTCGATGCATGGCCGCTGTTGCATCGGCCAATGAAAGCACAACTGGGTTAGATGAATCGCGGGGGTTCCAGGGCTGCCCATAAGCGCTACCAACTCAATACCGGTTTGTTGGGGCTTAAGCGAGCCGCCCCTTGGCCATTCGGGCCGATGCGCTGGACTTCGATGCGATAAAGGCGTTTGAGTGATTTGAACAACAACGTTTCAATCGATTTCAGTGCGCTTGGATTACTGCAGCGAAAAAGATAGTTGGCATCGATATCGGCGTGCTCTCCCTCGAATTTCGGCAGGCTCACCTGCACGGATTCAAAGCGACAATTCGCAGCGGGGGTCAGTATCCAGAGTGCGGCAGCGTCTTTGAGGGTTTTCTCTGCCGATGTCAGTGCGGCTTTTTCCTTATCGTTTTTAGGTGGCCTCTCAAACCCGACGACCGCGTCAAGAGGGAGCTTCAAATCCAGCGACACCGCCGAATTGTCAATGGCTACGTCCAGACGCCCCTCTCCATGAACGTGCTTGTTGTGTGCAAAGACTGCGAAACTTGAAGCTAAGGCTATTGTGGCTAAAACGATATTTTTTTTCATACAGTTTCTCCAAGATGATTCATACGCAACAGAAAAAGCTAAAGCAAAGAAATCGCGATCCCGGCAGCAAGCAACAAGCCATGCCAGCCAACACCCCGCCATTCAGACTTGAGTCGAGGGAGTAAGTCAGCAATCGCGATGTACAAGAAACTGGCTGCAGCGACGATGACGATATAAGGTATCCAGTCTTGTGTGTGCTCCAGTGCAACGTAGCCTGCGAGACCACCAAACACTGATGCCAGACTGGATACGGCGTTCCAAAAGAGCGCGCGCCTATGCCCCCAACCGGCCGCTAGTAGAATGGCAAAGTCTCCTGCCTCTTGAGGAATCTCGTGGGCAATGACTGCGATGGTAGTTGCCCAACCCAGCGCCGGGTCGGTAAGGAAGGCTGCGGCGATCATTATCCCGTCAGTGAAGTTGTGAAATCCGTCACCGATCAGAATGCTAACTGGCCCCGAATCAATGGGGTGATGACCCGAAAGGCCTTGGCCGCTATCCAAATCACTGGCCGCTTGGGCGCGATGATTGTGAGCGTGCCGCCAAAGCGCTAGCTTCTCCAACGCGAAAAAGCCAAGTATCCCTGCGAGCAGAACTGGGAATGCCTCATCTGGGGTCAAGCCAGAACCCAGCGCCTCAGGCAGTAAATGCAGCATTGACGTGGCAAGGAGTACGCCAGTGGAAAAGCTGACTGCGTACGGTAGCCACCGCTTCGAAATGCCAAACATCACGAACGCGGCAGCGAATAGGCTCAGCAATCCACCTAGCAAACACGCACTAATGATTTGTAGTATCAAGGGCATGAGTCAGTAGTCCTGAGTTCAAAGAATAGTGGGATTGGGCGCATCGCCATAGACCAACTTTGGGTCGAAGGTCTTCTCAGCTTCCGCATAGCGAATCCTGCCTGTTTGCAGCTCGACGGTGCGGTAGAAGCAGCTGCGGTAGCCCACATGGCAACTCGCCGGCGGGCTGTCGGTGCCGGGCAACACCTGCACGCGCAGCCACAATGCGTCCTGGTCGTCGTCGATACGCAGTTCGACCAGACGCTGGACGAGGCCGCTGACCGCGCCCTTCTGCCAAAGCATCTGGCGGCTGCGACTCCAATAGTGTGCCTCGCGTGTGGCGAGCGTGCGCTGCAGCGCCTCGGCGGTCATCCAGCCCAGCATCAACACCTCGCCGCTGGTGGCGTCGGTGGTGATGCAGGGCAGCAGGCCGTCGGGGCCGAACTTGGGGGCGAGTTCAAGGCTTTCTTCGACCTTTTCGATAGAACGGCGGGTGGCCAAGGCGGTCATGGGATCCTGAAGTTAAAGTGGAGGGATGCTCAAGTGGCGGCTGGGCTGCGCCGCCAAAGCAAGCCGATGACAAAGGCTGCACCGATGCTGGCGATGACGATGCCCACAGGCAGTTCCTGGGGGGCCATGAGGACACGCGCCAACAAGTCGCTGCCCAACAGCAGCACGGCGCCCAGCAGTGCGCAGGCGGGCACCAGCGTGGCATGCAACAAACCGGCTGAACGCCGCATCAGGTGCGGCACCATCAGCCCGACGAAGCCGATGACACCGGCGAGGGCCACGCAGCAAGCCGTTGCAAGGGCCGTGATGATGAGGACCTGCCTGCGCAGACGCTGCGGCGCCACGCCCAGGCTGTGGGCCACCTCGTCGCCGGCCAGCAAGGCGTCCAGCGCGCGGTGCCGCAGCGCCACGAACAGGGCCAGTGCCCCAAATCCGACCAGGGCCAGCAGCAGGTTGTCCCAGCGCGCCAGGCCCAGCCCCCCCAGGGACCAGAACAGCACCGAGTGCGCCGCACGCTGGTCACCGGCAAACACCAGCACATGGGTCAGGGCACCGAACAGGAAAGACATGGCCAAGCCGGCCAGCACGATGCGCTCGGCGCCTTGTCCAGCGCTTCGCCGCGCCAGCAGCAGAACGCCTGCAGCGGCCACCAACCCACCGGTGAAGCTGGCCAGTGGCAAGGTCCAGATGCCGAAGCGCTCACCGGTGAGCGAGATCACCGCCACTGCGCCTGCGGCAGCCCCGGACGAGAGGCCGAACAGGAAGGGGTCGGCCAGGTCGTTGCGCGTGGCCGTCTGCAGCAAGGCGCCGGCCATGGCCAGGGTGGCGCCCACCAGCACCGCCAACAGCACACGCGGCAGTCGCAGGTCGAAGACGATGGCGCGATGGGCTGCTTCCGCCACGCTCAGGCTGGCAGCACCGGGCTGAAGCAGGCTGGCCCAGAGGCTGCCACCGTCGATGTGGACGCCTCCCAGGCCCAGGCCCATCAACGACAGCAGCGGCAGGCTTGCCGCCAGCGCCGCATGCACCTGCCAAGGCTTCATGGTGACGCAGCGCGCAAGGCTCGGGCCAGTTTCTCGACCGCCTCGATGTTGGCTGGCCCGGGGGTGAGCTCGGCGTAGCGCAGCGCAATGAAGCGCTGGTTCTTCACCGCGTCGGTGTGGCGCATGGCCGGATGAGCTTGCAGCGTGGCCATGAGGCGGCTCGGACCCTGGCCGTCCTGGTAGTCCAGCAAGATCAGGAACTGCGGGTTGCGTGCGGCCACCGACTCCCAGGAACTGTGGGCCCAGCTGACGGGCAGGTCATCCATGACGTTGCGGCCACCAGCCGCTTCGATTAGCGCCGTGGGCATGGCCGCGGCGCCGGCGGTGAAGGGCTTGTCTTCGCCCGAGTCGTAGACAAAGACGCGCATGGGGGGCGCCGTCGGTGCCACGCCGGGCGGCCACACCGCCTGCAGGCGCTTGCGCCACTGCGCCACCAGGGCCTCGGCGCGTGGCCGTTGGCCGAACACGGTGCCCAAGCGGAGCATGTCGTTGTAGAGCAGATCAATCGTCGCGCGCGGACGCGCCTGGCTGGTGTGCACACAGCTTTCGGTCAGCACCAGGGTCGCAATCCCGTGGCGCGCCAGCGTAGCGGGCGTGACCTCACCGCCCGGCTTCATGCCGTAGTACCAGCCGGCGAACAACAGATCCGCACGCGCTGCCAGAAGGTTCTCCAGAGACGGGTACTTGGGCGCCAGCTCAGGAATGGCCCCCAGTGCGGCCTTGAAGTTGGCATCGGTCTTGTACCAGCCCGTGATGCCTGTGACGCCTGCCATTTGTGCTTGCAAGCCCAACGCTAGTGCCATCTCGGTCATGTTGAGGTCGTGGATCACCGCGCGCTTTGGCGGCGCGTTGATGCGCAGTGGCGTGCCGCAGTTGTCCACCGTGACAGGAAAGGCGTGAGCGCCACTGACCATGCTGATGCAAAGCAGCAGCAACGCACACACGTTTGCGCGGCGTGTCATGCAGCCAGCCTTTCGAAGACCCAGAGCTCGCGTTGCTCCTGCGGGTGTCGGGTGCGCACCAGGGCCATGCCGAAGACTTCCGCCACCAAGGCTGCCGTCATGGTTTCTGCCGGAGAACCTTGCCCGACCACGCGGCCACCGTTCAACACCACCATGTGGTCGGCGAATCCAGCCACCAGCGACAGTTCATGCAGCGCTGCCACCACCGTGATGCCCAGACCGCGCACGAGATCCAGCAGCTCGACACGGGCCCGCAGGTCAAGGTGATTGGTCGGTTCGTCCAGTAGCAGCAGCGCTGGCTCTTGCGCCAGTGCACGCGCCAGGTGAGCACGCTGCCGCTCGCCGCCTGACAAGGTGTGCAGCCCGCGCTGCGCCGTGCCGCTCAGATGGCACAGCGCCAGCGAATGAGCAACCACCTCCTGGTGGCGAGCGTTCGAGCTACGTCCTTGGTGGGGCACGCGGCCCAGCCCCACGTAGTCGTGCACGGTCAAGCGCAGGTAGACCTGTTCGGTCTGACCCACTATCGCCACCTGATTCAGGTGCCGGGACGGATGCCCAGACGGGTGCCCGAGCACACCGACATGCCCTTGCGCCAGCCCCGGCACATCGCCCACATGGACTAGCCCTGCCGTCGGTTGCAAGCGCCCGCTGATGACGCCGAGCAAGCTGCTCTTGCCCGCGCCATTGGGCCCGACAACGGCGCAGCGCTGGCCGGCAGCCACAACCATCTCGATGCCCTGTAACAGGGCCACACCTTGCGAGGTGCGCAGGCCCACCCGGTCCAACCGTACAGATGCGCAGGCCATGTGTTCCTCAGAACTTTAGACCCAGAGACAACTCCAGGCTGCGTGGTGCGCCGAGCAGAACCTGGTCGGGATAGAACGGGTCGCTCCAGACGGCGTAGGTCCGGTCTGTGAGGTTGCGCACGCGCAGACTCAGGCGGGTGCTGGGCTGTAGCTCCATGGTCACGGCTGCATCTGCCACGGTGTAAGCGGCCAACCTCACCGTGTTGGCATCGCTGTGGAAGCGTTCACCGACGCGGCGCACCGAGCCTGACAGCTCCACCGGCCACTCGCCACCCCAACGGTAGGTGGCGCCCGCGTTGGCCACCAGCCTGGGCGCATTGGGCGGTGTGTGGCCGCTGAGCGAGCCACCAGGGCTGGCATAGTCTTCATAGCGCGTGCGGTTGAGCGCCAGGTTGCCCCAGACACGCCAGGCCTGCGCGGTGCGCAAAGACGCTGACAACTCGGCACCGCGCGAAACCTGTTGCCCTGCCAGCGCCAATGCCTGCCCCCCTTGCGCCGCATAGACGTTGCTGCGAACGATGTCGTACTGCGCCAGCGTCCATTCGCCGCGCTGTGCCCAGAAGCTCTGCTTGACACCCACCTCCAAGCTGCGGGTGCGGGTCAGGTCCAGCGGCTGATTGGCGCGCAACAGGAAGAGGTTGTTCGCGGCCACGTCGGCGGCCGTGGCGTATTGGCCATAGATCTTCAGCTCCGGCGCCGCGTCCCACGTCAGGCCCAGCCGGCCGGTCGTTGGCCGCCAGGTCTTGCTGAACGGAAAACCCGTGCGCTGAACACCTGCGGCGTTGGCCGAACTGCGGTCCAGGGCAATCGACTCGTGTCGCAGTCCGGCGATCAGTGCCAGGCCGGGGCGCAGCACCAGCCGATTTTCCAGGGCCAGCGCCAGGTTGCTGATGTCCGATGTTTGTCGCTGCGTGGTCAGCAGGCCGAAGTTACCACGCTGGGGGTCAACCAGGCTCACGCTGTCCCCGGGAAAGTTGGCCGATCCGGGCCGCTCGAACCGGGTATCGGCCCACTCGAGCGCCGCCACCAGGCGGTTGCTCAGGCCGCCAACAGGCGTGTCCCACTGCAGTTCGGTCTTGCTGCCGACAGTGGTCTGGTCATGGGCCACGTAGAAGCGCTCGCGATCCACCAGCCCGGTGCCGGCGTTGAAGGCCGTTACTTCGTTGTTGAACCACTCCCGGTCAGCACTGAAGTGGTAGAACTGCGTGCGCAGGGTCAAGGCTTTATTGGCCTGCCAGTCGGCACCCAGGCGAAACCACTGCTCGTCTGCCTTGTTGCGGTTGTCCAGCACGTTGTAGTTAGTGCGCAGCGTGCGGCGATCGATGGTCACGGCGCCCAGGTCGCTGCCGTTGAAGCCCGACACGTAGGTGCCCGACACCACGCCCGATTGAGCCTGGATGCCAGGGGCTGCGGCTGACACCAGCGGCGTGCCCCAGTAGGCACTGCTGTTGTCCTTCTTGAACTCCACTGCGCCGAACATCTTCAAACCCGGCTGGGCATACCAGTCCAGCCCACCTGAGAAATGCCAGTTTTCGTGCCGGGTATCGGCGATGAAGCCCTTGCCTGCCGAGCGGTTCAGGTCAATGCGGTAGTCCAGGCTGTCCACCGACGTGGTGCCGCCCGACCCGAATCCGCTGCGCACGGCGCCGAATGACCCTGCGGACAGGTTGACTTCGTGCTGCGGCTTGCCCCGGTGTGGCTGCCGCGTGACGAAGTTGACCGCGCCGCCCGATGCGCCCTCTCCCGACATCAGCGATGCAGGCCCCTTCAGGAATTCGATGCGCTCGAGATTGCCCACGTCCATCACGCGCGAGGTCATGTTGGGCGGGCCGATCTTCAGCCCGTTGTACAGCGTGTTGATCTGGCTGTTGGCAAAGCCGCGCATCGAGAAGTTGGCCGGCTCGGCGGGAAAGTCGCCTGCAGTCACGCCTGTTGCGGCCTGGGCTGCCTCGGTGACAGTGCGCGCCCCGCGCTCGCGCAGCAGCTCCTGCGGAAGGATGTTGATGGATGCGGGCGTTTCACGCACGGTCAGGCCAAGACGAGAGGCCGAGCCGGCCGGCTGCTGCAAGGCGGGCTGCTCGCGTTCGCCGACGATGGTCACGCGCGGCAGCGCGGCCTGGTTGGGATCCGAGGCTTGAGCAGGCTGGGCCAACGGTTGGCCGCTTTGGATCGCCAGCACAAGGGGCACGCCCAGCGTCGTGGCCCAGCGTGGGCAGGCAGGGCGTTGCCGTCCAGACGGCAGCTTTGGGATCGGGTGGGCCAAGGTCTCAGCGCTCCGGTACTTGCTTGGGTCTTGCACCCCCGGCCAGGCACTGCGCCAGTCCATCCAGTAGCACGTCCTTGGGCATGTCGCGCCCGATGAACACCATCTTGGACTCGCGCTTCTCGCCAGGCTTCCAGG
Source organism: Pseudomonadota bacterium (assembly GCA_039800165.1). Taxonomy (GTDB): domain Bacteria; phylum Pseudomonadota; class Gammaproteobacteria; order Burkholderiales; family Burkholderiaceae_C; genus JBDLRH01. The sequence continues at coordinate 9,370 of JBDLRH010000136.1, forward strand.
CCGCGCCCGCATCCGAGCCCATCAGCATGTGCACGCCCTGGAAGACGACGCGCTTGTCAATGCCTTTGATGTTGAGCACGCCCTTGTAGCGCATCAGCTTCGTGCCATAGACCTGAACGATGGCGCCGAGGAAGTCCTCCAGCCGCTCGAGATCCAACGGCCGGCTTTCGCGGAACACGAACGAGGTGACGTCGTCGTCATGCTCGTGGTCCACATCGGTCAGGAAGTCGGGCTCGATCTCCAGGATGGCGTTGAGGTTGAAGCCGCGGATGTCCAGCAGGTCTTCGATGGCTGCGACGCCATGTTTTGCCTCGCCGATCTTGGCGCGCGGGTTCATCTTCACCAGCCGCTGGCGCAGCTGCGCCACGTCGTTGGGCTGCACCACGTCGGTCTTGGTGATGAAGATGCGGTCGGCGAAGCCCACCTGCTCCTGCGCCTCGTGGTGCTCGTCCAGTTGCTCGGGCGCGTGCTTGGCGTCGACCATCGTCACTATGGCGTCCAGCAGGTACTGCTGGCCGATGTCTTCATCAACGAAGAATGTTTGCGCCACTGGTGCCGGGTCCGCCAGGCCGGTAGTCTCAATAATCACGCGGTCGAAGTGCAGCTGGCCGGCCTGCTTCTTGGCGTGCAGTTCACCCAGGATGCGCACCAGATCGCCGCGCACCGTGCAGCAGATGCAGCCGTTGTTCATCTCGACGATCTGCTCGTCGCGGTCCTGCACCAGCAGCTCGTTGTCGATGCCGGCTTCGCCGAACTCGTTTTCGATCACGGCAATGCGGTGGCCGTGCTGTTCTTTGAGGATGCGGTTGAGCAGCGTGGTCTTGCCACTGCCAAGAAAGCCAGTGAGGATAGTGACGGGGACAAGACTCATGATGTGCTCCTGCGGGACAGTTGGCGGGTAAAAGGCGACGGTACCCTTTATTGCTAATGATATTCTATTCTCATTAATAAATCGGCACAATACCACCTAGGCAAGAGGAGCTCTTGAAGGGCGAAAACTTTGGATTGCTATGGAACGAAAAACTCGACAGCATCAAGCCATCTACGACGTGATCGTTGGCGCTCATCGTCCGTTGCTAGCCCATGAGGTCTTGGCTCTGGCGACTGAGGTGGTGCCTCGGCTATCTCTGGCGACGGTTTACCGAAACATCAAAACGCTGCAAGACGAAGGCAGCATCAAGGCGGTCGTGCTGCCGGGCCAGAAGCGATTGTTTACAGGCTCGATGAAGCCAATCGACATCTTGAAAAGGCACTTGCCATTTGTCCCAGTGATGCCCGAGTCCATGCCGCATTGGGCTCAATCGCAATCCATCAAGGTAATTACCTCAAAGCCTTCCAGCACTATTCAATCGTTGAGAAGGTAACCATACCGACCGAGCCGTTGCTCTTTGCGCTGGCTGGCTTGTTTGGAAAAATCGGCAATTATGAAAGTGCCATCCCCTACCTTGAACGCGCCGCTTACTTGGCATCAACCACAACTGACAAGCGGGACTTACCCGATCAGCACCAAAGTGATCTGCTTGAGTTAGCGCTGGTGCTTTTACATCGGGGACGACCCGAAGCACTTGAATCAGTCAGGCGAGTCTTTGCGATCCACGCCCCCGATCTTGCCCTTGCCATTG
>JBDLRH010000137.1:0-2628 GCA_039800165.1 Pseudomonadota bacterium
ACGCCGCTGGCCGCCCACGCGGTACCGCGCAAGTGCGGCAGGTGCTGCGCCAGCGCTTGCCGCGTGGCACGCACGCCCGCGCGCGTCAGCCGCGACAGCGGTGCATCGTCGGGCGACACATGCGGTGCAAACAGGCCCGCGGGCAGGCCCGAGGCGCCGGATGCGGGGGCATCGGCGGCATCGAGCACCTGCACCTGCCAGCCCCGGCGTGCCAGCGCTGCCGCGACGCTGGCCCCTGCGATGCCCGCCCCGATGACCACCGCGCGGGCCTCCGCATCGCTGGCCTCCCGTGTCGCGGGTGCATGCCGCGCCGTGCCATCCACCTGCGCGGGCCGAACAAGGCGCCCCTGCAGCCGATGCCGCTTGGGCGCGAGACCGGGCAGGCGCTCGAGTTCAAAGCCGCAGCGTTCCAGCGCGGCGCGCACCGGGGCGGCCACGCACCAGGTGGCCAGGGTGCTGCCGCTACGGCACCGGCGTGCCACTGCCTGCAGCGTCTCGTCGTCCCACATGCGCGGGTTGCGCTGCGGGTCAAAGCCGTCCAGAAACACCGCATCGGCCACGAACGACTGCTCGCGCAGCCGCGTGCACGCGTCGCCGATGCCCAGCGTCAGCAGCAGCTGGCCGCTTTCGAACGACAGCCGGTGCCAGCCGGGCGTGAGGCCCCACCACTGCTCGGCCAGCTGTTCGGCCAGTGGCCGCAGGGGCGCAAAAGCCTCTGCGCTGCGCAGCAGGTCGGCGGCGTGCACCGGATGCGCCTCCACCGATGCGAAGTGCAGCATGCGCGGGCGCTGCGGGTCGCAGCGCCACGCGTGCCACGCGGCAAGAAAGTTCAGCCCCAGGCCGAAGCCGGTTTCCAGAATGCAGTAGCGCGCTTGCGCCGCCCAGCCCGCCGGCAGGCCGCAGCCTCCCATGAACACCTGCTGCGCCTGGTCGAGCCCGCTGCTGGTGCTGCGGTAAATGTCGCCGTAGCACGCGCTGCGCGGAACGCCGTCAGCGCCCCAGTCGACCGCTTCGGACATGGTGTGTGGGTTCGCCGCGGGTGGGCCCGGCGCAAGCGGCATTCACTGCGCGTGCGCCCTGCGCGGCGCAGCTCAGCTTTGCGCTGGCGGCACGTAGCCGGCCGCCTGGTCGGCGCCTGCGCCGAAGAAATGGTTTTCCATCTGGCGCTTGAGGTACTCGCGCGCACGCTGGTCGGCCAGGTTCAGGCGGTTCTCGTTGACCAGCATGGTCTGGTGCTTCAGCCAGTCGGCCCACGCCTGCTTGCTGACGCTTTCCCAGATGCGCTTGCCCAGCTCGCCAGGGTAGGGCGGGAAGTCGAGGCCTTCGGCTTCAACGCCGAGCTTGATGCATTGAACGGTGCGGGGCATGGTGGGGCAGGGCTGGTAGGGTGATTTGGAATAAGCAACTGAAAAAACAATCGTTTCAGTCTGGCTCGTCGGCTTGCACAATGCGCGGGCTGGTGCGGTACGCGGTGCGCGTCACCCGGTGCGTCTGTCGCGTCAAGCGCTTGCCACGACTTTATCAAGAATCGTCGGGCAGGCCTTGCGCATCACGTCCGGCCCCTTGCCCGGGCGCGACCGCATGCCCGTCTTGCCGTCGGTGATCTGGGACAATCCCGGGTTGCCCGCCTGCGTTGCCGCCTGCGCGCCGTCCCTTTCTTCTGCGATTGCACCGCTCCATGAGCGCCTTCTTCGAACCTAAAGTCCTCAGCGTCCACCACTGGACCGACCGCCTCTTCAGCTTCGTCACCGAGCGTGACCCGGCGCTGCGCTTCTCCAACGGCCACTTCACCATGATCGGCCTGAAGGTGGACGGCAAGCCGCTGCTGCGCGCCTACAGCATCGTCAGCGCCAATTACGAAGATCACCTGGAATTCCTCAGCATCAAGGTACCCGACGGCCCGCTGACATCGCGGCTACAGCACATCCAGGTAGGCGACACCATCGTGGTGGGCCGCAAGCCCACCGGCACGCTGCTGATCGACTACCTGCTGCCGGGCAAGAACCTGTACCTGCTGGGCAGCGGTACCGGCCTGGCGCCGTTCCTCAGCATCGTGCGCGACCCCGCCACCTACGAGCGCTTCGAGAAGGTGATCCTGGTGCACGGCGTGCGTGAGGTGGCCGAGCTGTGCTACCGCGACTACCTCACCAGGGAGCTGCCGCAGCACGAATTTCTGGGTGAACTGGTGCAGGCGCAGATGCTGTACTACCCGACGGTGACGCGCGAGGCCTTTGAACATCAGGGCCGTATCACCACGCTGATCGAGAGTGACCAGCTCACGCGCGACCTGGGCCTGCCGGCCCTGGACGCGGCCAGTGACCGCATCATGATCTGCGGCAGCCCCGGCCTGAACAAAGACATGCGCGCCATTCTGGAGGCGCGCGGCTTCAAGGAAGGCAGCACCACCACGCCAGGCGACTACGTGGTGGAGCGCGCGTTCGTCGATCAGTGAACCGGGCCGGCCGCGCAGCGCGGTCGGCAGTGCACGCGCGGCCGGCGCCGCGCTCAGCCGAGCTTCTTGACCAGCACCAGGCTCTTGCGGTCCCAGTTGTACTTGCGCTTGCGTGCCTCGGGCAGCCAGTCGGGGTCGACCTGTACAAAGCCGCGCTTCAAGAACCAGTGCATGGT
>JBDLRH010000138.1:0-7309 GCA_039800165.1 Pseudomonadota bacterium
TTCCAGAGCGCGATGTCGCGGTTCATGTTGACTTCCTGCGGCATCCAGTGGTTGGCGCAGGTGGCCAGGTACTTCTCCCAGGCCCACTTGTACTTGAACGGCACCAGCTGGTTGACGTCGGTCTGGCCGTTGATGATGCGCTTGTCGGCCACCGTGACCCGGCGCTGGCTGGCAGCGGTCACGCGCGCGGCGGGGGTGGCGGGCTCGGTGGCAGCGACGTTGGGCACGACGGCACCGTCATTGAGCATTCGCGTGGCGGGCTGCGCTGCGGCCACAGGCTGCAGGGCCAAATCGTCTGCGGTCGGCAGCGAGGCAGGAAGAGAAGAGGGGGAGACAGCCCCGCGGCCGTGGATCGGATCGATCGAACTGCCGGTGAAAGCGACTTGCAGTGAGGGCTTGACTTCGTCGTCCCAGGTCAACATGGTTTTTCCAGTGCGTGAATTATGAAAGTTGCATCGCGAATTGCAAAGTGTTCATTCACATCGCGCATGCATTTGCGTTCGAATCTGTTGCTCTGTTGCATCGTCGTGCATCGCGCAGCGCGCCATCGCTGACGCGCCACGATGCATTTCACTGACAGGCTTCGCAGGTGGGATCGTCCACGCCGCAGAACTTCACGTCAGTGGCCGGCGCTGCATCCATCTGCGCGCGCGCTGCAGCGGCGGCGGCCTCCAGCGCGCTCGTGCCCGCCGCAGCGGTGCCGGTGGTTGCACCACCGGAAGCCACCGCATTGAGCTTGCCCGACTGCACCGTCGACTTCTCGGCTTGCGTGGCGCTGCTGGTGCGCAGGTAGTAGGTGGTCTTCAGGCCGCGCAGCCAGGCCAGCTTGTAGGTGTCGTCGAGCTTCTTGCCCGAGGCGCCGGCCATGTAGATGTTGAGCGACTGTGCCTGGTCGATCCACTTCTGGCGGCGCGCTGCCGCCTCGACCAGCCACACCGGCTCGACCTCGAAGGCGGTGGCGTACAGCGCCTTGATGTCCTGCGGCACGCGGTCGATCGGGCGCAGCGAGCCATCGAAGTGCTTGAGGTCCATCACCATCACGTCGTCCCACAGGCCCATGCGCTTGAGGTCATGCACCAGGAAGTGGTTGATGACGGTGAACTCGCCCGACAGGTTGGACTTGACCGACAGGTTGCCGAAGCACGGCTCGATCGACGCGTCCACGCCGATGATGTTGGAGATGGTCGCGGTCGGCGCGATCGCCACGCAGTTGGAGTTGCGCATGCCGTCGGCGGCGATCTTCTTGCGCAGCGCGTCCCAGTCGAGCGAGCTGGAGCGGTCGACCTCGACGAAGCCGCCGCGCTGCTGGGCCAGCAGGTCCAGCGAGTCCATCGGCAGGATGCCGCGGTCCCACAGCGAGCCCTTGTAGCTCGAGTACTTGCCGCGCTCGCGCGCCAGCTCGGTCGAGGCCCAGTAGGCGTAGTAGCACACCGCCTCCATCGAGCGGTCGGCAAAGTCCACCGCCTGCTCGGAGGCGTACGGAATGCGCAGCTGGTACAGCGCGTCCTGGAAGCCCATCACGCCCAGGCCCACCGGGCGGTGGCGCATGTTGGAGTCGCGGGCCTTCTTGACCGCGTAGTAGTTGATGTCGATCACGTTGTCGAGCATGCGCATCGCGGTGGAGATGGTGCGCTTGAGCTTGTCGTGGTCGATCTGGCCGTCCTTGAGGTGCTGCAGCAGGTTGACCGAGCCGAGGTTGCAGACCGCGGTTTCGGTGTCGCTGGTGTTCAGCGTGATCTCGGTGCACAGGTTGGACGAGTGCACCACGCCCACGTGCTGCTGCGGGCTGCGCACGTTGCAGGCGTCCTTGTAGGTGATCCAGGGATGCCCGGTCTCAAACAGCATGCTGAGCATCTTGCGCCACAGGTCGGTGGCCTGCACCACCTTGTGCGGCTTGATCTCGCCGCGGGCGGCCTTCTCCTCGTAGGCGACATAGGCCTTCTCGAAATCCGCGCCGAACAGGTCGTGCAGGTCAGGCGCCGAGGACGGCGAGAACAGCGTCCACGGGCCCTTTTCCATCACCCGCTTCATGAACAGGTCCGGAATCCAGTTCGCGGTGTTCATGTCGTGGGTGCGGCGGCGGTCATCGCCGGTGTTCTTGCGCAGCTCGAGGAATTCCTCGATGTCCAGGTGCCAGCTCTCCAGGTAGGTGCAGACCGCGCCCTTGCGCTTGCCGCCCTGGTTGACCGCCACCGCGGTGTCATTGACCACCTTGAGGAAGGGCACCACGCCCTGCGACTCGCCGTTGGTGCCCTTGATGTGGCTGCCCAGGGCCCGCACGCGGGTCCAGTCGTTGCCCAGGCCGCCCGCGAACTTGGACAGCAGCGCGTTTTCCTTGATGGATTCGTAGATGCCGTCCAGGTCGTCGGGCACGGTGGTCAGGTAGCAGCTCGAGAGCTGGCTGCGCAGCGTGCCGCTGTTAAACAGCGTGGGGGTGGACGACATGAAGTCGAAAGAGGACAGCACCTCGTAGAACTCGATGGCGCGCGCCTCGCGGTCGATCTCGTTCAGGGCCAGGCCCATGGCCACGCGCATGAAGAAGGCCTGCGGCAGTTCGATGCGCTGCTTGCGCACATGCAGGAAGTAGCGGTCGTACAGGGTCTGCAGGCCGAGGTAGTCGAACTTCAGGTCCCGCTCAGCCTTGAGTGCGGCGCCCAGGCGGTGCAGGTCGTACTGCAGCAGCTTCTCGTCGAGCAGCTCGTTGTCCACGCCCTTCTTGATGAAGCCGGCAAAGTAGTCGGCATAGGCTTCGCCGGCCTGTGCCAGCGTGACCTCGCGGCCCACCACTTCCTTGAAGATGGTGTGCAGCAGCAGTCGCGCGGTGGCAAAGGTGTAGTCGGGCTCCTTTTCAATCAGGGTGCGCGCGGCCAGGATGGCGGCCTTGTACACCTCGTCGATCGGAACGCCGTCGTACAGGTTGCGCAGCGTCTCGGCGATCACCGGCTCGGCCTTGACGTCGGCGTTGAGGCCGGCGCAGGCAGAGGTGATCAGCGACTGCAGCGCCGCCATGTCCAGCGGCACGCGCTGGCCGCCGTCGAGCACGTGCAGCTGCGGCGCCTTCGGCATTTCCTGTTCGGTCTGCTTGGCGCGCTCCTGGGCGCGGCGCTCGCGGTAGAGCACGTAGGCGCGCGCGATCTCGTGGTGACCGCCGCGCATCAGGCCAAGCTCGACCTGGTCCTGCACATCCTCGATGTGGAAGGTGCCGCCGCCCGGGCGCGAGCGCACCATCGCGCGCACCACGTGCTGCGTGAGCTGGTCCACCACCTCGCGCACGCTGGCTGAAGCCGCGCCCTGGGTGCCGTGCACCGCAAGGAAGGCCTTCATCATCGCGATGGCGATCTTGTTGGGCTCGAACGGCACCACGGCGCCGTTGCGTCGGATGATCTGGTAGTTGGCAAGCGCACTGGCCGGTGCCCCGGTGGGCGGGCTCATCAGGCCTGCGGCCGATGTGGGTTGACTCTGGGTGCCGGGCGTGCTGACTGCTGCTTGCATTCGTTCCTCTTCTGTGTGTTGTGCGGTCTCGTATTCCGGGGCCGCCCTGCGTGGCGGCGGCGGGGTCCGCGGCCTCAAGGCCGCCGGTGCCACGGTGGGGTGGCCGTCCGTTGACACACTATATCTGGGGTGTCGGGGGGGTTCAAGACCCCATATCTAGCGTGTTGAGCTCTGTGTGCGATTGTGCCGATTTGTCAAATCTGTACCGCCGTGCGGGGGATCAGGCTGCGAGGACGAATCGGCGCGGCTGTGCGCCCGCACATCACGCAGTGGCGCGGCCGGGCGCCGCATTTGGGCGTGCAAGCCGCACCGGCTCGGCACTTGTGCGCCGCGTCATGAATCAAAGAGGTGCTGCGGCACGCGGCGCGCAGCGGGGCGGCTCAGTCGCTTGCCTTGCGCGTGCTCAACACGCCTTCGGGAAAGTACTGAGGGCTCCAGCGCAACAGCGACTGCAACCGCGCCCAGTCAAAGCCGGCCCCGGGGTCCTGCTTGCGGCCTGGCGCCACATGCTCGTGGCCGGCGACGTGTGCGATCGGATGCCCGCTGGCGATGGCGCGACACAGCTCGGCCAGCCGGTCGTACTGCGCGTCCTCGAAGTGCTCGCCCTCCAGGCCCTCGAGCTCGATGCCCACCGAGTCGTCGTTGCAGTTGTCGCGGCCGCGGTAGTGCGATGCACCCGCATGCCAGGCGCGATCGTGCGTGCTGACGAACTGCCAAACCTCGCCGTTGCGGCGCACATAGAAGTGCGACGAGACCTGCAGTCCGCGCAGCTGCGCGAAGTATGGATGCGCGTTGCAGTCCAGCGTGTTGGTGAAGAGCCGCTGCACCTCGTCGCCGCCGTACTGCCCAGGCGGCAGGCTGATCGAGTGGATGACGATCAGATCGACCTGCGCCCCCTCGGGCCGTGGCCCGAAATTGGGCGACGCCAGCCTGCGCGCGCCGTGCAGCCAGCCGGCGTCCCACGGGGTGGGCGTCATCCCTCGGCCTGCTGCCGGTGCGCCTCGCTGCAGTACTGGCCCGTGCGGCCAGCGACCGCATCGGTGTGCGGCAGGTGCAGCGCACACACCGGGCAGCGCACCATCTCCTGCGGGCCGCTTTCGCCGGACGAAGTGGCGCTGGAAGGCGGTGGCGCAGCGCGGCGCGCCGCATTGCTTTGGCGCTCGCGCTGCTTGCGCCAGACGAACCAGGCCAGGGCCAGCACTGCAATGACGATCAGGTATTTCATCGGGGCAGCGTGTCGTGCGGCTCAGGCGTTGCGGCCGAGCACCACCTCAATCACGAAGCGCGAGCCGACATAGGCCAGCAGCAGCAGTAGCGAACCAACATAGAGAATGCGCACCGCCTTGCGGCCGCGCCAGCCAAAGCGCGCGCGGCCGACCAGCAGCACCGCGAAGGCCGCCCACGACAGCACCGAGAACACCGTCTTGTGGTCCCAGCGCCACGACTTGCCCGCGCCGTACAGCTGCTCGCTGAACAGAAGCCCGGCCAGCAGTGTGGCCGACAGCAGCACAAAGCCGGCCATCACGAAACGAAAGGTCAGCCGCTCGAGGGTTAGCAGCGGCAGGCCGCTGTCGGCACCCGCCGCCTTGCGGATGTCGCGCTCGGCGCGCATCAGGATCCAGGCGTGCACCACCGCTGCGGCAAACAGGCCGTAGGACGCGATGCCCAGCGCCCAGTGCAGGGGCAGCCAGGCCGACGCCGAGCGGTGCAGCAGCGCGCCGGGGAAGGCGAGCGCCAGCCCGACCGCCAGCGCACCCACCACGGCCAGCGCCTGACGGGCCCGCAGTTGCGGGAAGGCGCGCGCATCGATCACATAGACCGCGACCACCAGCCAGGCGGTGACTGACAGCGCGGGCGCAAAGCCAAAGCGCGGCGTGCTGCCCAGCATGCCGTACAGCAGCAGCGCCGCATGCAGCGCCCAGGCCGCCATCAGCGCCTTGCGCGCGGTGATCGGGCCGATGCGTGCGGCCAGCGCCGCCTGCAGCGCATAGCCGGCGGCGGTGGCCAGCGCGAGGCTCAGACCGATGGAGGACGCGCCCGATAAAATCATGCGAACAGTGTAAGGTGTCGGTCTGGCTCCATGCCATGCCGGCGCTGCCCGGACGCAGCGTTCGCCCGCCGTTGTGCGGCACCGACAACACCTCCCCCGCCCGCCCGACCATGGCTTCCACCCTCTCCGACAAACTCTCGCGGCTCGTCAAGGGCCTGCGCGGGCAGGCGCGTATCACCGAATCGAACGTGCAGGACATGCTGCGCGAGGTGCGCATGGCGCTGCTCGAGGCCGATGTGGCGCTGCCGGTGGTGCGCGACTTCATCGCGCGGGTCAAGGACAAGGCGCTGGGGCAGGAGGTGGTGGGCTCGCTCAACCCGGGGCAGGCGCTTGTGGGCATCGTGCACAAGGAACTGGCCGCCACCATGGGCGAGGGGGTCAGCGACCTCAACCTGGCGGCGCAGCCGCCGGCCGTCATCCTGATGGCCGGCCTGCAGGGCGCGGGCAAGACGACCACCGTGGCCAAGCTGGCGCGCCACCTGATCGACAAGCGCAAGAAGAAGGTGCTGACGGTGTCGGGCGACGTGTACCGGCCGGCGGCCATCGAGCAGCTCAAGACGGTGTCGGCGCAGGCCGGCGCCGAGTGGTTTGCCAGCTCGGCGGACCAGAAGCCGCTGGACATCGCTCGCGCCGCGCTCGACCATGCCAAGCGGCACTTCTTTGACGTGCTGATCGTCGACACCGCCGGTCGCCTCGCGATCGACGAGGCGCTGATGCGCGAAATCCGCGAGCTGCATGGCGCGCTCAACCCGGTCGAGACGCTGTTCGTGGTCGATGCGATGCAGGGCCAGGACGCGGTGAACACCGCCAAGGCCTTCAAGGAAGCCCTGCCGCTGACCGGCATCGTGTTGACCAAGACCGACGGCGACTCGCGCGGCGGTGCGGCACTGTCGGTGCGGCAGATCACCGGCGCGCCGATCAAGTTCGCCGGCACCTCCGAGAAGATCGACGGGCTGGAGGTGTTCGACGCCGAGCGCCACGCGGGCCGGGTGCTGGGCATGGGCGACATCGTCGCGCTGGTCGAGCAGGTCACCGCCGGCGTGGACATGGAGGCGGCGCAGAAGCTTGCCGCCAAGGTGAAAAGCGGCGACGGCTTTGACCTGAACGATTTTCTGGCGCAGCTGCAGCAGATGAAGGGCATGGGCGGCCTGTCAAGCCTGATGGACAAGCTGCCCACGCAGCTTGCCGCCAAGGCCGGGCAGGTGGACATGGACCGCGCCGAGCGCGATTTGCGCCGCAAGGAGGGGATCATCTGCAGCATGACCCCGCTGGAGCGTCGCAAGCCCGAGCTCATCAAGGCCACGCGCAAGCGCCGCATTGCCGCGGGCGCCGGCGTTCAGGTGCAGGAAGTCAACCGCCTGCTCAACGAGTTCGAGCAGATGCAGCAGATGATGAAGAAGATGAAGGGCGGCGGCCTGATGAAGATGATGAAGCGCATGGGCGGCATGAAGGGCTTCCCTGGCATGCCCGGCATGCCGCGCTAATTCAGGTCAGCAGCGCAGCGCGACGCAGCGGCCGCCCCGGCCTTCGCTGCGTGACTGCCCTTCAGCCCGTCACCGCCTCCACCGTGCGCACCTCGCCGCGCAGCGAATGCGGGTAGGCATGCACGATGTCCACCTCGATCATCTGACCGATCAGCCGCTTCGCATGCGGCCCGCCGTCGAAGTTGACCACCCGGTTGCATTCGGTGCGGCCCGAGAGTTCGGCCGGGTTCTTGCGTGACGGGCCTTCCACCAGGATGCGTTGCACCGTGCCCACGCGGCTTGC
>JBDLRH010000139.1:0-12703 GCA_039800165.1 Pseudomonadota bacterium
TGCACCGGCGTGCCGTCACCCAAAGCACCCAACAGGCCAGCCACGCCCGCGATGTCGCCACTGCCGCCGGGTGAGTCGAGCGCGGGCAACTGGTCCAGCGAAGCCAGCCCCAGGTCATCGAGGAACTGCCGCGTGGTGGCAAACAGCGCGGGGCGCCCGGCGGTCTCGCGGTGGCCGATCACCTCGATCCAGCCGCGGTCCTCGAGCTGCTTGAGGATCTGCGAGTTGATGGTCACACCGCGGATGTCTTCCATGTCGCCGCGGGTGACCGGCTGGCGGTACGCGATGATGGCCAGCGTCTCGAGCGCGGCGCGGGTGTACTTGGGCGGCTTTTCCGGGTGCAGGCGGTCGAGGTACTCGCGCATCTCCGGTCGGCTTTGCAGCCGCCAGCCGCTCGCCACGCAAGCAAGCTCCACCCCGCGCTGCGCCCATTCCAGCTGCAGGTCAGACAGCAGGGCGCGCAGGGTGTCGGTGCCCACCTCGTCGTTGAACAGGGTGCGCATGTCCTTCAGCGTCAGCGGCTGGCCTGCGCAGATCAGTGCGGTCTCGAGGACGCGGCGGGCATCCACCGTGTTCATTTTGTGTTTGCGTGTCGGCTCCCGCGGGTGGCGGGAAAGCAGGAACAGAAGTGGGCGGTCGGTTGGTGGCGGGGCGCTGCCCCTTCACGCGGGGACGGTGCCGTCTGGCTGCGCGCATGGCGCCTGCGGCCCCGAAACCCGGCTCTGGCGGTGCGGCGATTCCCTCGCCGTCTTACGCGCTCAGCGCCGGCAGATTGTATCGAAGCCCCAGGGCGCGCATTTCCGCAAGAAAGTCCAAGGGCAGCGGGCTCTGAAAGCGCAGCGGCTGGCCCGAGACCGGATGGATCAAGCCGAGTTGCCACGCATGCAGCGCCTGGCGCGCCAGGTGCCCCCCCGGCGGGCCACCGTACAGCACGTCGCCCACCAGCGCATGGCCCAGATGCGCCATGTGCACCCGGATCTGATGCGTGCGCCCGGTGCGCAAGGTGCAGCGCACGAGGCAGGCCGTGCCGGTGGATTCCAGGCATTCGATGCGCGTGGCAGCCGTCTTGCCGGCATGGCGCTCCAGATCCACCACCGCCATGCGCAGTCGGTTGCGCGGATCGCGGCCGATCGGCGCCTCGACCTCACGCACCGGCTCGCCGCGCCACGCGCCCTGGCCGATGGCGATGTATTCGCGGCCCACCTCGCGCGCGGCGATGGCGCGCACCAGCGCCTCCATCGCCAGCCGCGTGCGCGCCACCACCATCAGCCCGGTGGTGTCGCGGTCCAGCCGGTGCACGATGCCCGCGCGTGGCAAGGAAGCGCTGGACGCATCGCGTGCCAGCAGCGCATTGAGCAGCGTGCCGCTCCAGTGGCCGGGCGCAGGGTGCACCACCATGCCGGCGGCCTTGTCGATCACCCGCAGGTGCTCGTCCTCGTACACCACATCCAGCGGCAAGTCTTGCGGCACGAAGGCCTGGCTTTGCGGTGTGGGGCGCAGTTCGACCGTGCCCGCCTGCCCCGCGCTCACACGCTGCGAAGGTTTGCCCAGCGCACGGCCATCGCTCAGCACCGCGCCGTCAGCGATCAGTTGCTGCAGGTAGCTGCGCGAGAACTCGGGCACGAGCGCGGCGAGCGCGCGGTCCAGACGTTCACCGTGCAAGGCGGCATCGATGCGCCAGGGCCGCAGCTCCACGCCGGATTCGGCATCGTCGCCCTCGCCTGCATCGGCCGCATCCGCAACGCCATCGGGCCGCGACGCCGCGTCGGGCGCGGGTGCCTGCGTCGATACAATGCTTCGGTCTGATCGCAAGGGGAATGTCCGTGATGATGGGTCGAGGATTATCGGTGCCGCTGGCCGCTGCAGCACTCGCACTTGTGGCCGGCTGCTCCAGCACCCCCGAAGACCGCACCGCCAACTGGTCGCCCAACCGCATCTACAGCGAAGCCAAGGCCGAGCTTGATGCCGGCGGCTTTGACAAGGCGATTCCCCTGCTCGAGAAGCTTGAAGGCCGCGCCGCCGGCACACCGCTGGCGCAGCAGGCCCAGCTTGACCGCGCCTACGCCCACTACAAGGCCAACGAGCCGGCGCAGGCGATCGCAGCGCTCGACCGCTTCATGAAGCTGCACCCCACCAGCCCCGCGTTCGACTACGCGCTGTACCTCAAGGGGCTGGCCAACTTCAACGACAACCTCGGCCTGTTCGCCTTCCTGACGCGGCAAGACCTGTCCGAGCGCGATCAGCGTGCGGCCAAGGAATCGTTCGAGGCTTTCCGCGAACTCGTCTCGCGCTTCCCGGATTCGCGCTACACGCCCGACGCACGCTCGCGCATGCTGTACATCGCCAACGCGCTGGCGCAGTACGAGGTGCATGTGGCGCGCTACTACTACACCCGCGGCGCCTATGTGGCGGCGATTGCCCGCGCGCAGAGCGCGCTGACCGATTACCGCGACGTCCCCGCACTCGAAGAAGCGCTTGCGCTGGTGGTGCAGTCCTACGACGCGCTGGGCCTGGCGCAGCTGCGCGACGACGCACGTCGCGTGCTGCAGGCCACCTACCCCAACAGCGCCTACCTGCAGCCGGGCGCGCGCCGCGCGGTCAGCGGTCCGTGGTGGAAGTTCTGGTGATCGCTGCAGGCGCGCCGTCGTCGCCGACGGGCGCACGCAGTTCGTCCAGCGCCTCTTCGAATTCCTGAGCCGTCTTCAGCCGCCGCATCGGCGGCAGCGCCTGCACCAGCCGGCGGCCGTAGCCCATGGTGGCCAGCCGCGGGTCGCACACCACCAGCACCCCGCGGTCGGACTCGGTGCGGATCAGCCGCCCGGCCCCCTGCTTGAGCGATACCGCCGCTTCGGGCACGAAGTAGGCATTGAAGGCGCTGCGGCCGGATGCCTCGCAACGCGCGCTGCGCGCCTCGACCAGCGGGTCACCCGGCGGCGGAAACGGCAGCTTGTCGATGATCACCAGCTGCAGCGTATCACCCGGCACGTCCACCCCTTCCCAGAACGAGGCCGAGGCCACCAGCACGCAGCCGGGCCGGCCCTGGGCATCGCCTTCGCGAAAGCGCTCGATCAGGCGGCGCTTGGGCAAGCGTCCCTGTACCAGCACCTCGATGCGCGATTCGCCCAGCGCGTCGGCGCCCAATTGCCGCTCAAGCCGGTCGCCGATCAGCTGCAAGGCACGCAGCGTGGTGGTGAGCACCATCGCGCGCCCGCCCAGGCGGCGCACCGCCTGCGCCGCCAGATCGGCCACCGCCTCGGTGTGGGCGGCGTCGCCCGGGCGCGGCAGGCTCGCGGGCACATACAGGGCCGCCTGCGCCGGGTAGTCAAACGGGCTGGCCACGCGCAGCACCTCTGCGCTTTCCAGGCCACAGGGTTCGGTGAACCAGCTCAGGCGGTCATCGTCGCCCAGCGTGGCCGAGGTGAAGACCCAGGTGCGCTGGCGCTCGGGCGGTACGTTGCTGATGCTGTTGAACCCGCGGGCTGCCGCATCGGATGCCTTGGGCTCGTCGTGTACGTCGGCCTCCGCTGCCGCTGGCCGCCCCTGGCCCAGCATCCGCTCGCGCACGGCCTGCGCGATGTCCAGTGGCGACTCCACCAGCCGCAGATGGGTACCGGCGTCGGCCCAGCGCACGCACCCGGCGGGCGCCGGCTCGGCAAAGCGCTGCACCAGCGCGGTTGCCTGAAGGCAGCGCTCCAGAAGCCGGCTGAAGTCGGGCGCTGCATCCTGAACCCACTGCAAGCCGGTGCCCGCTGCATCCAGCGCACCGCGCAGCGCGTCCAGTGCGCTCTGCCATGCCGCTGCATCGACGCCTTCGGGCACCGGCTGCGTCCAGCGCCTGCGTGCACCGCCGGGCATGCGGCCGAACAGCAGCCGCAGGTCGCGCGCTGCACGTTCGATGCCACCCGCCAGTGCCTGCCACTCGGCCAGGCCGCGCGCTTGCTGCAGCCCCGAAGCCAGCAGGTCGCGCGCCAGGTCCACCAGTTGCGCGGTGCCGAGTTGCGTGCCGAGGAATTCGACCCCCGTCTCGTTGAGCTGATGCGCCTCGTCAAACACGACCACCCGCACGCTGGGCAGCAGCTCGGCCATGCCGGACTCACGCACCGTCAGGTCGGCAAAGAACAGGTGATGGTTGATCACCACCACATCGGCCGCCAGCGCCTCGCGCCGCGCCTGGTTCACATGGCAGCTGCGGAACTGCGGGCAGTCCGAGCCCAGGCAGTTGTCACGGGTGGAGGTGACCAGCGGAATCACCGGCGAGCGCTCGTCCAGCCCGGGCAGCTCGGCCAGGTCGCCGGTACGGGTGCTGCGCGACCAGTCTTCCACCCGCGCAAGCGCCATCACCGCGCTGCGGTCGGGCAGCGTCGCGTCGCGCCGCGCAAGTTCCATGCGGTGCAGGCACAGGTAGCTGGCGCGGCCCTTTAACAGCGCCGCGCGCAGCGCAATGCCCAGCGACTGCGCCAGCCGCGGCAGGTCGCGCGAAAACAGCTGGTCTTGCAGCGCCTTGGTGGCGGTGGACAGCAGCACCCGCTCGCCGCTCAGCAGCGTGGGCACCAGATAGGCAAACGTCTTGCCCACGCCGGTGCCGGCTTCCACCACCAGCGCGCCACCGCGCTCCACCGCGTCGGCCACCGCCAGTGCCATGCGGGTCTGGCCCTCGCGCGGCAGGAAGGCGTCGGTGGCCTGGGCCAGCGGCCCGTGTGGCGCAAACGCGTCTGATACCTGTTGCTTCAAATGCATTTACAAACAGATCGTTGCATTCGCCCATAATAGGTGTTCGCGTCGGCTGCAACCTTGCCGCACGAGCCGTTTTCACACCGTTCATGCCCGCCCATTACCGACTCAGCGCCGCCTCGGGCCTTCACAAGGGCGACCGCGAGTACCAGCAAGACCAGGTTGCGGTGATTCCGCATCCACGCATTCACGGTTGCGTGCTGGCGGTGGTGGCCGACGGAATGGGTGGCCGCAGTGGCGGGCGCAAGGCGTCTGACCAGGTCATCATGACCGCGCGGCAGCTGTTCGAGCGCTTTTCGCCGGCGGAAGATTCGCCCGAGGAACTGCTGGCGCAGATCGTCGAGGACGCGCACACCGTCATCCAGCTCACCGCGATCTCGGCCGAGCAAGAGCCGCACAGCACGATTGCCGCGTTCATGGTGCTGCCGACCGGGCAGAGCCACTGGGTGCATGTGGGCGATTCGCGGGTGCACCACTTCCACCGGGGCACGCCGGTGTTCCGCACCACCGACCATTCGTATGTGCAGATGCTGGTGGCGCAGGGCAAGCTGGCGCCCGAAGACGCCGAGAGCCATCCGAAGTCGAACATGCTGCTGGAGAGCCTGGGCTCCAAGCGCGCGCCCAAGCACACGCTGCACCTGATCGAGCAGCTGTCCCCCGGCGATGCACTGGTGGCGTGCTCCGACGGGCTGTGGCACTACGTGTCCGATGACGAGATGGCGATCCTGGTGGAGCGGCTGGCCGCACCCGAGGCCGCGCAGGCCATGGTGCAGCGCGCACGGGACCGCGCCAACGGCGGCGGCGACAACATCTCGGTGGCCATCATCAAGGTCGAGCCCCTCGCTGGCTGAGGCGGCCCGCACCAACGCCTCCACCACCCTCACCAACCCCACCACGGGGGCACGCCCTCAGGGTGGAACAGGCAGAGAGGCCGCAGGTGCCCGAGGTGGCGCCTCTTTTTGTGCGGCCTGCTTTCGCTCTGCGTCGCGCTTGTCGCGCTCCTGGCGCTGTGCCGCGCGCTGCTGCGCACGCAGATCGGCTTGCCGCGCACGCTCTGCCCGCTCGCGCGCCTGCTGATCGCGCCGCGCCTGCTCTTGCTTGCGCCGCGCTTCGATCTCCTCTTCGCTCACGCCGGCGTTCACTGGCGCGCCGCTCAGCGCGGTGGGCGGCGGTACGGGCTGGCTTTGTGCAGCGGACGCTTTCGCGGCACGCTCTGCCTGCGCTGCAGCACGCTCGTCCAGCCGCTTCTGGTGGGCGGCGGCCTCGGCCTGACGCTCGGCGCGATTGAGCGCCACCTCCTGACGGCGCAGATCGCCCAGCTGCTGCCGGTGCGCGGCTTCGGCGCGGCGAATGCAATCGGTCACTGCAAACTGCTGATGGCAGTCGGCGCGCTGGCGCTCCAGGGCACGGCCAGCCTCGTCGCGCTGCTGCGCAATGCGCTCGCGCGCGGCCTGCATCCCTTCGGCAGCGGTGGCTTCACCCGCGGCGAACGCGGGCCCGCACAGGCCCATTCCTGCCAAGGCCAGCAGGCCTGCGGCGATGCGGGTTGCCACACCATGCACACGCGGCAGCACCAGCACAACAAGGGGGGCAAGGGCACACGCCATGAAGCGCATCATCGCACCGCCAGGCCGTCCGGGCCGGGGCGTGCGCCTCATGTCAGGCGCGTGTCCACCGTGCGCCGCTCAAGCGCCAGGAACTCGGCCGACTGCATCTCGTTGAGGCGCGAGACGGTGCGCGGAAACTCGTGCGCCAGCGGCCCTTCGGTGTAGAGCTGCTCGGGCGGCACGGCCGCTGACATCACCAGCTTCACGCGCCGGTCGTACAACACATCGACAAGCCAGGTGAAGCGCCGCGCTTCGGAGGCGTTGCGCACAAACATCTGCGGCACGTTGGACAGGATGACGGTGTGGAACTGCGAGGCCAGCTCCAGATAGTCGTTCTGCGAGCGTGGACCGCCGCACAGGGTGCGGAAGTCAAACCACACCACACCGCCGGCACGCCGCACCGCGCGGATCTCGCGCGACTCGATCACCAGCACCGCGCTTTCATCACGCGCCTCGGCCAGTTGCTCGAAGGTGCGCTCCAGCGCCGCTTCGGCGTCCGGCCCCAGGGGCGTGTGGTACAGCTGCACCTGCTCGAGCGTGCGGCGCCGGTAGTCGGTGCCGTTGTCCACGTTGATCACCTCAAGCTGCTGGTTCAGCAGCGCAATCGCCGGCAGGATGCGGTCGCGGTGCAGGCCATTGGGGTACAGGTCGTCGGGCTTGAAGTTCGAGGTGGTGACAAAGCCGATGCCGTTCTCGAACATCGAGACCAGCAGTCGGTGCAGGATCATCGCGTCGGTGATGTCGGCGACGTGAAATTCGTCGAAGCACACCAGCTTGTAGCGCCTGGCCATGCGCTTGCCCAGCTCGTCCAGCGGGTTCACCGTGCCCTGCAGGTCGGCCAGTTCACGGTGCACCTCGCGCATGAACTCGTGGAAGTGCAGCCGCGTCTTTCGCACGATGGGCACGGCGTTGTAGAAGCAGTCCATCAGGAAGCTCTTGCCGCGGCCCACCCCGCCGAACATGTACACCCCGCGCGGAATGTCGGGGTGGTTGATCAGCTTCTTCAGGCGGTTGGAGCGCTTTTCCTTGTAGGCGGCCCACTCGCGCGCGCAGCGGTCCAGCGCGTCCACTGCGCGCAGCTGCGCAGGGTCGCTCTGGTAGCCGCGTGTCTTCAGCTCGGCCTCGTAGGCCTCGCGCACCGAGGTCACGAACCGACAGCCTTCGTCAGAAGTTCAGCGTGCGCTTGTCCACCGCCAGCGCCGCTTCCTTGGTGGCCTCGCTCAAGGACGGGTGTGCATGGCAGATGCGGGCGATGTCCTCGCTGGAGGCGCGGAACTCCATCGCCACCACCGCCTCGGCGATCAGCTCGCTGGCCATCGGGCCGACGATGTGCACGCCCAGGATCTCGTCGGTCTTGGCATCGGCCAGGAACTTCACCATGCCGGTGGTATCGCCCAGGGCGCGCGCACGGCCGTTGGCCAAGAACGGGAAGGTGCCGGCCTTGTAGGCCACGCCGTCGGCCTTGAGTTGCTGTTCGGTGCGGCCCACCCACGCGATCTCGGGGCTGGTGTAGATCACCCACGGGATGGTGTTGAAGTTCACATGCCCGTGCTGCCCGGCGATGCGCTCGGCCACCGCCACGCCCTCCTCCTCGGCCTTGTGCGCAAGCATCGGGCCGCGCACCACGTCGCCCACCGCCCACACGCCGCGCAGGTTGGTGCGGCAATCGGCATCGACCATGATGGCACCACGCTCGTCGAGTTTCAGGCCCACACCCTCGGCATTCAGGCCGGTGGTGTTGGGCACGCGGCCGATCGACACGATGAGCTTGTCGACCTCCAGCGTCTGCGCGGCGCCCTTGGCGTCGGTGTACGCAATGCTCACGCCCTTCTTGCCGGTCTTGATCTCGCCGACCTTCACGCCCAGCTCGATCTTCAGGCCCTGCTTGGTGAAGGCCTTGTGGGCCTCCTTGGCGATCTGCTCATCGACGGCGCCCAGGAACGTGGGCAGCCCTTCGAGGATGGTCACCTCGGCGCCCAGGCGGCGCCAGACCGAGCCCATCTCCAGACCGATCACGCCCGAGCCGATCAGTCCCAGCTTTTTCGGTACCGCGCCCAGACGCAGCGCGCCGTCGTTGGAGAGGACCAGCTCTTCGTCAAACGGCACACCCGGCAGCGCGCGGGCGTTCGATCCGGTGGCCACGATGACCTGCTTGCCTGTCAGCGTTTCCTTGGCGGCACCGCTGACCTCGATCTGGTACCCACCCTCCACCGCCTTGCCGAAGGAGCCGCGGCCGTGGAAGAAGCTCACCTTGTTCTTCTTGAACAGGTACAGGATGCCGTCGTTGTTCTGCTTCACCACGGTGTCCTTGCGCGCGATCATCTTCGCCACGTCCAGCCCGAGGCCCTTGACCTCGATGCCGTGGTCGGCGAAGTGATGCCCCGCATGCTCGTAGTGCTCGGACGACTGCAGCAGCGCCTTGGACGGGATGCAGCCCACGTTGGTGCAGGTGCCGCCGGGGGCCGGGCCGCCCTGCGCGTTCTTCCACTCGTCGATGCAGGCCACGCTCATGCCGAGCTGCGCAGCGCGAATGGCCGCGATGTAGCCGCCGGGGCCGCCACCGATGACGATGACGTCGAATTGTTTGTTCATGGTTGTTCCAACGGTTGTTCAAAGCGTAGCGAGCGGCCCCAGGGCAAGGCGCGGGTGGCAGGCCACCGGAACGTACTTAAGGTACGTGAGGATGGCCTGAACGGGACCCGCAACGCCGCCATGGGGTCGCGCAGTAGCTTTAGATGTCGAACAGCAGGCGCGCGGGGTCCTCCAGCGCCTCCTTCATCGTCACCAGCCCCAGCACCGCCTCGCGGCCATCGATGATGCGGTGGTCGTAGCTCATCGCCAGGTAGTTGATGGGCCGCACCACGACCTGGCCGTTCTCCACCACCGCGCGGTCCTTGGTGGCGTGCACGCCGAGGATGGCCGACTGCGGCGGGTTGATGATCGGGGTGGACAGCATCGAGCCGAACACGCCGCCGTTGGAAATCGAGAAGGTGCCGCCGGTCATCTCTTCGATGCCGAGCTTGCCGTCGCGGGCCTTCACGCCGAACTCGGCGATCTTTTTTTCGATGTCGGCAAAGCTCATCTGGTCGGCGTTGCGCAGGATCGGCACCACCAGGCCGCGCGGTGAACCCACCGCGATGCCGATGTCGAAGTAGCCGTGGTAGACGATGTCGTTGCCGTCCACGCTGGCATTGAGCACCGGGTACTTCTTGAGCGCGGCGACCGCCGCCTTGACGAAGAAGCTCATGAAGCCGAGCTTCACGCCGTGCTCCTTCTCGAACTTTTCCTGGAACTTCTTGCGCATCTCCATCACCGGGGCCATGTTGACCTCGTTGAAGGTGGTGAGGATGGCGTTGGTGGCCTGCGATTGCAGCAGGCGCTCGGCCACACGGGCGCGCAGTCGGCTCATCGGCACGCGCTGCTCGGGGCGGTCGCCCAGGTCAGGCGCCACCGGGGCAGCGACCTGCGGCAGCGCCGACTTCGGCGCCCCGGTCGGGATGGCAGCCGGGGCCACGGCGGGCCTGGCGCCGCCGGCAGAACCGGAGGCCACCGCAGCCAGCACGTCGCCCTTGGTCACGCGGCCGTCCTTGCCGCTGCCCGCTACCGAACCGGCAGCGAGGTTGTTGTCGGCCATCAGCTTGGCCGCTGCAGGCATGGCCACGCCGGCCATCGCTGCGCCGGCAGATGCTGCAGGCGCTGCTGCCATCGCGGGCGCTGCAGCAGGTGCAGCCGCGGGAGCGGCGGCAGGGGCCGGTGCGGCGCCCTTGCCCTCGGTATCGATCTTCGCGAGCAGCTGGTCGGACACCACCGTGCCGCCATCGCCCACCACGATCTCGGCCAGCACGCCGGCTGCGGGTGCAGGCACTTCGAGCACGACCTTGTCGGTCTCGATCTCGATCAGGATCTCATCGGCGGCGACAGCGTCGCCGGCTTTCTTCTTCCACTGCAGCAGCGTGGCTTCGGCCACGGATTCGGACAGCTGCGGAACCTTGACTTCTACGATCGCCATGGAATTCTTTCGGTGTTCTGCTTGATTCAACGACAGGCAGGCGCGGCAGCGCGCCCCCTCGGCGCGCCGCCCGCCGGCATCACTTGGTCAGGACAAAGCCCTTGAGCTTGCCGAAGGCCGCGTCCACCAGGGCCTTTTGCTGGTCCTGGTGCAGGTGGGCGTAGCCCACCGCAGGCGAGGCCGATGCGGCACGGCCTGCGTAGCCGAGCTTCTGGCCCTCGAGCATGTTCTCGTGGATCTGGTGCTGGATGAAGAACCAGGCGCCCTGGTTCTGCGGCTCGTCCTGGCACCACACGATGTCCACCGCGTTCGAGTACTTCTTGAGCTCGGCACCAAAGGCCTTGTGCGGGAACGGGTAGAGCTGCTCGATGCGGATGATGGCCACATCGTCGGCGCCCTTCTCGTCGCGCTTCTTGACCAGGTCGTAGTACACCTTGCCCGAGCAGCAGATCACGCGCTTGACCTTGTCGGCCTTCTTCGCAATGTCTTCGCTCTGCTCGACCAGCACCGTCTGGAAGCTGCCCTTGGTGAACTCGGTCACCGGCGAGGTGGCGTCCTTGTTGCGCAGCAGGCTCTTGGGCGTGAAGATGATCAGCGGCTTGCGCAGCGGACGGATCATCTGGCGACGCAGCACGTGGAAGATCTGGCTGGCGGTGGTGGGCTGCACCACCTGCATGTTGGTCTCGGCCGCGAGCTGCATGAAGCGCTCCAGGCGTGCCGAGCTGTGCTCGGGGCCCTGGCCTTCGTACCCATGCGGCAGCATCAGCGTGATGCCGTTCACGCGGCCCCACTTCACCTCGCCCGACGCGATGAACTGGTCGATGACGACCTGCGCGCCGTTGGCGAAGTCGCCGAACTGCGCCTCCCAGATCACCAGCGTGTTCGGGTCGTTTGACGCATAGCCGTACTCGAACGCCAGCACCGCTTCTTCAGACAGGATCGAGTCGATCACGACGAACGGCGCCTGGTTGTCGGCCACGTTCTCCAGCGGCACGTAGGTGCCGGTGTCCCAGCGCTCACGGTTCTGGTCATGGATGACCGAGTGGCGGTGGGTGAAGGTGCCGCGGCCGCAGTCTTCGCCCGACAGGCGCACCGGGTAGCCGCTGGCCACCAGCGAGGCGAAGGCCATGTGCTCGCCCATGCCCCAGTCGACGTTGATCTCGCCGCGGCCCATGGCGGCGCGATCGTCCAGCACCTTCTTGACCAGCGGATGTGGGGCCATGTTGGCGGGCAGCGTGGTGATCTTCTCGGCCAGGCGCTTCCACTCGGTCAGCGGGATGGCGGTGTCAGCCGCGTCGGTCCACTTCTTGCCCAGGTACGGCGCCCAGTCGACCGCGTACTTGCTCTTGAAGTTGCTGAGCACCGGGTCTGCCGTGTGGCGCCCTTCGTCCAGCGCCGCGCGGTAGGCCTTGGCCATGTCGTCGCCCAGCGTCGCGCCCATGCCCTGCGCCGCCAGCCGATCGGCGTACAGCTTGCGCGTACCGGGGTGCTGCGCAATCTTCTTGTACATCATCGGCTGCGTCAGGCTCGGCGTGTCCTGCTCGTTGTGGCCGAGCTTGCGGAAGCAGGTGATGTCCACCACCACGTCCTGGCGGAACTCCATGCGGAACTCCAGCGCCAGCTGCGTGCCCAGCACCACCGCCTCGGGGTCGTCGCCGTTCACATGCAGCACCGGTGCCTCGACCATCTTCACGATGTCGGTGCAGTACACGGTGGAGCGCATGTCGCGCGGGTCCGAGGTGGTGAAGCCGATCTGGTTGTTGATGATCAGGTGCACCGTGCCGCCGGTGGTGTAGCCGCGGGTCTGCGACAGCGCCAGCGTTTCCTGGTTGACGCCCTGGCCACCGAAGGCCGCGTCGCCATGCACCAGCACCGGCAGCACCTGGGTGCCCTTGGGGTCGCCGCGGCGGTCCATGCGGGCGCGCACCGAGCCTTCGACCACCGGGTTGACGATCTCCAGGTGCGAGGGGTTGAAGGCCAGGCTCAGGTGCACCGGGCCGCCGGGGGTGGACACATCCGAGCTGAAGCCCTGGTGGTACTTCACGTCGCCAGCGGGCAGGTCCTCGGGGGCGGTGTGGTCGAACTCGGCGAACAGGTCCTTGGGCATCTTGCCCAGCGTGTTGACCAGCACGTTCAGTCGGCCGCGGTGCGCCATGCCGATCACGATCTCCTGCACGCCACGCTCGCCGGCGTGCTGCACCACTTCGTCCATCGATGCGATGAAGCTCTCGCCGCCTTCCAGCGAGAAGCGCTTCTGGCCCACGTACTTGGTGTGCAGGAAGCGCTCGAACAGCTCGGCCTTGTGCAGGCGACGCAGGATTCGCGTCTTCTGGTCCCGGGAGAAGGAAGGCTGGTT
>JBDLRH010000140.1:0-25812 GCA_039800165.1 Pseudomonadota bacterium
GTGGACTCGGTGCAGAAGCGGAAGTTGAAATCCACCACCACCGCACCCGGGATCACGTTGCTCGCGCCGGTGCCGCCGTGGATGTTGCTGACCTGAAAGCTGGTCGGCTGGAAGTAGTCGTTGCCGCGGTCCCATTCGATGCCCACCAGCTCGGCCAGTGCCGGCGCCAGCTGGTGGATGGGGTTGCGCGCCAGTTGCGGGTAGGCGATGTGGCCCTGGATGCCCTTGACGGTGAGCTTGCCGCTCATCGTGCCGCGCCGGCCGTTCTTCACCATGTCGCCGGTGCGCTGCACCGACGTCGGCTCGCCGACGATGCACCAGTCCAGCCGCTCGCCGCGCGCCTTGAGGCGTTCGCACACCACCACGGTGCCGTCCACCGCCGGGCCTTCCTCGTCGCTTGTCAGCAGAAAGCCGATGCCGATGGCAGGCGCGGGCGTGGCGGCAAGAAACTCTTCGGTGGCCACCACAAAGGCGGCCAGCGAGGTCTTCATGTCGCTGGCGCCGCGTGCGTACAGCTTGCCGTCGCGGTGGGTAGGGGTGAACGGGTCGCTGCTCCACTGCTCCAGCGGGCCGGTGGGCACCACATCGGTGTGGCCGGCAAACACCAGCGTCTTGGCGTCGGCGGCGCGCCGGCCGCCGCGGGCCCACAGGTTCGCCACGCGGAACGACTCGGGGCCGCTGTCGATGGCCTCGCAATCAAAGCCCAGCGCCTTCAGCCGCTCGGCGATCAGGCGCTGGCAGCCCCCGTCGTTCGGGGTGACCGACGGACGGGAGACAAGCTGTTCGGTGAGCTGCAGCGTGCGCGTCATGAGCCCTGGCGCACGTCCAGCGTGATGTGGGTGAACGAGGGCGATTCGTCCCCGGGCTTGTCGTCGCTTTGCGGCTTCTTGTCCTTGCCGCCGGCGCCCTTGGCCGGGTTCTTGGCATCGTTTTGCAGCAGCCACAGCAGGTTGGTGGGCGAATCGGCATAGCTGACCGCGTCCTGCTGGTTGACCCGGCCCTCGCGCACCAGGCGCACCAGGTCCTGGTCGAAGGTCTGCGTGCCCGGCGTGATCGACTTCTCCATGCTGTCGCGCACGCCCGAGAAGTCGCCCTTCTCGATCAGCTCGCTGATCAGGTGGGTGTTGAGCAGCACCTCGTTGGCCGGCGCGCGGCCGCCCCCGTTGTTGAGCTTGAGCAGGCGCTGCGCGACCACCGCCTTGAGCGATGCCGCCAGGTCGCCCAGCACCGCGGGGCGCACCTCCACCGGGTAGAAGCTCAGGATGCGGTTGAGCGTCTGGTAGGCGTTGTTGGCATGCAGGCTGGCAATGCACAGGTGGCCCGATTGCGCGTAGGCCATCGCGGCGGTCATGGTCTCGCGGTCGCGGATCTCGCCGATCATGATCACGTCAGGCGCCTGGCGCAGGGCGTTCTTCAGGCCCACATGCAGGCTCTGGGTGTCGGTGCCCACCTCGCGCTGATTGATCACCGAGCGCTTGTTGGCGTAGATGAATTCGATCGGGTCTTCCACCGTGAGGATGTGGCCCGGCTTCTGCGCGTTGCGGTAGTCCAGCATCGCGGCCATGGTGGTGCTCTTGCCGGCACCGGTGCCGCCCACCACCAGCAGCAGACCGCGCGGCATCAGGGCCAGCTCGGCCAGCACCGGCGGCAGGTTCAGCGTCTCCAGCGGCGGGATGCTGGCCGGGATGTAGCGGATGACCGCTGCCACCGAGCCGCGCTGATGCATCGCACTGAAGCGGAAGTTGCCCACGCCTTCGACCGGCACCGACAGGTTGAGCTCGCGCGATTCGGTGAGCTCGGCCATGCGCTCGGCCGGCAGCACCTCGGCAATCAGGTTGCGCGGCGCATCGGCGGTCAGCACCTGCGGATTGATCGGCAGGCATTCGCCGTCCATGCGAATCAGCGCCGGCGAGTTGGCCGACAGGTACACGTCCGAGGCCTTCTTGTCGGCCATCAGGCGAAGGATGCGTTCCATCGTGGACATGTCGTGGTCTCCCTTCAGTGCTTGCGGATGCCTGCCAAAAAACGTCAGTCGCGCAGCAGGTCGTTCAGGCTGGTCTTGGCGCGGGTCTGCGCATCGACCTTCTTCACGATCACCGCACAGTACAGGCTGTACTTGCCGTCGGCACTCGGCAGGTTGCCCGACACCACCACCGAACCCGCCGGAATGCGGCCGTAGGTCACCTCGCCGGTGGCGCGGTCGTAGATCTTGGTGCTCTGGCCGATGTACACGCCCATCGAGATGACCGAGTTTTCTTCCACGATCACGCCTTCCACCACCTCGGAGCGCGCGCCGATGAAGCAGTTGTCCTCGATGATGGTCGGGTTGGCCTGCAGCGGCTCGAGCACGCCGCCCAGACCCACGCCGCCCGACAGGTGCACGTTCTTGCCGACCTGCGCGCACGAACCGACGGTGGCCCAGGTGTCGACCATGGTGCCTTCGTCCACATAGGCGCCGATGTTCACGTAGCTCGGCATCAGGATCGCGCCCTTGGCGATGTAGCTGCCGCGGCGCGCCACTGCCGGCGGCACCACGCGCACGCCCGAGGCGCGCATCTGCTCCTCATCCAGGTTGGCGAACTTGGTGGGCACCTTGTCATAGAAGCCCAGGTCGCCGGCGTGGATCGGCACGTTGTCCTTCAGGCGAAAGCTCAGCAGCACTGCCTTTTTGATCCACTGGTGCACTTCCCACTGGCCCACCGCCTTGCGGGTGGCCACGCGCAGGTGCCCGTTGTTGAGCTCGTGGATCACATGCTCGACCGCATCGGCCACCTCTTTGGGGGCCGACTTGGCGCTGATGCTGGCGCGGTTGTCCCACGCGGTGTCGATGATCTGCTGAAGTTGTTGTGTCATGGGACTTGGATGGTTGGATCTGCGAAACGATGGCCGGGCCGGTGGGCGGTGCGGGTCCTCAACGACGTTCCCGCACGAACTGCACGATGCGCCGGGCCGCTTCGACGCACTCGTCGCTCTCGGCCACCAGCGCCATGCGCACCCGACCGGCACCGGGGTTGGTGCCATCGCGCTCGCGGGCGATGTAGCTTCCCGGGAGCACCGTCACATTGTATTGAGCGTACAGGTCGCGCGCGAATTCGGTGTCGCTGCCGCCCACGCCCGCCCACAGGTAAAAGCCCGCGTCGGGCAGCTGCACATCCAGCACCTCGGCCAGCATCGGCGTGACGCGGCTGAACTTCTCGCGGTACAGGCGCCGGTTCTCGGCGACATGGGCTTCGTCGCCCCAGGCGGCGATGCTGGCCGCCTGCACTGCCGGGCTCATCGCCGAGCCGTGGTAGGTGCGGTAGAGCAAGAAGGCCTTGAGCAGCGCGGCGTCGCCGGCCACGAAGCCCGACCGCATGCCCGGCACGTTGCTGCGCTTGGACAGGCTGGTGAAGCTGACCAGCCGGCGAAAGTCGCTGCGGCCCAGCTGTGCAGCGGCCTGCAGCCCGCCGAGCGGCGGCTCGTCGCGGAAGTAGATCTCGCTGTAGCACTCGTCGCTGGCGATCACGAAGCCGTGGCGGTCGCTCAGCTCGAACAGCCGGCGCCATTCCTCCAGCGGCATCACCGCGCCGGTGGGGTTGCCCGGCGAGCAGACAAACAGCAGCTGCGTGCGCGCCCAGGTCGCGTCGCTCACCGCATCCCAGTCCACCGCAAAGTTGCGCTTGGGGTCGCTGGGCACGTAGTGCACATCGGCACTGCCCAGCAGCGCGGCGCCTTCGTAGATTTGATAGAAAGGGTTGGGGCTGACCACCAGCGGCGGCGCGCTGGCCCCCGGGCGCGGTTGCAGCACCGTCTGCGCAAAGGCAAACAGCGCCTCGCGCGAGCCCGACACCGGCAGCGTCTGCGTCTGCGGGTCGATCTTCAGGCCGTAGCGGCGCGCCAGCCAGCCGGCAAAGGCCTCGCGCAGCCGCGGCTCGCCGGCGGTGGCCGGGTAGCTGGCCAGGGCTCCGTTGCGGGCGGCGTCGCACAGCGCATCGATGATGAAGGGCGGGGTGGGGTGGCGCGGCTCGCCGATGCCCAGGCTGATCGGCCGGTGGGCGGGGTCGGGCGTGATGCCCGAGAACAGTTGGCGCAGCCGCTCGAACGGGTAGGGCTGCAGCCGCGAGAGCAGGGGATTCATCCCCGGGATTATCCGGGGGCGTCACGCCGGCCATCCGGCGGCCCGGCAAAACGGCTCAGTTAACATCCTTGCCACTTCCAGAGCCACTTTCCCAAGGTTCCCGAGCCGTGCGCCTCACCTCGATCAAGCTGTCGGGCTTCAAGTCCTTCGCCGAACCCACCAACTTCATGCTCCCCGGCCAGCGCGTCGGGGTGGTCGGGCCCAACGGCTGCGGCAAGTCCAACATCATGGACGCGGTGCGCTGGGTGCTTGGCGAGTCGCGCGCCAGCGAACTGCGCGGCGAGTCGATGCAGGACGTCATCTTCAACGGCACCACCAGCCGCAAGCCGGCCAGCCGCGCCAGCGTGGAACTGGTGTTTGACAACGCCGACCACCGCGCCGGCGGCCAGTGGAGCCAGTTCACCGAGATCGCGGTCAAGCGGGTGCTCACGCGCGACGGCAACTCCAGCTACTTCATCAACAACCAGCCGGTGCGTCGCCGCGACGTGCAGGACGTGTTTCTGGGCACGGGCCTCGGGCCGCGCGCCTACGCCATCATCGGCCAGGGCACCATCAGCCGCATCATCGAAAGCAAGCCCGAGGAGCTGCGGCTGTTCCTCGAAGAGGCCGCAGGCGTCTCCAAATACAAGGAGCGCCGGCGCGAGACCGAGAACCGGCTGCACGACACCCGCGAAAACCTCACGCGTGTGGAAGACATCCTGCGCGAGCTCAACAGCAACCTCGAGAAGCTCGAGCGCCAGGCCGAAGTGGCGCAGCGCTACCACGCGCTGCAGGCCGACGCCACCCTCAAGCAGCACCAGCTGTGGTTCCTCAAGCGCGCCGACAGCGAGACGGAACAGCAGCGGCTGCAGGCCGATGCCGAGAAGGCACGCAACGACCTGGAGTCGCGCACCGCCGACCTGCGCCGCACCGAAAGCGAGCTCGAGACGGTGCGCCAGGCGCACTACGCCGCCGGTGACGCGGTGAACCAGGCGCAGGGCAAGCTGTACGAGGCCAGCGCCGAGGTCGGCAAGCTCGAAGCCGAGATCCGCTTTGTCGTCGAAGGCCGCCAGCGGGTCGAGCAGCGGCTGGCGCAGTTGCAGGAGCAGGCGGTGCAGTGGGCCGCACGGCGCGACGATGCGCTGGCCCAGGGGCAGACGCTTGAGGCGCAGGCGCTGGATGCGGCCGAGCAGGCCGCCGCACTGGGCGCACAGCTGGAAGAGCAGACCGGCGCGCTGCCCGAGATGGAAGAGGCGTTGCGCCAGGCGCAGTCGCGCAGCGACAGCCAGCGCGGCGCGGTGGCGCAGGTGCAGCAGCAGATCCAGGTGCTGGCCGCCGACCAGCGCAACATCGAAGAGCAGTCGCGCCAGCTGGCGCTGCGTCGCGAGCGCCTGGTGACCGACCGCCAGGCACTGGCCGCGCCCGACGAGCAGCGGCTGCGCAACCTGGGCGAGCAGCATGAGCAGGCGCGTGCCGCGGCCGAAGCGGCAGACGCCCGGCTGCACGAGCTGCAAGAGCAGGTGCCCGCGCTTGACGAGCAGCGCCGCAGCAAGCAGGACGATGTGAACACCCAGTCGGCCCGGCAGGCCGACCTGTCGGCGAGGCTGGAGGCCCTGCGCGCGCTGCAGGACAAGCTGCGCACCGACGGCCGCCTGAAGCCCTGGCTGGCCAAGCACGGCCTGGAGTCGCTGCAGCCGCTGTGGAGCCGCATTCATGTGGAAACCGGCTGGGAAAGCGCGCTGGAGGCGGCGCTGCGCGAGCGGCTCAACGCGCTGGAGATCAGCCGGCTGGACATGGCCCGTGCGCTGGCATCCGACGCACCGCCGGCCAAGCTGTCGTTCTATGCGCCGCCGCAGGCCGCGGCCCCGGGCGCATCGGGCGATCTGCCCCGGCTGGCCGATCGCCTGCGCCTGAACGACGCCGGCCAGTCGGCGCTGCTGGGCGGGTGGCTTTCCGGCTGCTACACCGCCGCCTCGATGGAAGAGGCGCTGGCGCAGCGCGGCAAGCTGTCGGCAGGCGAGACGATCTACCTGGCGTCGGGCCATGCGGTGACCGCGCACAGCGTGTCGTTCTACGCCCAGGATTCGGAGCAGGCCGGCCTGCTGGCACGCGCGCAGGAAATCGAGAACCTCGAGCGCCAGCTCAAGGCACAGGCCCTGATCAGTGACGAGGCCCGTTCGGCCCTGGTGCGCGCAGAGGCGGCGTACTCGGACGCGTCCCAGCAGCTGGTGACGGCGCGCCGCGAGGCGAGCGAAGCCCAGTCGCGGGCGCATGAGCTGCAGGTGGAGTGGCTGCGCCTGAGCCAGCTGGCCGAGCAGACCCGCGCGCGCAGCGAACAGATCGAGACCGACATGGGCGAGGTCGATGCGCAACTGGCCGACCTGCAAGAGCGCCGCGTGGCCGCCGAGGCCCGCTTTGAAGAGCTCGACATGCAGCTCGCGGACGCACAGGAGCGGCATGCCCAGCTCGATGAGCAGGTGATCGCCGCCGACCGCCGGCTGAACGAAGCGCGCGAGCAGGTCCGCCAGATCGAACGCCAGGCGCAAGAGGCGGCCTTCACCGGGCGCAGCGTGCAGGCGCGACAAGCCGAACTGGCGCGCGCGGTCGAGACGGCCGAGCAGCAGGCCACCACCGTGGCCGAGGAGCGCGAGCGTGCGCAGGACGAGCTGTCGCGCCTGACCGATGCCGCGGCGCAGGCCGGGCTGCAGTCGGCGCTGGAGCTCAAGGCCGAGCGCGAGCAGACGCTCGGGGCGCGCCGCAGCGAATACGACGACCTGACCGCCAAGCTGCGCGCCAGCGACGAGCGGCGCCTGCAGCTCGAGCGGGATCTCGACCCGCTGCGACAGCGCATCACCGACCTGCAGCTCAAGGAGCAGGCCGCACGCATCGGCATGGAGCAGTACCAGCAGCATCTGGCCGATGCGCAGGCCGATCTGGCCGCGGTCGAGCGCAGCATTGCCGAGGGCAACGTGAAGCTGTCGGGCCTGCAAGGCGAAATCGACCGCCTGCAGCGCGAGATCACGGGCCTGGGCGCCGTCAACCTGGCGGCCCTGGACGAGCTGGCCAGTTCACGCGAGCGCAAGACCTTCCTCGATGCGCAGTCGGCCGACCTCAACGAAGCGATCACCACCCTGGAAGATGCGATCCGCAAGATCGACGGTGAAACCCGCGAACTGCTGGGCAACACGTTTGCCACCGTCAACGAGCACTTCGGCCGCATGTTCCCCGAGCTGTTCGGCGGTGGTAACGCCCGGCTGGTGATGACCGGCGAGGAGATCCTGGACGCCGGCGTGCAGGTGATGGCGCAGCCGCCCGGCAAGAAGAACCAGACGATTCACCTGCTGTCCGGTGGCGAGAAGGCGCTGACCGCGATTGCGCTGGTGTTTGCGATCTTCCAGCTCAACCCCGCGCCCTTCTGCCTGCTCGACGAGGTGGACGCGCCGCTGGACGACACCAACACCGAGCGCTATGCCAAGCTGGTCAGCCGCATGAGCGAAGGCACGCAGTTCCTCTTCATCAGCCACAACAAGATCGCGATGGAGATGGCCGAGCAGCTGATCGGCGTGACGATGCAGGAGCAGGGCGTCTCGCGCATCGTGGCGGTGGACATGGAGTCTGCGGTGTCGATGGCCGAGGCGGCCTGAGCCGCGCCGCTTTGCAAGAACGATGAACGACCTGGCGGTGGGCTTGGGCATCCTCGGCGGCCTGGTGCTGGCCGGGGTGGTGGCGCATGGCGCGTGGAAGCAACGCCGCGTGACGCCGCGACAGGCTGGCCCCTCCGACCTGGCCAACGATTCCGACCCCACCGATCCCTTCGGTGCACAGCGCATCGATCCGCCGCTGGACAGCGCCGCAGAGGCTGCAGGTGTGGGTGCGGGTGCCAGCGATGGCGCACGCGCAGGGCAGGTGGCGCCAGGGCAACGTGCCGAGCCCGCGGCCGATGTGATGACGGGTGCGCTCACCTCCAGCGTGATCGCGCCGGAGCGGCGTGCGCTGCTTGACCCGCTGATTGACGTGATCGCGCCGATTTCGCTGGAGGCGCCGGTGTCGGGTGACGCGGCGCTGGCGGCGCTGCCGTCCACGCGGCGCGCGGGCAGCAAGCCCTTCCTGATCGAGGGCCTGAACGAAGACACCGAAGAGTGGGAGTCGCCGCAGCCCGGGCGCCGCTACACCGAGTTTCAGGCCGGTGTGCAACTGGCCAACCGCGTGGGTGCGCTCAATGAGATCGAGTTCTCCGAGTTCGTGATGAAGGCGCGCGCCTTTGCCGATGCGCTGGGTGGCGAGCCCGACTTCCCCGAGATGCTGGACGAGGTGGCGCGTGCGCGCGAGCTCGACCAGTTTGCCGGCGAGCACGATGCGCAGCTGGGCTTTGTGCTCAGGCCGCGCACCGCCGCCTGGAGCCCCGGCTTTGTGCAGCAGCATGCGGCGCGGCTGGGCTTTGTGGCGGGCGTGATTCCCGGTCGCATGGTGCTGCCGGCAGCGGTCAGCGGCGAGCCGCCGCTGGTGGGCCTGACCTTCGATTCGCAGGCCGCGCTGGCCGACGACCCCACGCAGGCCGCGATCCGCCAGGTGACGCTGAGCCTGGACGTGCCGCAGGTCCCGCAGGCCGACCAGCCCTACGCCCGCATGTGCGAGGCTGCTGCCCTGCTGGCGCAGGCGATGGACGGCGCCGTGACCGATGATGCCGGCCAGCCGATCGGTGCGCAGGCGATGGCGCAGATCGGCACCGAGCTTGAGCGCATCTACGCGGTGCTGGCGTCGCGCGAGCTGGCAGCCGGCTCGATGCTCGCGCGGCGCCTGTTCTCCTGACCGCTGCGCGACAACGCCGAGTCAAGGGGCCGTGCCGTGACGACCGCAGACCTGTTTGGCCATGGTGGGGATGGCGGTGGCAATGGCGGTGGCAATGGCGAAGCCGCGTCGCCGGCGCAGCGCGCCGCCGCACTGCGCGCGGTGCTCAACCGGCATGCGCATCTGTACTACGTGCTGGATGCGCCCGAGATTCCGGATGCCGAATACGACCGCCTGTTCAACGAGCTGCAGGCCATCGAGGCAGCGCACCCGGCGCTGCTGACGCCCGATTCGCCCACACAGCGCGTGATTGGCGCGGTGCTCGACGGCCTGGCGCCGGTGCGCCATGCGGTGCCGATGCTGAGCATCCAGACCGAGACCGACACTGAGGCCAGCGGTGCGCAGGCCTTCGACGCCCGCGTGCGGCGCGAGCTTGGGTTGGATGCCGCAGCGCCTGCGGTGCAGTACGCCGCTGAGCTGAAGTTCGATGGTCTGGCAATCAACCTGCGTTACAAACACGGCGTGCTGGTACAGGCGGCCACCCGTGGCGATGGCGAGACCGGCGAGGACGTGACCCACAGCATCCGCACCATCGGCCAGGTTCCGCTGCGGCTGATGAACCTGGCGCCGGGTGCCGAGCCCGAGGTGCTGGAGGTGCGCGGCGAGGTCTACATGCGGCGAGACGACTTCGAGCGGCTGAACGAGGCCCAACGTGCGCGCGGCGACAAGACCTTCGTCAACCCGCGCAACACCGCTGCCGGCGCGGTGCGCCAGCTCGATGCGTCGGTCACCGCACAGCGACCGCTGTCCTTCTTTGCCTATGGCGTCGGCGAGGTGCGGGGCTGGGCGCTGCCGCCCACCCACGGCGCGCTGATGGACGCGCTGCAGGCGCTGGGCCTGCCGGTGTGCGCCGACCGCGCGGTGGTCGCCGGGCCGCAGGGCCTGGCCGACTTTCATGCGCGGATGGCGCTCAAGCGCGACGCGCTGCCGTTTGACATCGACGGCGTGGTCTACAAGGTCAATTCGCATGCGCTGCAGCAGCAGCTGGGCTTCAAGACGCGCGAGCCGCGCTGGGCGGTGGCACACAAGTACCCGGCGCAGGAGCAACTCACCACCGTGCTGGGCATCGATGTGCAGGTGGGGCGCACCGGCAAGCTCACGCCGGTGGCCAAGCTCGCGCCAGTGTTCGTGGGCGGGGTCACCGTCACCAACGCCACGCTGCACAACGAAGACGAGGCCCGCCGCAAGGACGTGCGCATCGGCGACACGGTGATCGTGCGCCGTGCGGGGGATGTGATCCCGGAAGTGGTGGCGGTGCTGCCCGACAAGCGCGTGGCGGGGGCGGCGGTGTTCACCATGCCGGCGCAGTGCCCGGTGTGCGGCAGCGCGGCGGTGCGCGAAGAAGGCGAGGTGGACCACCGCTGCAGCGGTGGCCTGTTTTGCAGCGCGCAGCGCAAGCAGGCCATCCTGCACTTCGCACAGCGCCGCGCGGTCGACATCGAGGGTCTGGGCGACAAGCTGGTGGACCAGCTGGTCGATGCCGGTGTGGTGCGCACGCTGCCCGACCTGTACCGCCTGGGGCTGAGCGCGCTGGCCGAGCTCGACCGCATGGCCGAGAAGTCGGCCGGCAATGTGCTGCAGGCGATCGGGCAGTCCAAGCAGACCACGCTGGCGCGCTTCCTGTTCGGCCTGGGCATACGCCATGTGGGCGAGGCCACCGCGCGCGACCTGGCGCGCCACTTCGGCGGCCTGGACGCGATCATGGATGCGAGTGTGGATGCGCTGCTGCAGGTGCCCGATGTCGGGCCGGTGGTGGCGCAGAGCATCCGCACCTTCTTCGAGCAGCCCCACAACCGCGAGGTGGTGGAGCAGCTGCGCGCCTGCGGCGTGCACTGGGAAGAGGGCGAGCCGCAGGCCGCTGCGGTGCTGCCGCTGTCCGGCAAGACGGTGGTGCTGACCGGCACGCTGCCCACCCTCAGCCGCGACGAGGCCAAGGCGCTGCTGGAAGCGGCCGGTGCCAAGGTGGCGGGCTCGGTCAGCAAGAAGACCTGGTGCGTGGTGGCTGGCGCCGAGGCGGGCAGCAAGCTGGACAAGGCGCGCGAGCTCGGCGTGCCGGTGCTCGATGAAGACGGCCTGCGCGCCATCGTGGCGGGCGACACCGCGGCGCCGGGTGCCGGCGCCGCAGGCTAAGACACTGTTCCGACAGAAAGGCCCGGCGACATGGCGGTACGCGAGATTCTGAAGATGGGCGACACACGGCTGCTGCGCATCGCCGAGCCGGTACGCGAATTCGGCACGCCTGCGCTGCACGAGCTGCTGCAGGACATGCACGACACCATGCAGGCGGCCAACGGCGCAGGGCTGGCCGCGCCGCAGATCGGGGTGAACCTGCAGCTGGTGGTGTTCGGCAGCGGCGAGATCAATCCGCGCTACCCGGACGCGCCCCCGGTGCCGCGCACCGTGCTGCTCAATCCGGTGATCACGCCGCTGTCCGATGAGGAGGAAGAAGGCTGGGAGGGCTGCCTGTCGGTGCCCGGCCTGCGCGGCGTGGTGCCACGCTGGCGCCGCATCCGCTACAGCGGGGTGGACGTCGACGGCCGGCCGATCGAGCGCGAGGCCGAGGGCTTTCACGCCCGCGTGGTGCAGCACGAATGCGATCACCTGATCGGCACGCTGTACCCGATGCGGGTGCGCGACTTCCGCCGCTTCGGCTTTACCGAGGTGCTGTTCCCCGGGCTGGACGCTGCTTCCGACGACGACTGATCAGGGTAAACCTTGCTTCGGGCGGCCCCGGCGACTCCCTAGAATGTGTTGCATCGCAGCAGGCTCCGCCGTTCGTTCTCTGGCGGCCTGCATCGAGGAGACACCGCATGGCCGCACAGAAGCCGCACGCCGACAAGCCCCTTCAGCGGGTGATCAAGAAGTACCCCAACCGCCGTCTCTACGACACCGACACCTCCAGCTACATCACGCTGGCTCAGGTCAAGCAGCTGGTGATGGACAACGAGCCCTTTGTGGTGCGTGATGCCAAGACCAACGATGACCTGACCCGCAGCATCCTGCTGCAGATCATTCTGGAAGAAGAGGCCGGCGGCGCGCCGATGTTCAGCGAAACGGTGCTGGCCAACCTGATCCGCTTTTATGGCCACGCGATGCAGGGCTTCATCGGCAACCACCTCGAGAAGAACATGCAGGCCTTCACCGACCTGCAGGCGCGCCTGACCGAGCAGTACAAGGGCGTGGCGCCCGAGGGCTGGGCGCAGATGATGAACATGCAGAACCCGGTGGTGCAGGGCATGATGGGCAGCTACATGGAGCAGTCCAAGTCGGTGTTCGACGCGCTGCAGCAGCAGATGCAAAAGCAGACCGAGCAGATGCTGGGGGCCTTCAGCGTCAAGCGCTGATCGGCGCAGGTCGACGCTGACCGGCGCGGGTGGGCGGCGGGCGACACGCATCAGCACCTGACACCTGCGGCAACATCACGGCATGTACTTTCAGGCACTCAGGCAACGGCAAGCCGACTTCTGGTTGCGCGCCGACAAGGCGCTCAACCTGCTGTTGCTGGCGCTGCTGGCGGTGCCGATCGTCGTTCAGATCGAGCGCAGCCCGCTTGCGCCCTGGCGCGACCCGGTCCTGATCGGCCTGCTGTGCATCGCCGCGCTGTCCATCGGCGACGCGATCGTCCTGGAGCGCCGCAAGCGGCGCTGGGCGCCGGCCTCGGTGCTGCCTGTGGTGGCGCTGACGGTAATGCTGGTCGCCGTCTGGCATAACCACTACACGACGCAAGTGTGGGTGGTGGCCGGCCTGGTGCTGCCCTACACCCGCTTTCGCTGGAAGCCGTCGCTGGCCATCGGCGCCACGACGCTGGCCGTCTCGGTCTGGATCCTGGACCACAAGTGGCAGGTGGAAGACACGATCCTGATCCGCGCCGCCCTCGCAGGCTGCCTGTCGCTGGTGGTGCTGTCGATCTTCTTTCGCGCCGTCGAAGGCGTGCGCGACCAGATCGAGCAGACCACGGCCATGCTGGAGAACACGCTGGAGAACATCACTCAGGGGGTGACGGTGTACGACGGCGAGGGCCGCCTGAAGCTGTTCAACACGCCGGCGTCGCAGCAGCTCAAGATGCCGGCCGACTTTCTGGTGCGCGAGCCGCTGCTCACCGAGATGGTGAAGTTCCAGTACCAGCGCGGCGACTTTGGCCCCACCTACGAACTGGTGGACGGCGCCGGGCGCGACTATGTCGCTTCGGGTGGCGGCTCCACTGCGGCGGCGCTGCGCGACGGTGACAAGAACTACACCCGCCGCACGCCCGACGGCCGACAACTGCAGGTGCTGACCCGTGCGCTGCCGGATGGCTCGTTCGTGCGCACCTATGCCGACGTCACCGACTACCAGACGGCGATAGAGCAGGCGCAATACGCGTCGGAGGCCAAGTCGCAGTTCCTGGCCAACATGAGCCACGAGCTGCGCACCCCCATCAGCGCGATGCTGGGGCTGATGCAGCTGCTGCGCGAGACGCAGCTCAACCCGGCGCAGCAGGACTACCTGGACAAGATCGAGCGCTCGGGCGATGCGCTGCTTGGCCTCATCAACGATGTGCTGGACCTCTCCAAGGTCGAGGCCGGCAAGATGGAACTACTGCCCGAGCCGTTCTCGTTGGACGAGGTGCTGCAGGACCTGGGTGTGGTGGCGGCCGGCTATCTGGGCGACAAGACGCTTGACCTGCGCTACCGCATTGACGAAGGCGTGCCGGACCGCCTGCTCGGCGATGCGATGCGGCTGCGCCAGGCGCTGATCAACCTGATGGGCAACGCGATCAAGTTCACACGCCATGGCCATGTCACTCTGACCGTGCAACGCGTGGGCAGCGGCGCTGCGGGCCCGCAGCGGCTTCGCTTTGCGGTCACCGACACCGGCATCGGCATCTCGGCCGAGCAGCAGCAGCGCATCTTCGAAGGCTTCACCCAGGCCGAGGCCAACACCGCACGGCGCTTTGGCGGCACCGGCCTGGGCCTGTCCATCAGCCGCAAGATCGTCCACCTGATGGGCGGCGCGCTTCAGGTGGAGTCCACCCCGGGCCAGGGCAGCACCTTTTCGTTTGAGGCGGACTTGCCCGTGGTGCCGCCGGCTGCAGAGCAACTGCAGGCGCCTGCCCAGGTGCTGCCCGACTTGCAGGTGTGGCTGGTGGACAGCGACGCCGGGCGTGCGTCAGCGGTGATGTCGCTGCTGCAAGCGGCAGGCATCCAGGGCGCGCGGCATGTGCCTTCGTATTCCGCGCCCGCGGGCCGGGCCGGGCCGCACATCCTGATCGAGCACGAGGGCGAGCAGACCCAGCCCGATGACAGCGGCGGGCTGGCGCTGCCCGGGCGCATCATCCTCGGGCTGGGCTTGCGCAGCGTGCTGGCGCGCATGCCCGATGCGCCGCGCACGGTGCGGCTGGCCAAGCCGGTCACCGCTTCGCAACTGCGCGAGGCGGTGGGCTCGCTGGTGGGGCTGCAGCCAGGCCCGGGCGCGTCGCGCAGTGCGGCGACGCAGCCGCAGTTCCGGCTGGGTGGCATGCGGGTGCTGGTGGCCGAAGACCATCCGATCAACCGCGAGATCGCGCTCAAGATGCTGTCACGCGAAGGCGCGCGTGTGTCGCTGGTCGAAGACGGTCAGCAGGCCGTGGACACCCTGATGGTCGACCCCGACGGCTTTGACCTGGTGCTCATGGACATGCAGATGCCGCACCTGGACGGGCTGCAGGCCACCCGCCTGATTCGCGAGCGGCTGGGGCTGAAGGATTTGCCGGTGGTGGCGATGACCGCCAACGCGCTGCCGGCCGAGCGCCAGGCCTGCCTGGCCGCCGGCATGAACGAGCACCTGAGCAAGCCGTTTCGGGTCAAGGCGCTGGTGGACCTGCTGCCCAAGGTGGCTCCGGGCTTCGTGCCGCGGCGCCCGCCGGGCAGCCCGGGGGACGGACAATAGCGTCCCATGACCGCCCAGCCATCCGCACCGCTCGTCCCTGCATCCGCCTCCGCGTTGCCCCCGGCCCCCTCTGCCGGCGCCCCGCGCGTGGGCTTTGTCAGCCTGGGCTGCCCCAAGGCGCTGACCGACTCCGAACTCATCCTCACCCAGCTCAGCGCCGAGGGCTACCAGACCAGCAAGACCTTCGAGGGTGCCGACCTCGTCATCGTCAACACCTGCGGCTTCATTGACGACGCGGTCAAGGAAAGCCTGGACACCATCGGCGAGGCGCTGTCGGCCAACGGCAAGGTGATCGTCACCGGCTGCCTCGGCGCGCGCGCCGGCGAGGGCGGCGACAACCTGGTGCGTCAGATGCACCCGAGCGTGCTGGAAGTGACCGGCCCGCACGCCACCCAGGAGGTGATGGACGCAGTACACCGCCACCTGCCCAAGCCGCACGACCCCTTCCTGGACCTGGTGCCCGGCGGCTTTGGCGAGGCGGGCCTCAAGCTCACGCCGCGCCACTACGCGTACCTGAAGATCAGCGAGGGCTGCAACCACCGCTGCACCTTCTGCATCATCCCCAGCATGCGCGGCGACCTGGTGTCGCGGCCGATCGGCGATGTGCTCAAGGAGGCGCGTGCGCTGTTCGAAGGCGGCGTGAAGGAACTGCTGGTGATCAGCCAGGACACCTCGGCGTATGGCGTGGATGTGAAGTACCGCACCGGCTTCTGGGGCGGCAAGCCGGTGAAGACGCGCATGCTCGAGCTGGTGCAGGCGCTCGGCGAGCTGGCCGAACCGCACGGCGCCTGGGTGCGCTTGCACTACGTCTATCCGTACCCACATGTGGATGAGGTGATCCCGCTGATGGCCAGTGGCCGGGTGCTGCCGTACCTGGACGTTCCGTTCCAGCACAGCCACTCCGATGTGCTGCGCCGCATGAAGCGGCCCGCCAGCGGCGAGCGCAACCTCGAGCGCATCGCGCGCTGGCGCGAGATTTGCCCCGAGATCGTCATCCGCAGCACCTTCATCGCCGGTTTTCCCGGCGAGACCGAGGCCGAGTTCGAAGACCTGCTGGCCTTCGTGCGCGAGGCGCAGATCGACCATGCGGGCTGCTTTGCCTACAGCGCGGTCGACGGTGCGGCCGCCAACGATCTGCCCGGCATGCTGCCGATCGAGTTGCGCGAAGAGCGCCGGGCGCGCTTCATGCAGGTGGCCGAAGCGGTGTCGGTGCAGCGGCTGGCGCGCCGCGTCGGCGCCACCATGCAGGTGCTGGTGGATTCGGCGCCGGCGCTCGGCCGCAAGGGCGGGGTGGGGCGCAGCTATGCCGATGCGCCAGAAATCGACGGCACGGTGCGCCTGCTGCCGCCCGAGAAGATCAGCAAGACCCTGAAGGTGGGGGAGTTCACCCGCGCGCGCATCGTCGGCGTGGACGGCCACGACCTGGTGGGCCTGCCGGTGTGATGGTTGGTGGCAACAGCGCGGCAGACAACAAAAAAGCCAGCGTGTGCTGGCTTATCATCGTCTGGTGCCCAGGAGAGGACTCGAACCTCCACGGTGTTACCCGCTAGTACCTGAAACTAGTGCGT
The DNA here is from genome assembly GCA_039800165.1 of Pseudomonadota bacterium. GTDB lineage: Bacteria > Pseudomonadota > Gammaproteobacteria > Burkholderiales > Burkholderiaceae_C > JBDLRH01. Next base: position 16,420 of record JBDLRH010000140.1, read on the forward strand.
CTACCAATTCCGCCACCTGGGCCCGCTGACTGCTTGCGCAGCCGGCATCGAATTTCAGAAGCGAGAAGTATATCAAAACTCCAATCCCCCAACCCCGCACCGCCGGACTGCTCGACGAGATCGAGGGCACGGTGCAGGGCCATCGCGATGGCCACGGCTTTGTCGTGCGCGACGACGGCGACTCAGACATCTACCTGCCGCCCAACGAGATGCGCGCGGTGCTGCACCGCGACCGCGTCAAGGTGCGGGTGGTGCGGCAAGACCGCCGCGGCCGCCCCGAAGGCCGTGTGGTCGAGATCGTCGAGCGGCCGCCGCAACCCATCATCGGCCGGCTGCTGCACGAAAGCGGCGTGTGGCTGGTAGCGCCCGAAGACAAGCGCTACGGCCAGGATGTGCTGATCCCCAAGGCCGCCATCGGCCAGGCCAAGCCGGGCCAGGTGGTGGTGGTGGAACTGACCGAGCCGCCCAGCCTGTACGGCCAGCCGGTGGGCCGCGTCAAGGAAGTGCTGGGCGAGATCGACGACCCGGGCATGGAAATCGAAATTGCGGTGCGCAAGTACGGCGTGCCGCATGAGTTCTCGGACGGCTGTATTGCATTGGCCCGCAGCCTGCCCGACAAGGTGCGGCCGCAGGACAAGCGCCACCGGGTCGACCTGACCGACGTGGCGCTGGTGACGATTGACGGCGAGGACGCGCGCGACTTTGACGACGCGGTGTATTGCGAGCCGGCCCGCGTGGGCCGCGGCAAGGGATGGCGCCTTCTGGTGGCGATTGCCGACGTGAGCCACTATGTGGAGACCGGAAGCCCGATCGATGTGGACGCCTACGACCGCGCCACCAGCGTGTACTTCCCGCGGCGGGTGATCCCGATGCTGCCCGAGAAGCTGTCCAACGGCCTGTGCTCGCTCAACCCCGAGGTCGAGCGGCTGTGCATGGTGGCCGACATGCTGATCACCGCGGCCGGCGAGATCCATGCCTACCAGTTCTACCCGGCGGTGATGCACAGCCACGCGCGCTTCACCTACACCGAGGTGGCGGCGATCCTGGCCAACACCCGCGGCCCCGAGGCCACCCGCCGCAAGGACCGGGTGAGCGACCTGCTGAACCTGCACGACGTCTATCGTGCGCTGCTCAAGACGCGCAACGCACGCGGCGCCGTGGACTTCGAGACCACCGAGACGCAGATCGTCTGCGACGAGAACGGGCGCATCGAGCGCATCGTGCCGCGCGTGCGTAACGAGGCGCACCGCCTGATCGAAGAGGCGATGCTGGCGGCTAACGTGTGCGCGGCCGACTTCATTGCGCAGGCGGCGCACCCGGGGCTGTTCCGGGTGCACGAGGGCCCCACACCCGAGAAGAAGGACATCCTGCGCAACTACCTCAAGGCCATGGGTGTGGGTCTGTCCATCAGCGAGGAGCCGCTGCCCGCCGAGTTCCAGCGCATTGCCGAGGCGACGAAAGAGCGGCCCGATGCGCAGCAGATCCACACCATGCTGCTGCGCTCGATGCAGCAGGCGATCTACACGCCGATCAACAGCGGCCACTTTGGTCTGGCCTACGAGGCCTACACCCACTTCACCAGCCCGATCCGCCGCTACCCGGACCTGCTGGTGCACCGGGTGATCAAGGCCATCCTGGCCAAGCAGCGCTACGAGCTGCCGGCGCTGCCCACGCCGGGCGAGGCGCACGAGAAGCTGGCGCGGCGCCTGGCCAGCCGCGTGCGCGAGCCGCAGCAGCGCGTGCGCAAGACGATGAGCCCGCGCGACCAGCAGGCCTGGGAGGCCGCAGGCCTGCACTGCAGCGCCAACGAGCGGCGCGCCGACGAGGCCAGCCGCGATGTCGAGGCGTGGCTCAAGTGCAAGTACATGCGCGAACACCTGGGCGAGGAGTATTCGGGCGTGGTCAGCGCAGCCACCACCTTCGGCATCTTCGTCACGCTCGACGAGATGTACGTCGAGGGCCTGGTGCACATCACCGAACTGGGTGGCGAGTACTTCAAGTTCGACGAGGCGCGCCAGGAGCTGCGCGGCGAACGTACCGGCATCCGCTACGCCATCGGCACGCGGGTGCGGGTGCAGGTCAGCCGGGTCGACCTGGACGGCCGCAAGATCGACTTCCGCCTGGTGCGCGAGGGCGAAGAACTGCTCAGCCGCGCGCTGCGCGACAAGGGCCTGGCGGCGCCGCGGTCCAGGTCTGCCGAGCAGGCGGGCGGCAAGGTGCGGGGCGCGCGTGCATCGGTGCAGGGCAAGGTGGCCAAGTCGGGCAAGGCGTCGGACGCTGCCGGTGCCCCTGCGGGTGCGAAGGGGATGAAGGGGCCGAAAGGAACAAACGGACCCAAAGGAACGAAAGGGCTGAAAGGTCAGGGCGCGTCGAAGTCGTCCGGTGGCAAGGCCGCCAAGGGGCGCAAGTCACGGCGCTGATGCGGCGACTGTGATGCGGCGACTGTGATGCCCTGGTGATGACGCCACGCTTTTTCAAATCAACGAGGTGAATTGATGGGTTCTTCTTCCAGCGGCCGCGTGGCGGTCATCACCGGTGCGGGCACCGGCATCGGCCGCGCAGCGGCACTCGCGCTGGCAGGCAACGGTTGGCAACTGGTGCTGGCCGGCCGGCGCGCCGAGCCCCTCCATGAGGTGGCGCAGGCGTGCGGTGCATCGGCGTCGGTGCGGGTGTGCCCGACCGATGTGGCCGATCCGGCCTCGTGCAAGGCGCTGTTCGACGCCGCGGTCGCGCACTTCGGCCGCGTGGACCTGCTGTTCAACAACGCCGGCGTCAATGCGCCGGGCGTGCCGCTGGAGGAGCTGTCGATCGACGACTGGAAGCGTGTCGTGGACATCAACCTCAATGGCATGTTCTATTGCATCCAGCAGGCCTTTCGCGTGATGAAGGCGCAGAACCCGCAGGGCGGCCGCATCATCAACAACGGCTCGATCTCGGCGCACGCGCCGCGGCCGAACTCGATTGCCTACACCGCCACCAAGCATGCGGTGAGCGGCCTGACCAAGACCGCATCGCTGGACGGCCGCAAGTACCGCATCGCGGTGGGCCAGGTGGACGTGGGCAACGCCGCCACCGAGATGGCAATGCGCATGGCCAAGGGCGTGCCGCAGGCCAACGGAGAGATTGCGGTGGAGCCGCTGATGGATGTGAACGTGGTCGGCCAGTCGGTGCTGTACATGGCCAACCTGCCGCTGGAAGCCAATGTGCTGTTCCACACGGTGATGGCAACCAACATGCCCTTCGTCGGGCGCGGCTGAGCGTCTGTTGCCGCGGGCGACTGCAGCGAGGGTCAGGCCTGCAGGCGCAGGGCCAGCAGCGATGCGGTGAGGGTCGGCTCGGGCGGCGCGGTTTCCGCGGCCCAGCCGTGCTGCCACACGGCGGTACATGCGGCATTGAATGCGGCATCGAAAGCGGTGTCGAAAGCGGCGTTGAAAGTTGCCCTGGCGCCACGCGCGGCGCCATCCACAGAACCGGGCTCGGGTGACGCCATCCGCGCCATCTGCGCCAGCCGCGCGGCGATCAGGCCTGCCAGCACATCACCGGTGCCGGCGATCGCCAGTCGGGCATTGCCGCTGGCATTGATGCGCGTCGGGCACTGCGGCGCGGCGATCACGCTGCCCGAACCCTTGAGCACCACACAGGCGGCAAAGCGCTGCGCCAGCGCTTGCGCGGCCGTCAACCGGTCGGCCTGAATCGCTGCCGCGCCATTGGCCCCCAGCAGGCGCGCCGCCTCCAGCGGGTGCGGTGTCAGCACCGTGGCAAAGCCGCTGCGACCCGCGCGGGCCCGCAGCAGCGCCTGCAGCGACGCATCGTCGGCGATGGCGTTCAGCGCATCGGCATCGAGCACCAGCCTCGGCGTGCGCGACAACAGCACCGGCAGCGCTGCGCGCACCGCATCACCACCGCCACAGCCGCAGGCCACGGTGTCGGCGGCGGGCTGGCCGCTCCAGTCGCGCACCATCAGGTCGGGCGGCAGTGCAGGGGGGTGTGATGAAGGAGCGTGTGCTGAAGGCGCCTGTGGTACAGCGGGAACTTCGGCGGGCTCAAGAAACTGCACAAACACCCGGCCCGCCCCGCCATGCAAGGCCGCGGTGGCAGCCAGCACCGCCGCGCCGCGCATGCCCGGCGCACCGCCAACGACGGCGACATCGCCGTGACTGCCCTTGTGCGAGGCATGTGCCCGGGCGGGCACCATGCGCTGGCGCAAGGCTGTTGCCACTTGGGGTGCCGTGCGGGATACGTCGTCGAATGCACCCCCATCGCCGGGCTGCGGCAAGGCAAGCCACGCGGTGGCGCTGCCGTCTGCTTCGTCCGCATGGTCGGCCGCGCCGAGGTCGTCGAACCAGATCGAGCCGCAGGCGTCGCGGCCGTGTGCCGTGAAGAGCCCGGGCTTCAAGGTCAGCAGGCTCAGCGTGTGGCGTCGCGCTGCGTCGTGCGCGGCCCACCAGGGTGCGGCCTCCTGATCGCATCGCGCCGCCGCCGGTAGCGGCTGACCGGTGTCCGCATCCAGCCCGGTGGGCAGGTCCACGCACAGCAGCTGCGCTTCGGTGCGGCTCAAGGCATCGAGCCAGCCGCCCAGTGCACCAGGCCGGGCGCCCAGGCCCAGCAGCGCATCGATGGCCAGATCGTTGGCGTCGAGTGGCGGCGCGGGGGCGCCAGGCTCTGCGAACGCCACGCCCGCATCCGTGGCGCGCTGCCAGGCGTTGCGTGCATCGGGTGGCGCGGCCTCGGGCGAGCCCAACCAGGTCACCACCACGCGGCGGCCCCAGCGCTGCAGATGGGCTGCCGCTTCCAGGCCATCGCCGCCGTTGTTGCCCGGCCCGCAGGCCACCCAGACCGTGCGGGCATGGGGCGCCAGCGCCATGGCCAGTCGCGCCACCGACAGGCCGGCGCGCTGCATCAGCGTGTGCGGGGGCAGGGCGGCGGCCATCGCCTGCTCCAGCGCGCGGGAGGCGGCCACGCCGTGCAGCGGCAGGATGCCGGCTGCGCCTTGCGCAAGCGCATCGGCTTGCGTACCCGCCCCGGGGTGATGCAGGCCGGTGGTGTCGGTCAGGCGCGTCGGGTACATCACGCGCGCCGTCCGCGCGGTCTGCGTCAAGCGCCCGGTGTCCGCCAAGCCAGGTCGCGGCATCACCGGGGCGCAGCCTCGGCACGCAGCGCCGCTTCAGCCTGCAGCGCAATGTTGAGCACGGTGTCGTCGCGCCACGCGCCGCTCCAGATCATCAGGCCGACCGGCAGTTCGTCGGCTGCGTGGCAAGGAATCGAGATTGCGCAGCCATCGAAACTGTTGACCACGGTGGTGTTGCGCAGCAACAGTGCATTGACGCGATAAAACGCGTCGTCGCGCTCGGCGCCCGGTGCCACCTGCGCAATCGGCGGCGCGATGATGGGCACCGTGGGCGACAGCACCGCATCAAAGCCTTGCAGGGACTGCGTCACGCGCGCGATCCACCGTCGCCGGTCGTGCACCAGCTGCAGGTATTCCCAGGCTTTCATCGCCGCACCGCGCTCGATGCGGGCGCGCACGCGGGGGTCGTAGCCGTCGCCGCGCCGGGCGATCAGCTCGCGGTGCCACTGGTAGCTTTCGCTGGCGACGAAGCCGCCGGTGGCAAGCATCGGTGCCAGGTCGCGCAGTTCGGTCAGCTCGATCTCGGTGATCTGCGCACCGCACGCCGCCAGGCGCGACAGCGCACGTTCAAACGCGCGGGCCACGGCAGGCTCCAGGCCGTCGAGCATGACGCTGCGTGCGACCGCCAGGCGGTAGCTGGCCACGGGCGCGGCGCTGCGCACGACCGGTCGCGCGGACAGCACCTCGTGCGCCACGATCGCGTCGCGCACGCTGCGCGTCAGCGCACAGGCGGTGTCGAGCGTCGGCGACAACGGCACGCTGCCGGTGGTGGGCACGGCGGCCGCGGTGCACTTGAAGCCGACGATGCCGTTGAGCGCGGCCGGAATGCGGATCGAGCCACCGGTGTCCGAGCCCAGGCCCACAAAGGCCGCGCCGCTGGCCACCGACACCCCCGCGCCGGAGGACGACCCGCCCGGCACGCGCGGGGTGGTGGCATCGCCCACGCAGGCAGGCGTGGCGAAGTGCGGGTTGGTGCCCACGCCCGAATACGCGAACTCCACCATGTGGGTGCGGCCCAGCGAAATGCCGCCGGCAGCGCGCAGTCGGGCCACCGCCGCGCCGTCTTCCGTGGCCGCGGGCGCATCGGCCAGCACGGTGGAGCCGGCGGCGCTGACCTGGCCTGCGACATCGAACAGGTCCTTGATCGAGACGGCCAGGGCGGCCAGGGGCTGGCGCTGCATGGCCGATGGATCGGCCTGCCGGGCGCGGTCCACTGCACGGGCGGCGTCCAGCGCGGCCGCCAGGTCGCTGCGCACAAAGGCATGGGCGCAGGCCGGGCCGCGCGCCGCGTCGATGCATTGCTCCATCAGGGCTTCGGCACGCATCTGGCCGCTGGCGAGGCGTTCACGGGCGGCGACCAGGTCAAGGCGGGTGATCTCGGGAAGGCGGACGGGCATGGGCTTCAAGGCTGAAGGAAAGGCTCAGGGAGCAGGACGGGCCGGTGCAGGGGGCGGGGAGGCAGCGCAACCCGGACGTGTTACACTCTACCGGTTTTGCTGAGCTTAGTGCCCGCCTTTGCGGGCCCGCAGACGCAAGACCAATCGCAAACCAGTCCACCAAGGTGTCGACGCAGGCCCCGAGCCTGCCGAGATTCGGACTGGATTTCAGACCCAACCTTTGGAGCTCTCATGACCACCATGCGTCAGATGCTGGAAGCCGGCGTCCACTTCGGACACCAGACGCGCTTCTGGAACCCCAAGATGGCCCCCTTCATTTTTGGCCATCGCAACAAGATCCACATCATCAACCTGGAAAAATCGCTTCCGATGTTCCAGGAGGCGACCAAGTTCGTCAAACAGCTTGCAGCCAACCGCGGCACGATCCTGATGGTGGGCACCAAGCGCCAGGCGCGCGAGATCGTGGCGGCCGAGGCGCAGCGCGCCGGCGTGCCCTACGTTGACCAGCGCTGGCTGGGCGGCATGCTGACCAACTTCAAGACGGTCAAGACCTCCATCAAGCGCCTGAAGGACATGAAGGCGCAGCAGGAAGCCGGCCTGGACGCGATGAGCAAGAAAGAGCAGCTGATGTTCCAGCGCGAGATCGAGAAGCTGGAAAAGGACATCGGCGGCATCCAGGACATGAACACGCTGCCCGACGCGATCTTCGTGATCGATGTGGGCTTCCACAAGATCGCCGTGGCCGAAGCCCAAAAGCTGGGCATCCCGCTGGTGGGCGTGGTGGACTCCAACCACTCGCCCGAGGGCATCGACTACGTGATCCCCGGCAACGATGACTCGGCCAAGGCGGTCACGCTGTACGCCCGCGGCATCGCCGACGCCATCCTCGAGGGCCGCGCCAATGCGGTCACCGACGTGGTCAAGGCCGTGGCCGGCGGCGACGAGTTCGTCGAGGTCGAGGAAGGCAACGCCGCCTGAGGGCGCGTGCCGACGCGATCGCAAAGGGGCTGTGTCAGCCCCTTTTTTGCAGCCGGGCGCCTGCGGGCAGGCCCGGCCACTGGTTTCACCGAGATTCATTGAACTGACGGAGCACACAATGGCTGCAATCACCGCAAGCATGGTCGCCGAGCTGCGCGCCAAGACCGACGCCCCCATGATGGAGTGCAAGAAGGCCCTCACCGAGGCCGACGGCAACATGGACAAGGCCGAGGAGATCCTGCGCGTCAAGCTGGGCAACAAGGCCGGCAAGGCCGCCGCACGCATCACCGCCGAAGGCGTGGTGGCCGCGCACATCGAGGGCAGCACCGGCGCCCTGATCGAAGTCAACTGCGAGACCGACTTCGTCACCAAGAACGACAGCTTCATCGCCCTGGCCAAGGCCGCGGCGCAGCTGGTGGCCAAGCACAACCCGGCCGACGTGGCCGCGCTCGGTGCGCTTGCCTACAGCCAGGACGGCTTCGGCCCGACGCTGGAAGACGTGCGCAAGGGCCTGATCGGCAAGATCGGCGAGAACATGTCGTTCCGCCGCTTCAAGCGCTTTGCCTCGGGCGCCAAGCTCGCCTCGTACCTGCACGGCACCCGCATCGGCGTGGTGGTCGAGTTCGACGGTGACGAAGTCGCCGCCAAGGACGTCGCGATGCACGTGGCCGCCATGAAGCCGGTGGCGCTGACCAGCGCCGACGTGCCGGCCGAGCTGATCGAGAAAGAGCGCTCGGTGGCCACCGCCAAGGCGGCTGAATCCGGCAAGCCGGCCGACATCGCTGCCAAGATGATCGAAGGCTCGGTGCAGAAGTACCTCAAGGAGGTGTCGCTGTTCAACCAGCCGTTCGTGAAGAACGACAAGCAGACGGTCGAGCAGATGCTCAAGGCCGGCGGCACCAACGTGAAGGCGTTCACCCTGTACGTGGTGGGCGAGGGCATCGAGAAGAAGGTCGACGACTTCGCTGCCGAGGTGGCCGCGCAGGTCGCCGCCGCCAAGGCCGCCTGAGCGGCCCCGGCCACCCCCGGGGTGGCCCGCGTACCAGCGGCGACTGCCGGGGGCAGCGCCGCGCCGCTACACTCGACACGTTTTTCCAGGAGCCGCACGCATGCCACAGCCCCAGCCTGCCCACCAGCGCATCCTTCTGAAGCTGTCGGGCGAAGCGCTCATGGGCGACGACGCCTTCGGTATCAACCGCGCCACCATCGTGCGCATCGTTGAAGAGGTGGCCGAGGTGGTGGGCCTGGGGGTGCAGGTCGCGGTGGTCATCGGCGGGGGCAACATCTTCCGCGGCGTGGCAGGCGGCTCGGTCGGCATGGACCGCGCGACGGCCGACTACATGGGCATGCTGGCCACGGTGATGAACGCGCTGGCCCTGGCCGACACGATGAACAAGCAGGGCCTGACCGCCCGCGTGATGTCGGCCATCGGCATCGAGCAGGTGGTCGAGCCCTATGTGCGCCCCAAGGCGCTGCAGTACCTCGAAGAAGGCAAGGTGGTGGTGTTTGCCGCCGGCACCGGCAACCCCTTCTTCACCACCGACACCGCTGCGGCGCTGCGCGGCGCCGAAATCGGTGCCGAGATCGTGCTCAAGGCCACCAAGGTCGACGGGGTCTACACCGCCGATCCCAAAAAGGACCCGACGGCGACCCGTTTCGCCTCCATCACCTTTGATGAGGCCATGGGCCGCAATCTGGAGGTGATGGACGCCACCGCCTTCGCTCTGTGCCGCGATCAGAAACTGCCGGTCAAGGTGTTTTCCATCTTCAAAAGCGGCGCGCTGCGGCGCGTGGTGCTGGGCGAAGATGAGGGCACCTTGGTGCACGTCTGACCGTTTCCTTTCTCCTTCATTGCAGCCCACACCATGAGCATTCAGGACATCAAGAAGA